>JABDBV010000019.1 GCA_013288395.1 Gammaproteobacteria bacterium | reverse complement strand
CTTCGTCAACCCTAACTCATGATAGGATTTTGCCATTACCACCAATGCACCTTCCGTGGATGGTGCGCCTTCAAAGTGCAAAACCAAGTCATTAGCGCGATTAGCAGCGGCGAGATAGGCTTTGCGTTCATAATAATAGTTCGCCACATGCAATTCATGCGCGGCCATAATATTTCGCAAGTAGACCGTGTATTGATGCGCGGAAGGCGCATAAATACTATTTGGGTATTGCCTCGTGACATCATTAAAATCACGGTACGATTTTTGAATTTGCGTTAAATCGCGCGTTGCAAGGTCAATCGCGAAAAACCGCTCAATTAACCCTAAATTTTGATAATAATTAGCAAGCCCGCGCATGTAATAAGCATAATCGACGTGTGGATTGGTGGGGTGTAAGCGTATAAAACGGTCCGCAGCAGCCACAGACAGTGCGTGCTCGTCTTTCATGTAATAGGCATAAATAAGGTAAAATTGCGCTGATTCCGTATTTGAGCCAAAAGGATATTGCACATCCAATGCTTCAAAACGTTTAATCGCTTCAGAATAGTTTTTATCTTGTAGCGATACCTTGCCCGCTTGATAAATTTGTTGTTGCGTTTCGCCTTTGTAGGCTTCAGAGGGATCCGTTGCTGATCCGCAGGCTGTTAAAAACCCGGCTAGCGCCGTTGCTATGAGTAATGAGCGTATCGCTTTTTTCATGATCACACCTTATTTTAGCTTTGGCGTGCATTGTAAACTAAATTCTGTCACTATTTACAGCGCTTTATTTAAGACAAACGGGAATAAAAAGTGACTCAAACCAATCCAGCTATCCACCTGACCCTCACCATCCCTATCGAGCATGCCGACCTGCGCTTAGATCAGGCGTTGGCTAAATTACTGCCTGATTATTCCCGCACGCAAATAAAAGAATGGATTGATGCAGGCTCCATCTTAGTCGATGGTAAGCCACAGAAAGCAAAACTCAAAGTCCAAGGTGGGGAACAAATTAGTATCACCGCTCATCTAAAGCTACCCCCCCAGTGGGAGGCGGAAGCAATCCCCCTGCCTATTCTCTATGAAGATGAAGCCATTATTATTATTAATAAACCGATCGGTTTGGTCGTTCATCCAGGTGCTGGCAATAGCAATCGAACGCTCTTAAATGCATTGCTCCATCATGCACCCGCTTTGCAAGCGCTTCCTCGTGCAGGTATTTTACACCGCATTGATAAAAACACATCGGGTTTATTGGTGGTCGCAAAAACTGCATCCGCATTAAGAAAATTAACACATCAACTTAAATTTCATGAAGTGCAACGTGAATATCAAGCTGTGGTCTATGGATTAATGATTAGTGGCGGTAAAGTGGATGCACCCATCAGCCGTCATCACATCCATCGCAAACGCATGGCAGTGGTAGAGACAGGCAAAGAAGCCATTACCCACTATCGTGTAGAAGCAAAATATCGCGGCTTTACGCACCTCAACTTACAACTAGAAACCGGCCGTACCCATCAAATACGTGTGCACATGATGCATATACGTCATCCCATCGTTGGTGATCCTGTGTATGGCGGCCGTGTGCAATTGACCAAAGGCATGTCGTCCGAATTAATTGAATTGCTACGCAACTTTAAACGCCAAGCTCTGCATGCTTATGCACTCGGTTTTATTCATCCTGTCACAGAAGAACCTGTGCGTTTTGAAGCACCGATTCCAGAAGATATGCAACTATTAATAACAGCGTTAAAAGAGGATGCAAAAAAATAGCATGAAATATTTAACACCCAATTGGCCAGCACCTAAGCATATCAAAGCGTATACCACCTTACGTTCTAGCTGGGGAGCAAGTGCGAGCGATCATACTGATGAACCATCCATGCAACGCTTGCAAGCCTTACTTAATCTTCCCGATAAACCCATTTGGTTAACACAAACACATAGCACCACTGTAATTGAAGCAACACCAGAAAATAACGGAAACGAAGCTGATGCGAGCTTCACCTACCAACCTAACCGTGTGTGCGTTGTGCAAACAGCAGATTGTTTGCCTCTGCTTATTTGCAACAAACAAGGAACCTACGTGGCTGCCATTCACGCCGGTTGGCGCGGACTAGCAGGCGGCATCATTGAAGCCACTTTAAAAAACGCCCCTCACCCATTAAATGATTTAGTTATCTGGTTAGGCCCTGCCATCGGTCCTGAAAAATTTGAAGTCGGACTTGATGTCTATGATGCATTCATTCGTGAACACCCCGCTTCAAGAGCAGCATTTACACCAAGCGCAGAAGGAAAATGGCTGGCAAATTTATACGCATTAGCCCGCGCACGACTAAGCGATTTAGGTATTACAGAAATTTATGGCGGAGATTTTTGCACCTATTCCCAACAAGATTTATTCTTTTCCTACCGGCACGATAAGAGCAAAACCGGACGAATGGCGAGTTTGATTTGGATTGCGGATTAACCAACAATACTGGATTCCCCCCCAAAAAGTGGTAACATAACCATTATTCCCAAAAGCCAAACAAACCGGCTGACAAGCATAAAAGTGAGGAGTTTTTAAATGAAACAACTTCTAACCCTAATTCTTTTAACCCTCTACACCCTCACCAGTTATGCCGCTATCCCGCTGGATAATAGCTTTTCCACCATGCTGCAAGGCGTGATGCCCGCCGTCGTCAATGTGAAAGCTAAAGTCAAAGTCACTGACTTTAATACCTTGCAAGAATTACAACGTCAACGCGGTATAAAACCAGGCAGTAACGACCAAGGCCTACCCAATATATTCGTTTCCATCGCATCGGGCGTCATCGTCGACGCTAAAAACGGTTTCATTCTCACTAATGCACACGTCATTAATGACGCACAATCCGTTTCAGTCACCCTCTCTGACGGCCGGCATTTTACCGCAAAAATTATTGGTGCAGATAAACCCTCTGATGTGGCTGTTTTGCAAATTAAAGCGAAAAATTTAACCGCCGTCACGCTGGCTGATTCTAATAAATTAAAAGTGGGTGACACGGTTGCGGCTATTGGCAATCCCTTTGGTTTAAATCAAACCGTCACATCCGGCATTATCAGCGCGTTAGGCCGCACCACACTAGGCATTGAAAGTTACGAAAACTTTATACAAACCGATGCGCCTATTAATCCAGGTAATTCCGGTGGCGCGTTAATTGATACACAAGGTCAACTGGCTGGTATCAACACTGCTATTCTTGCACCCGACCGTGGCAGTATTGGTATTGGCTTTGCTATTCCTGCCAACATGGCAAAAAGCGTGATGCTGCAATTGCTCAAGTTTGGTAATGTAAAACGCGGCATGTTAGGCATCGGCGCACAGGATATCACTCCCGAACTTGCTAGTGCTTTTAATATCAGCTCAACCAATGGCGCCGCTGTCACTCTCGTTCTACCGGACTCACCTGCTCAAAGTGCTGGCATGCAAGTGGGCGATATCATCACCTCCGTCAACGGCATTAACATTAAAAATGCGAGTGATGTTGTAAACACCGTGGCATTTTTACGTGTCGATTCCAAAGTAACGATCGATGTGTTGCGAAACAACAAGCGCCTTTCATTTAATGTTGTGTTATCCGATCCTGGCAAACGCAAACAATCAGTGGAAAAAACCGATCCTTTTCTTAACGGCATGGCACTGAAAAACTTTAGCTTACTAAGCCCCGTTCACGGCAGCATAAAAGGGGTATTGGTCGTATCTGTTGAAGAAGACAGTAATGCCTGGAACGCAGATATACGTCCTGGGGATGTGATCACGTCTGCTAATCAGCAAAAAATAAGCTCCATACTAGAACTGCAAACAACGGCTAGCAAAGCCAGCAAGACACTGTTATTAAATATCCTACGAGGCTCCAGTGCCCTCTTTTTGGTAATTAATACGGAACAATAGCCATCTTTTAATATAACCTTAAGCATTAGTGCCTAAAATTGACACTCAATTCCTATAATTAAAATGCGAGTGTTATTACTGTGGATTCACGTGCGCAACTCAATTATGTTCAAAAGCCAGCCATTAGTGCCGGCGTACAAGCCGCGAAAGTCGGCCAGCCTTTTATTGTTCCTGAAATAGTCATCACATCTGCAGATGAACCGATAAAACCAACGACTACCAAGCTACCGCCAGCCTATACATTACTAGATCTGCTTAAGCATATTAAAGCTCTCAAATCCTCAAATAAAACAGAGAAGCCAAATGAAAAAAAGCAAAACTTTATTAATTCTCTTTGGGCTTTATACAACACATTAAAAAGCCACCCAGATGATGATGCCTTAAGGTTCTTATCTCATACCGTTTGCATGCTTAACCATCTCAAGCAAGCTCAATCTGACTATCAAGACGTCATACGACTACATAACAACATTATTGATAACGAAAAGCGGTATACACTTGCGTCGGGCTTAGTTACTAGGCAATTAAGCATCATTGCAGCCTATGAAGATATTTGTAAGCAAACGCCAAGCTTTAGTCAGAATGCGAAAATAATCACGAGCGTGATTATTACCGCAGTTTTTGCTGTGATGGGCGCGGCGCTTTTCGGCGCCATTGGATTTATCTTGGGTGGCGGTGCTTTCAGCACAATAACAACCCTCGCAGGCATATACAAAGGAAGCGTTACAGGTGCTACCATTGGCTCTGCGATTGGCACCGCACTATTTGGGTCCCCTGCTTATGCAATTAGCCAACATCTACTCTTCACAAGACCCCACTCTCTTACCAAAGTACGTAATGCGATTGCTACAACGGCCGAAGAAATGTGTCAGCTTGAGCATCACGAAGAAATAGGTCGCATCCTAGAAATCGACGAAGAAATAGCCACAACTAGCACACCCCAAGTGCTCACTAAATCCTAACGTTGTCATTCAAAACAACATGATGTAGAGTGGCTGCCCAGCCAAGTTTACTCATGAATACAAGCGAATAAGTTGGAATTTTAATACGTCCTTAAGCTTATAGCTGTATCATTATTATACTAATGTATGGCCCACACTATTATTAAGCGAGTAGCTGCATGAGTAAATTGACGAAACTAAATACGCTTGCGCTGACGCTGCTAATCACTGGCTCCATCGACAGCGTGCGTAATCTGCCAGTTTCTGCACTCTTTGGCAGTTCTCTCGTATTCTTTTTTATCTTTGCCGCCATTATGTTTTTGATCCCGACTGCATTGGTTTCTGCTGAATTAGCTTCAAATATCAGCGAAGGCGGTATTTACCAATGGTGTCGATTAGCCTTTGGCGAAAAAATGGGTTTTTTAGCTGTATGGTTACAGTGGATTAACAACATGGTGTGGTTTCCCACTTTCGTATTATTTATTGCCGGTACCGCCACTTATTTAATTAACCCCGCTCTCTCACAAAACAAATATTTCATGATTGCGATGGTGTTATCTATCTTTTGGGGGCTAACGCTCGTCAACCTAAAAGGCATACGTGTTTCTGCTGCTTTCACCAGTTTTTGTGCGATTGCCGGTTTGATTATTCCAATGGCTCTGATTATCGTCTTATTAATTGTGTGGCTCGCACTAGGTAATCCACTGCAAATACACTTAACCAGCAGCACCATTCTGCCTAATTTTCATCACATGGATAACTGGATTGCACTCTCTGCCATCATGTTGTCGTTTGCTGGGATGGAGCTTGCAACCGTTCACGTAAAAGATGTCAATGAACCGCAAAAAACATTTCCTAAAGCACTCGCATTTTCTAGCATCATTATTTTAATCACTATGATGCTTGGATCTCTCGCCATTGCGTTTGTGGTGCCTGCTAATCAAATTAATTTAGTCAATGGCACTATCCAATCGTTTTCATATTTTTTATCGGCCTATCATTTAAGTTGGTTAACACCTGTTTTAACCGGCATGCTACTCATCGGTGCTTTAGGCGGCAGCATTAGCTGGATTGTCTCACCGGCAAAAGGTATCGCTCAAGCAGCGAGACACGGCTTTTTACCCTCCTTTTTTCAACAAGAAAATAAACATGGGGTATCGCAAAATTTATTGATCACTCAGGCAATCATCGTCAGTCTTATTTGTTTAGTCATATTATTAATGCCTAGCGTCAATGGCTCTTATTGGTTACTAAGCACGCTCAGCACCCAGCTTTATATGCTCATGTATGTGATGATGTTTATTTCAGCTATTTTCTTACGTAACAAAAGCCATTACCTTAATCAAGGATTCAGCATTCCAGGTAAAAAAGTGGGTTTATGGACCGTGTGTGCCTTAGGTTTAGTGGGTTGCGCCGTCACTTTATTCGTCGGCTTTATCCCGCCAAGCAATATCAACATTGGCAGCAAACTCAATTACATCATCATTTTCTGCGCAGGAATGGCTGGCTTGATATTACCGGTGTTTGGTTTTTACATATATAAAGACAGAACAACCACTAAAGGCATTGTGATTGTTGCTGACGAAGCTATCCTACAACAAACGGCTGAATGATCGTATCCAATCTCGCAGCTTTAGCAATTTCCATCAACCCGTTCGATAAGCCTTTAAAAGATATTTTCTTATTATCTTGTTTTGCCAACTTAATCCACTCAATAACCCACGCCAGTCCTGAACTATCGCTTGAGTTAACTTGTGAAAAATCAAACACCCATTCAGGGCGGTGCTTGATTTGTTCAAGGCAGGCGCGTTGTAAAGACATGACATTCTGAAAATTCAAGTCACCAGAGACCATCACCACATTATTCAGATATGTCACATCTGCTTGTTTTTGCATGGTACTTTACCCTCGAACGTTATGACCAGACATGCGGTCAATCAGTTGATCCATGTTTCCATGCGCTAAAATATCAGCAAATTGAGAACGGAAACTTTCAATTAAACTAACCCCTTCTACAGACATATCATAAAGTCGCCACACATTGCCCGCGCGTAAAAGACGATACGTAACATGTATAGGCTGCGAATCTGGGCTAACAATATCACTGCTTACTTGCACAGTATTCCCTTCAGCACCACCATGTAAGGGGTAAAACTTCACCGTTTGGTCGCGGTATGAAGTCAGCGCTGACGCATACGTACGGATTAATAACGTGGTGAATTGCTTTTTAAAGCGATCACGTTGTGCGGGTGTTGCTTGCAACCACGTATCACGTGGCAATACGCGTTTTGACATTTCGTTTAAATCTGCATAAGGCACCACATATTCATAAGCAAGCTTATAAACAATTTGTGGTTTTGTTTTTAAGGTAGCTTTGTTCGCTTTTAATTGTGACACCATGTTATCTGCAATGTATTGAAGTAAGGCAACCGGATCACTTTGCACAGCAGCGGATTGCGCATAAAGAGATACTGGCAACAGCCAACCCATACAAAAAATAAAATAAGTAAGAACCAGTTTATTGATTTTCATGTGTGCTAACGCCTCCACTATTATTAGTTTTGTCAGATTTATCGCCGTTCCCTAATTTATAAATAAATTGGCCGATCAACTTTTCCAACACCATCGCCGAATTTGTAAATAGAATTTGACTACCACTTTTCAGCTCCGTCTTGCTATACATAGGCGTGATCGCGACATAATTATCGCCCAACAAACCCGCTGTTAAAATAGCAGCCGAGGAATCATCCGGGATGTCATTGTATTGCTTTTGAATGTGCAAGGTAACGATTGCTTTAAACGAATCAGGATCAAGCGCAATTTTCGACACTTCGCCAATTTGCACTCCACCTATTTTGATTGTCGATCTTACTTTAAGACCACCAATATCATCAAATTTAGCGGTAACATCATAGCTGTCTTCTGGAAATAAACTGGTTAAGCCACTCACTTTAAACGCAAGCACTGACAAAGCAGTAATGGCGAATAATAAAAATAATCCTACCAGACTTTCAATCAATCGTTGAGATAGCATCACCAACTCCCTATCATCATAGCAGTTAAAACAAAATCAAGACCAAGCACGGCAAGCGATGAGTAAACAACCGAACGTGTGGTTGCATTAGCAATGCCAGCAGAAGTGGGCAGAGCGGTATATCCTTGTGTCACCGCAATCCAGGTCACCGCAACACCAAACACCACGCTTTTCAAGATACCATTCATAATGTCTGCATGAAACTCAACGGAGGATCGCATGTTTGACCAAAACACACCTGCATCCAACCCCAACCATTTCACACCCACTAAATACGCGCCATAAATGGCTGTGGCGTTAAAAATCATGGTAAGCAAAGGCATGGAAATAAAACCACCCCAAAAACGCGGAGAAATCACACGGCGTATCGGGTCAACCGCCATCATTTCCATACTGGATAATTGTTCAGTTGCTTTCATTAAGGCAATTTCTGCCGTCAGTGCAGACCCTGCCCGACCCGCAAATAAAATGGCGGTGACCACGGGGCCCAATTCTCGCGCCACACTTAATGCCACTAATGGACCTAATTCTTGGGACGCACCAAATTTAGATAAGGTATGGTAACCCTGCAAAGCCAACACCATACCAATGAACAAACTGGATACCACAATAATCAAAAGGGATAACACACCTTCTGCATACACTTGCTGCACCACCAATGGGAAGCCTTTGCGAAAATTGGGCGGATAAAAAAGAATGCGATAAAGTAAAATGCCCGCTTTGCCCAAATCGCGCAGATTTTCAATTCCATACGCCCCAAAAAGGGCAAGTCTATCGATCATCCATCGTTCCTTTTAAAAAATCATCTGCAAGGGGCGTTGCAGGATAATGAAATGGCACTGGCCCATCAGGTAATCCTTGAATGAATTGTTGTAACTGTTCAGAAGGATTACGGAGTATGTCTTCAGAAGTACCATGGCCAATAATTTTTTTGTCAGAAATAATATAAACATAATCAGCAATACTCATTGTTTCTTTCACATCATGCGACACGATAATGCTAGTGAGATCCAACGCATCATTCAAGGTTCGGATGAGCTTGACCAACACACCCAATGAAATAGGATCCTGACCCGTGAAAGGTTCATCGTACATAATAAGTTTGGGATCGAGTCCTATGGCTCGCGCCAAGGCCACCCTTCTTGCCATTCCACCTGATAATTCGCTGGGCATTAAATGAGCAGCGCCGCGCAACCCTACCATTTGCAGCTTCATTAACACCAAGGTGTGAATCATGGATTCGGATAAAATTGTATGTTCACGCAATGGGAAAGCCACATTTTCATACACATCCAGGTGAGTAAACAAGCCGCCAGACTGGAATAGCATCCCCATTTGTTTGCGTAATTGATATAACTCTTTGCGGGATAAGTCATGAATAAGGCTGCCATCTACCACGATTTTGCCGCTGCTCGGCGTCAGCTGGCCGCCTATCAGTCGCAATAAGGTGGTCTTGCCGGTGCCACTTGGCCCCATCACCGCAGTGATTTTTCCACGAGGAATTGCCATATCAACCTTCTCAAAAACAGTGCGACCGTTTTCGTGTTGGAAAGACATCTTGCTGATTTCAACTAAATTTTCTGACATTACTTAAGTTTCGCAAATGAGGCATAAAATAGCTAGTAGGACAAATCCCCTCCCCTAGCCTCGTCAAGCTACGTATTCACCTTGTTAGCAGCGCAAAGGGCAGTTAATATATTGCATCTTAACAATAAGTCAATAAATAGGGCCGGTTAATGGAAATCGAAAAACTATGCAAGCTTGGACGTTCCGTCATTGATATCGAAGCAAGCATGATCGCAAACCTCTCCTCTCGAATTGATCATCAATTCGCCAAGGCCTGCCAGTTATTGCATGATTGCGAAGGCCGTATTGCCGTCACGGGTGTAGGCAAATCCGGTCACATCAGTAAAAAAATTGCTGCTACCTTTGCCAGCACCGGCAGTCCCGCTTTTTTTATTCACCCTAATGAAGCAAAGCATGGCGACATTGGCATGTTGACCAAAAAAGACGTGGTGCTCGCGCTTTCAAACTCTGGCGAATCTGAGGAAATTATTTCAATCCTCCCCGTCATTAAACGTCTAGGCATCCCGTTAATCACGCTCACGGGTCGTCCGAACTCCACCCTCGCCAAAGCGGCTACGGTCAATATTGATGTCAGCGTTGAAAAAGAAGCTTGTCCATTGGGCCTTGCCCCCACATCAAGCACCACTGCCGCATTAGTCATGGGTGATGCCCTCGCAATGACTTTACTTGAACATCGCGGATTCACTGAAAACGATTTTGCGCTTTCGCATCCTGGTGGTTTATTAGGTCGGCGGTTACTTTTAAAAGTTGAGGGCCTGATGCACACGGGAGATAAAATACCCATTGTTTCACATCATGTGAGCTTAAAAGACGCCTTGGTAGAAATGACGCGTAAAAAATTAGGTATCACCACCATTATCAACGATCAAAATGAATTAGCTGGTATCTTTACCGATGGTGATGTGCGCCGTGCATTCGACAAAGAATCTGATATTCGTACTACCAAAATCAACGACGTCATGTCTAAAAATCCTAAAACAATAGGCAGCGACATTCTTGCAGCAGAAGCGCTTCACCTCATGGAAACACACAAAATTACGTCCTTAGTCGTCATCAATGACAAACGTCATCCAGTTGGCATTATCCACATTCACGACATTCTTCATGCAGGCATTTTTTAAATGCCGTACAAACAACACGTAGCGAGCCCGCGCTTTCCGTTCACTGTTTTAATCAGTGCGCCGGTGCTGCTTGTGTTAACGCTTAGTGCTGTTCTGCTTGCCGCGTGGCTTACTTTTTTTCGTTATCACAACAGTGATCCTGTCGCTATCACGCCATCCACGTTGCCGGATGCTTACATGGAAGAAGTAGAAGCTGTGCTTTATGATAAACAAGGCAAGCCAAAAATGAAGATTGTGTCGCCCAAAATGATGTATTACTCAAAAGACGACAAAACGCTGCTCACCATGCCGCAATTAACGCTTTACCGTAAATCGCCACAACCCTGGTATATCAGTGCTAAAACAGCAGAAGCCTTTGATGGCACTGAGCATGTTTATTTTAAAGAAAACGTCACAATTCAACACGCAGCGGATCTGAACAATCCCGCCACTGTCATAAAAACGACAACATTGCTTGTACATCCCACCACACAAATTGCTGAGACGAATGATCCCATCACGTTGATACAACCAAATGTCGTCGTCAAAGGTACTGGCATGCACGCTGACATCAATAACGGTGATATTAAACTTTTATCTGACGCGCGGGGGGAATATGTACCGAGCTAATCACCTCGTCATGTTATTGTGGGCACTCGTTAGCAGCACCGTTCTGTTTGCTCTTCCTAATGACAGCAAAGAACCCGTGCGCATTTCATCGGATACCTGGTCGTATAATTATAAAACCGGCATGAATGAATACACAGGTCATGTTAACGTTATACAAGGCTCCACTCATCTCACCGCTGATCGATTAACCACAAAAAGTAATACCGAACGAAAAATCCAAGAAGCGATTGCTTATGGGAGCACTGAACCCGCCCATTACTGGACGCTCATCGATAGTAACGGCACGCCTGTGCATGCTTATGCGAACATTATTAAATTTTACCCTATCGAATCCAATGTGACCCTTCTGCAAAAGGTCACGTTGACGCAAGGTGAAAATAGCTTTCAAGGCGAACTTATACACTATAATAGTAATGATCAAACCATCACCGTTCCTGAGTTAACTGACAGCCGAGCTGTGCTTCTCTATAATCCAGATACAGACTAACGTAGATAACCATTATGAAAGATACATTACGCGCAGAACACTTAAATAAAAATTTTAAATCACGCGAAGTCGTTAAAGATGTGACGCTGCACATTCAACGCGGCGAAGTCGTTGGACTGCTTGGACCGAATGGCGCTGGCAAAACCACGTTATTTTATATGATGGTCGGATTAATTCCTACCGACGAGGGCAGCATTTGGCTAGACGATCAAGATATCACGCACTTGCCCGTGCATACGCGGGCTCAACTGGGAATGAGTTATCTGCCGCAAGAAGCTTCTATTTTCCGTAAACTCACTGTTGCAGAAAACATTATGGCTATACTTGAATTGCGGAATGATTTAAGCAAATCTGCGCGCAGTTTGATGCTGGATCAATTATTAGAAGAGTTTCGCATCACACATATTCGTGACAACATAGGCATGAGCCTATCCGGTGGCGAAAGACGTCGTGCTGAAATCGCAAGGATGCTCGCGTTGGAACCTAAGTTTATTTTATTGGATGAACCGTTTGCTGGCATTGATCCTATTTCAGTGCTTGATGTTAAGCGCATTATTAATTATTTACGCAAACGCAAAATTGGCATTTTAATTACGGATCACAATGTACGCGACACACTGACTATTTGCGAGCGTGCCTACATTGTTAATCAGGGTAACATTATTTGCGAAGGCAACCCTGAAGCTATTCTTTCAAATACCGAAGTGCGTACTGTTTATTTAGGTGAAGAGTTTAATTTATAAAGAGGAATCTAACATGAAACTACATTTTACTGGTCAAAACATGGAAGTCACCCCTGCTCTCAAAGAGTTTACGACTGAAAAATTAAGCTCACTTGAGAAACGAGATCATACGATTTCAAATGTTTATGTTGTTTTTCATATCGAGAATGTCACGCATACCGTTGAAGCAACCGTTCATCTAAGCGGCGCTGAAATTCACGCCACAGCCAAAGACGATGACATGTACAAGGCTATCGGAATGCTAGTTGATAAATTATTAGCACAAATTACTAAACACAAAGATAAAGCCACTGATCATCACGGATAAGAAGCCATCATGATACGACAATCACTGACTATTCAAAATAAACTGGGCATCCACACTCGTGCCGCCGCTAAATTGGTGGATACCGCCAAAAAATTTGGTTGTAAAATTGAATTGGTTTTCCGCGAACGTAATGTCGATTGCAAAAGCATTATGAGCGTTATCACCCTAGGCGCGCAGAAAGATCACGTCGTTGAAGTGATTCTCACTGGCGAAGATGAGGGTCAAGCCTTCGCTGCGATTGAGAAATTAGTGAATGATAAGTTTGGGGAGGATTAAGACGTCTTTTTGCGCTCTTGCCTCTTTTCCCTCACCCCAACCCTCTCCCGCAACCACCTTCAGTTTTTTTCCAAACACCGAGGGCGGGAGAGGGGGACGTTGAAATCACCTTTTGTGTTTTTCTCTGCAGAGATATGCTCACTTTTTCGTTCTCGGAAATTGGAAAAAACACAAATGGTGATTTCAACGCACCCCTTGCCCTCGGAAATTGGAAAAAACACAAAAGGTGATTTCAACGTCCCCCTCTCCCGCCCTCGGTGTTTGGAAAAAAACTGAAAGTGGTTGCGGGAGAGGGTTGGGGTGAGGGAAAAAAGCCAAGAGCGCACAACCTAAGACCCCGCCACCATCATCTCCTCAATTAAAACCGAACCCGTCCGAATATTGCCTCTAACATCCACATCATTCCCCACCTCAGCAATACGCGCATACATATCCTGCAGTTTTCCCGCCACGGTAATTTCATGCACCGGATATTGAATCTCACCATTCTCCACCCAGAAACCGCCTACACCACGGGAATAATCACCCGTAACGATGTTGACACCATTCCCCATCATTTCGGTAATCAGCAAACCCGTGCCCATTGTTTTTAATAAGGCAGATAAATTCTTATTGCCCGATCGAATTGTTAAATTATGCACACCACCCGCATTACCTGTGGTTTTCATGCCTAATTGTCGCGCTGAATAAACGCCTAAAATATAACTTTGCAATAATCCATTCTCAACAAACACATTTGCACGTGTCGCCACACCATCATTATCAAATGGCGCACTGCCTAAAGCATGTAGTAAATGTGGTTGCTCTTCTATGTGCATGAACGCGGGAAAAATTTGTTTTCCTAAATGGTCCACTAAAAAAGAAGATTTACGATATAAACTACTACCAGCAATTGCTGCAGTAAGATGACCAAACAATCCGCGCGCTTCTTCCGCCGCAAAGATTACCGGCGTTTTCATTGTGCGCAGTTGTCTCGCACCTAAACGCTGCACCGTACGCTCCACCGCTTGTTTAGCCACGTGCGAAACTGATTCCAACAGTGCAGGGTCCGCAGATACTGTATAACTGTAATCTCGCTGCATCTCTACACCTTGTTTTGCGACTAGCACACAACTGATATCATGACGCGTATAAGGAAAATGTCCGATAAAACCATGGCTATTCGCATATAAATTCCAAGTATCTGCGGTAGCGACTGTCGCTTCTTCCGCACTCATGATGCGCTTATCCATCGCCACTGCTTCACGCTCACATTGGCAAGCCAGTTCAATGGCTTTTTCTACAGAAATAGCCCACGGAAAAGATAACGCGAGCTGTGGATAATCAAAACCTAGTTCTTCTTTGTCCGCCAAACCTGAACACGGATCTTCACCCGTAAATTTAGCGATATGACAAGCCGCTTCGACTGCCGCTTTTACTGCTTCAGGCCGCAAATCTGACAGACTAGCAGCGCCCGAGCGCTTGCCCACATATACTTTTATATCCACCACTTTATCTTGGTTATATTCGACTGTTTCCACCTGACCATCATGCGCAGACACGGAAAAACCTTTGTTTAGCGCAATACTCACTTCCGCTTGCGTCGCACCCTGACGTTTAGCTTCATCTAAAATTTCTTTGGAAATAGCCTGTATTTTAGCTGTATCAAATACGTTTCTTTCAATGTCATTCATTATGTGATCTCGTTCCGCCAACGGTTAATTCATCTACCCGCAACGTGGGCTGTCCGACGCCTACCGGCACGCTTTGTCCATCCTTACCACACACGCCCACGCCCGAATCCAGTTTCAAATCATTGCCAACCATGGATACTTTGTTCAACACCTCCGGACCATTACCAATTAAGGTAGCGCCTTTGACGGGCGCGCCGATTTTACCATTTTCGATCAGGTAAGCTTCGCTTGCGGAAAAAACAAACTTACCAGACGTAATATCTACCTGGCCGCCACCAAAATTCACGGCGTATAAACCTTTTTTCACTGATGCGATAATCTCATTGGGATCTGATTTGCCCGCCAGCATATAAGTATTTGTCATACGCGGAAGTGGTAAATGCGCATACGATTCACGCCGACCATTACCGCTCGATGACACGCCCATCAAACGTGCGTTACGCTTATCCATCATATAATTTTTTAAGATACCATTTTCGATTAACACATTGTTTTGTGTAGGCGTTCCTTCATCATCCACATTCAACGAACCACGGCGATCGGGCAGCGTGCCATTATCAACGATGGTGCATAATTCACTAGCCACACGCTCGCCCAAGCGTCCGCTGTAAGCTGAAATACCTTTGCGATTAAAGTCACCTTCCAAGCCATGCCCCACCGCTTCATGTAATAACACACCTGGCCAACCTGGCCCTAACACCACAGGCATGGGACCGGCCGGCGCATCCACCGCTTCCAGATTAACCAATGCTTGACGTAATGCTTCATCCGCATAATCAAAAACAGTGTTTCCGGTCACAAAATACTGATAACCAAAACGTCCACCGCCTCCAGCATAGCCAGACTCTCTGCGGCCATTTTGTTCGACAATCAAACTAATATTAAACCGTACCAGCGGCCGCACATCCGCCGCCATGTGTCCATCGCTTGCCATTACCAACATGGTTTCATATTCACCCGCCAAACTGACTGATACTTGAATGACGCGACTATCTTTTTGTCGTACGTATTGATCAACGCGATGCAACAAGGACACTTTTTCAGCTTCACTCAAGGTGTGCAACGGGTTAGTGGGTTGATACAAACGATGCCCGGGAAGTTCATGCCAGGCTTTTATCACTTGTTCACCACCTTGTTTTGAAATGCTGCGCGCAGCGTTTGCTGCTTGTAAAAGGGCTGGCATCATGATGTCATCCGCATAAGCAAAGCCCGTTTTCTCTCCACTCATGGCACGCACACCCACACCACGGTCTATATCAAAGCTGCCGCCTTTGATAATGCCATCTTCCAACACCCACGACTCAGAGTAAGCGGATTGAAAATATAAATCGGCATAATCCACATGAGGACCTGCGAGTTGATGCAATATCTTATGCAGTTGGCTATCAGTCAGTCCGGCTGGATCCAATAAATCATGGCGAACGATCTCAAACATATCAGTCATAATCGTAACAGCTCTACTTTATTTATTAATAAATGAATTATGCCGCATAAGTGGGAAATGACAAAGCAATGACTCACCCTTGTCTTTAACAACTTAATCCAATAGGATCAACGAAGGGAACAATAACGCAAGGGATAAAGCTATGAGAACGTTAGCGCTATTTATAACCTCTATCACCATCGCTTTGCTTATCACCAGCTGCGCTAATAAAGCACAAAATCCCACCCAAGTTGCTAGTAATTTCATCCAACGCCAAACTATCGTTGCTATCACTAACGAAACCTACCCAGCCAAAAACCCCCTACAAGTCGCTCTTTATAGGAATGATCAATCCCCTCATGTCCCTTACCGAATCATTGGAGTCGCCACCGTCTCTAAATTCAATTTATTTGGCACCGAACGGCAAAATGTCACCCTGAATACCATGATGAAAAAACTCGCAGCTTCTATAGGTGGCGATGGCTTGATTAACGTCAAAACAGATGAAGATGCCATGCAGGCGCGTGTTATCGCTTTTCAGAAGATCTTGATATGAATAAAATGAATGCCTTTGGTTTACCTACTAATATTATCCTGATCGCAGACCCAGCAATACTAGCCGTTGATATCATTGATAACAATGAGCCTATGATCGACTTAACAAACCAAACAGCCATTGCGATTGGCCCTTCACCCGAAATTCCTAACAATAGAGATTACACAAAAATAAGAAAAACAGTCTATGAAAAGTTAATGCTAGCACAAACGCTGCTGCCTAAAGGAATCTATTTCTGTTTATACGAAGGCTATCGAAGTTTGTCATTACAAAAAATACTTTTTAATACACGTTTAGAAATAGTCAGAAAAGAATATCCTCATTGGTCACCTGATGACATTTTCACAGAAGCCACCAAAATTATATCTCCCATCATCAATCAAGATGGAACAAACAACATACCGCCCCACTCCACGGGTGGCGCCATCGATGTTTATTTGATTAACGACAAAGGTGAATCATTAGATATGGGCATTCATCCTAAAGATTGGCAAGAAGACAACGATGGATCGTTGTCTTTAACCGCCTCTACTTTTATTTCTGATGAAGCACAAAAAAATAGAAGCCTCATGAGCTCTGTATTAGAGAAAGTTGATTTCGTTAATTACCCGACTGAATACTGGCATTGGTCTTATGGCGATCGCTATTGGGCGTATCATAAAAATGAAGCGCGTGCGATTTATGGTAGCGTTTATAATTAAAATGTATAACAATAAAATCTGCACTTTATCTAAACGAAATATTAATTTTCATTTTTTTTAATTTCTGAATAGCATGAAAAATATCAAAAAGCGATTTGCTCGTTGGATTACCCTTTGGGCCAAGCATGCGCATTAAACTCTTCGGGTTCTTATCAAGCATCGCGGATAAAAGTTCAAAAGAAATCGCTGCATTAATGTAATCACGAAGTATCGCTTTACCAAGATCAACATCGCCAGTTAATAGTTCATTAATGGCCTCAGCTAACATTGCATTGCAAAAAACTTTATCGTGACGCGCACGCAACATGACTGTAGTTTTAAAATCTTTAGTTAATGGCATATAAATCTCCTATTTTTTTCGTCTTTTATAATCTTGCCAATATTCTTTAGCTTGAACGATATCATTAGACTGTCTTTTCTTTGTGTCGCCACAAAGAAGAATAATAATTTGTTTTCCATCACTGCCAAAATAAACTCTGTAACCCGGCCCAAAATCGATTTTCTGCTCATAAACTCCATTACCAACACTCTCAACAGTTGAAAAATTGCCAAGCTCAAGCTTGTATATTGCTTTGGTTACCTTGGCTGCTGCTACGCTATTTAACTCTAAAAACCATTTATCAAAAAGAGATTGTCCTCCCGTATTAATATATTGTTTTATTGCTATCATAATTAAATGGTAACATATAAGTTACCATTATACCACTCCTTAATTATCAAAAAGTTAGGTAGAAAAGAGGACAGTCAATTGCTCACCAAAGACATGGCCGTACTGCCGAGTTAACTCTGATTCAAAGCCTGTATGTTAGTCAGTTGCGCAGGCGTTTCGTTGCGGATAAAAATTTCTTGTTGCGGATAAGGTGGTTTAATACCGTGCGCTGCGAATTCATCCCAAATGTTCATGAGGAAGGAGGAAATCACACTGACTCTGGATTTCACTTGTCGGATATTCACAAAATAACGCACTTCAAATTCCATGAGTGTGTCACTCATGTCTTTTAAGAATACCTCAGCAGGTGGATCTTTTAACACATCCTTTTGCAAGCCTAAGACTTGCTGGATAATAGTGCATACAGCATGCGGATTATCATAACGACTGATTTTGATGGTAACAACCGAACGCACAATATTGTCTTTAGCTGTCCAGTTGGTGAATGATTTATTAAATATTTCAGCATTCGGCACAACTAATTCCATAAAATCCCATGTTTTAACAGTCACAGCGCGGCTACCGATATTGGTCACCTCCCCTTCAATGCCATTAATATTCACAATGTCACCTACACGCAAAGGACGTTCCAATAAAATTAAAAAACCACAGACAAAATTATTTGCCAAATCTCGTAGACCAAAGCCAATACCGAATGCAAACATGCTTGCCACAAATGCGAGCGCGCTTAAATCAATACCCATTACCCGCAAGCAGATAAAACCACCTAACAAGACCACACTGTATTGGCTTAATATGGCAATGCTGTTACGAATACCCATATCAGACGTGCGTGACGTTAACATGCGATACACAAATTCACGCGTCCATTTTGCCGTCCAATAAAAAACCGACACCATGATAAATAATTCAATAATATTAAGCGGCGTGAATGTCGTGTTTAACGCATGCACCAAATGGTAATGCAATAACCGCGTTAAACGCTCAACAATAGGTGATTGCTGATCCCAGCCGTACAACAAAAATAATACAGCACCCGACGTTAATAAGAGCGCCATTCGAAGCAACTTATCGATGGGTTTTAAAAACGCTTCGGTTAATAACCAACCATTATGCACATACTGAATCGTTAAACGCGATACTTGCTCCATCCCATCCGACAATAACCCCCTCAAAACGAGATAACCAATCAACACTAACAAAAAGACACCTTCATACCACGATACGGTCATAATCAAATTTACAAAACCCAACAACCCAATGGCAGAGTTACCAAACATCAAAATAGGAATTAATACCCAAATTAAACGAATACTTTTTTGCAAATAGGGGTGACGATTTTCAGCGCCTGACAGAATCAAATTGGGCACGACATGCCATGAGCGCAACAATAAAAGCGAGACCATCATCATTAACAATAAAAATAATTGGTTAAAAATAGCTTTAATTTCATAAATCAACGGCAATTGATGTAGAAACACCGTCAGCGCCGTAATCACGCCACCCGCTAAAATAAACCATTTTAAACGGCTATATAAAAGCATGTCATGGCCTGTATCATGCGTGGTCTCCACCAAGCATATTTTGGCAACCGTAATAATGCTTTTGAAAGCAAGCCACACGAACGAAAAATAAATGATGAACATAAAATATTGATTAGGAATGCCCAGCACAAACAATGCGCCTAGTACATTGCCGATCAATGCTAAATCAATCAAATTACGCCGCAAACATTGTGAACTTAGCCATTTTGAATTGATTTGGTCGTGCCAACTAGAAGGACGATTCTGTAACCGCGTCAACCATCTGCCAAAAAATACAAATAAACTCACCCACGCCAACTCCAAGACAGCAAACAAGCTCCACCACAAAACAGAGGTTGCATGCAGCGCATAAATAACATGGAGATATAAACTCTTAACTACTTGATATGAAAGCCCAGGAATCAGCAACATTTCCTTTCCAAGATTGACCAAGGTTTTCATACCCAAATTTGGCAAACCCTGCCTAGATGACAATTCAGTTTGCAATGCGCGATCAACCGTCACTCTAAATGTCGCCAAATTTTTACTAAGATCAGTCAGAATGATGTCCGATGCTTTGTAACGCGTTTCAAGCGACGTTAATCGTGCAATATAACTTGTCAGACCTGGGTCTTTACTTAATTTCGGCGACAAATAAGTAATATGCCTACGCATGACGGAAACACGAGACTGTATCACCTCATCCAATCGATTAACTTGTTTTGCAAGCAACATCACCTGATCGCCAATGTCATTCAATAAGCTAATAGAATTATCACGCGAAATAGCCAATTTCATTTGTTGAATTTGGTCAGTGTAACGCGCAACCAATGATTGCGTATAAGCAAAATTAGCGCTTTCATTCGTATAAAAAATATCACGCTCTAACGACGTATAAAGCGATTTTGACTGTGCGGGGTCAATTTTTGCAATGCGCGCATACAAACCGTTCAATTGCAGCAACCATTGATTTTGTTCGCGTTGAAATGCTAATTCCTCATGCATCTGTTGCTGCTTTAAATGCAAAATTTTTCGTGAATTTAAAATGGTATTCAAACGATTCTGTTTGTCTTTCTTAAGTGATAATAAATTTTTAGAAACCGCTTGCAATGCTTGTAAGGATTTTAACCGAATTTTTTCTAACTGCAGCAAGCGCTGTTGATAATGCAAATTAGAGCGTAGCGATTCGCTATTCACCACTTCATTGTGTGAAATTTTCACGCCAAAAATATTCAAGACATTCAAATGATTTTCAATTTCTTGAATATTTTTCTCTAACCAAGTAATGGTTTGGCGTGAATCGGCCAGTTCAATATTAATCCCATCTAAATTAGACTTAGTGACCGAAATATCCAACGCCGCCTTATCCAGTAAATTTTTACTTGCCTTCTCGAGCACTAAAGGAGAAATATCCTCATCAAGCTTCGCTTGCAATTGTTTGAATTCCACTTCACCTTGATTAAGACGGCTTTTTAACAAAGTAATTTGCTGCGTCACCAACTGAATACGGTCTATGTCCACTTCGTCTGCAAGCGTAGGCTTTCCTGCATAGGCGTTGCCTAAAAGCACGCTTATCAACAGTGCGATTGACAACACCACGCTAGTGAATTTATTCAGCAGTCGCAGCGACATAAGACGATACCTTTTCTTTCAATAACAATAAAAAAATAATGCCAGGAAAACATAAAACAAACGACCAGGCATAAAACTGTACCCAGCCAATATTTTCCACCATCCATCCCGCCAACGGTCCAAGAAAAACGCGGCCGAGCGATGCGATCGCGGACAACAATGCATATTGACTAGCGGTATAACGGTGATTGCAAAGTGACATCAAGAATGCCATCAACGCCGCCGTGCTTAAACCACTGCAAAAATTCTCCACAAAAATAGCAGTCGCCATCAATAAAAAGTTTTTTCCAACAGCAGCGAGCAGCATAAACATCAAGTTTGAAAAAGCTTGTGCGAGACCAAACCATAATAACGCGCGAAAAATAGTCCAACGCGTAAGAAATAAACCGCCCACAAATGCACCCAATATGGTGGCGACAAAACTAACAACTTTGTAAGCAAGCCCTACTTCAGTTAATGAAAAGCCTAATCCGTGTAACAAAAAATTAGTCATCAAAGACAGCGCCAATGCATCACCAAATTTATAAAACACAATTAACAACAACAGTAATACAATTCTTTCCTTACTCAGCAAATCAGTCAATGACGAGCGGATCGTGTTAAAAATATTAGGCGAAGCAGGCACTATTTCCTCCACCTGCGGCGCAAAGTAAGCAGGCAGCATTGAAAGCAAGATAAGCACCGCCATTATTTCATACGTTATTTTCCATCCTAAATAATCGGCAGACACTAACGCTAAACCGCCAGATAACAATAATGCGACTCTATATGCAAAAATATAATAAGCAGCGCCCAAGCCTCGCTCCGTTGAATGCAGCACATCGGTTCGGTATGCATCCACTGCAATATCTTGAGAGGCAGAAAAAAACGCAATGATGAAAGCAACCACAGCCATCGCAGTGACTTCGGTGCTCGGATCCATGTGTGCCAATCCGAGCAACAAAACCGCCAGCCCCAATTGCGTCGCCATAATCCAACCGCGGCGCTTTCCAAACCGCGATAAGCCGTATTGATCCATGATAGGCGCCCACAAAAACTTCAGTGTATAAGGAATACCCAACAGGGAAAGCGCGCCTATCGTCACTAGATTAATATGCGCCTCAGTGAACCAAGCTTGCAGCGTTGATCCGATAAGCACAAGCGGCAACCCGGAGGAAAATCCGAGGCATAAAACAGCTAATAAGCGATTATTTATCAGCAATGTTTGATTTGATTTCTGCATCTTTCGTTCTTTCGCGGGTTGTTATTATTTAGGCAATAAATACTCAAAAGTGGTTGAAATTTTATCATTAACAGGGTGTGTATGCTAGTAAATTTCCCCTCATCCGCCCTTTGGGCACCTTCTCCCACAAGGGGAGAAGGCTGTGTAGTAAGGTGGGTGAAGAATTTCAGCGCTTTAGAAGCTCGCATGTGTTCACAATCCTAACTACTGAGCCTTCTCCTTTCTAGCGTGGTTAATTTCTCTTATAGCAGTACTGTGGTTACAAGCCCTGATAATCCTGGTATTCGAGCTTTAGCTCAGCTTAATCCGAGCATTTGCAAAAAATTGGATGAAAAAGGTTTTTTTAATAAGCCTTAAGTCAGTTAGCAACGATCGCTAAATCGAGACAGAGAGTAGCCTGGACACGCTTTTTGTGTCCAGGGTAGTGGTTTCGCTATATGCACCATCCCGGACACATAAAGCGTGTCCAGGCTCTGACGGATCGGCTCGAATTCTTGTAAAAAAACCATAAAAATCAATTAACTAAAACTCCCTGCCTAGGCTTGCATTTTGCCTAGATAGTATATAAACTATACAGTTCCATAATAACATAATAATCATTCATCAAAACGAGGCAGATATGGCGGTCAACAGACATATTCCTAAACTAAATGACAGGGCGTTTGATGTGCTCAAAAAATCCCAATCGGATTACTTGAAAGCAAATGGCCTTTTTTCTGCTGATATTTTTTCAATTTCATCCGATGCGCCCAGTCAAGTACGAGCCGCCATCGAGATAGCCAATCGCGTGACCTTTGCCATCTTTCTGCAAGCAGTGATAGATGATGATATCGAGACAGTAAAAAAATGTTTAGACGCGGAACCAGACTTAATATCAGGACAACCAGATAAAAACTTCGTGATTGAGAGCAAACTCACTTGGCAGAAATTTTATGCAGAAAGTGCACTTACGATGGCAGTGAAGCGTAAACAAATTAAAATGATCGAACTGCTGCTGCCTTATTACGATAAACTTGAGCAAACTGAGGATGTTATAAAAGCGAAAACAGAAGCCTTATCTGCTTTTGTCTTTTATGAAACAAAAAAGAATGCACAAAATGAGGATGAAATTGTTATTCCAGAAGATTATGCCGCCTATGCGCAATCATTGATTGAAGCATTCAAAGAAGAAAGCTTTCCACACGGAATTCCTGGCAACGCTGGTGCACCCATGAATGGTGCGTTAAGTGCGAAAACAGACAGCGCTCTGGAAGCATTGTTTAACATACTGCTCCCAAAGAAGGCAGTGAGGTTAGATGATTACATTGATCCAGAGCTATTTCTACTTGCACTTTACAAAGCCTATAACGATAA
>JABDBV010000018.1 GCA_013288395.1 Gammaproteobacteria bacterium | reverse complement strand
GTGTTAACCAGCCTCATTGATAAGAAAGTCTCTGGAATATTTCCCGATTCTAATATCAATAAACTCTGTGAGCCCCCTCTCGTTCAACCAGGTATGCATGGTGTTTTTGGCGTTTCTAACACACCTATCATCCCAATCAATAACCCACCCCTGCAAAAAAACCAGGGGTTTGTTAACAGCTAGCTGAAATATACCCAAATCTGTGTAAACTTGTGAGATAACTTATTTTAAAATATTGCCAAAATCGATGATTTCAGTGAAATAATCTTCATCAATAACACCATCGCTCACACCATTGACATGAATCAAGACGGGGCAAAATGACATGCCCCTAGGAATTGATAGAAGAGACATTTTATTTTTAACCTCTTTAATAATGTCTTTTTTAAGTTCATTACGTGAAAATTTAATTTCACAAACATAAAGCACGTTAGTTCTAGTCTGAATCATATAATCAATTTGACATCCAGGTTGACGGCTCTTGGGATGCTGAAAATATGGGTTTTCAACGACAATATCACCTGCAGATAATTTCAGGCATTGATGAATAAATTGCCGATTATTCAAAACAAGATTTTCAAATTGTAATCCCATAATAGTTGCCCAACCAGGCAATGAACCCAATGATTTAAGTTGGAAGACATTTCGATCAATTTCTGGCAATTTATTTTCGATGTATTTCAAATAAAAACGCAGATAATTGTCCCGCAAACGATACTTAAATAATAAAGGCGCTGTTATACCAGTTTTGGGATTCCAAGTGTTATCGCGACTGATAAATCCTGACATCACTAGATCATTTAAGTATTCACTAATAAGACCAGATTTCCCAACAGCTAATTTTTCACAGATTTCACTGTATTCAAGACTGCCTTGAACCAATAATCGAATAATTTGTTTATATTTTTCGCTTCTCTTGCCAAATAAATCTGAAAAAATATCTCTAAACTCTTGAGTTAATAGGCCGCCTCTTTTAAAGCAAAGATAACGAATATTTTCTTCTGCCGAATACTGAGGCTGAATTTCCTCTAAATATCGTGGAATACCGCCTGTAATAGAAAGGATTTTAAATTTATCATAACTAGAAAATTGATTCTTAGTTCCTACCCAAAAAGCATGGCAATCCGATAAGGGTAATTCTTCTAATGTTATTGAATAAGATATTCTCCCCATAAATGCTGTATTTGATAAAATATTCTTATCAATCCATGCGGATGATGAACCGCAAATAATAAGAAGTAATTTTGGGTTTCTTTTAAAATGTAAATCCCAAGCATTTTTTAGTTTCCCTAAAAAATCTGGGTCCTCGCTTCCCATCCACGAAATTTCATCTAGTAAGATAACAACCCTGCCTTTTTTGGTATGCTGCGCTAGAAGTAAAAAAAGATTGTTCCAATCATCAACCGTTGGGCTTGGAATATTGAAAACTAGTCCAAATTGAGTTGCAAATTCATTTATCTGAGTTTGCTTAGCTGTCTTCTCTGTTGGGACTAATCCTGAGAATTCATAAAATAAATAATCTTTAGCAAATTCTTCAACTAATCTACTTTTACCAATACGACGCCGACCTTTGATTATAATTAAACTGGCAATACTTTTCCTGGTTTGTCGATGGAGCTCACTTAATTCTTCTTTTCGTCCAATAAAAACCGGCTTAGTGATCGGCATATAATAAATACTCAAAATATGTATAACCATATTTTACGTATTTTTATTTTCATTGTAAATACTACGTAATATGTGATTATACATGTTCTACGTATATAATTAATTATACATAAAATATTAGTATTATTAATCAATAGGTTAGTCGAGCCTGCTATCAACCATAATCAGCGCCAGCAATTGCAATAGAACGACCTATCTGATACCGTGCTGTGCAATTTATTAAATCGAATGAATAAGGGAATATTATGGATAAAATTAAACCGCTTTTTACAATTACAGCAACAGCTATTGGTGGACGCAATGGACATTGTGAGACAACTGACAAAGAAGTGAAAGTTGAACTATCTGTTCCCAAGGATATGGGTGGTCCAGGAAAACCTCATACTGTTACGCCCGAACATTTGTTTGCGACGGGGTATGCAGCTTGCTTTGGCGGTGCGATAGATTTTGTTGCTAAACAACATAAAAAAGATGCCTCAAAAGTAACGGTTGAATGTAGCGTGTCAATTGGAAAACGTGAACCCGTTGGTTTTGCACTAGCTGTCAAAATGCGAGTCGAGGACAAGAGCTTGTCTCAGGCCGATCTTTCTGCTTTTGTAAAAGAAGCCCATGAGAAAATCTGCCCATATTCACATGCCACACGTAGTAATATTGAAGTGGAATTTGAGATCATAGGTAGTTGAATTGAGGGTTCATTAACTGCTAGTTGAAATATATCTAAATCTGTGTAAACTTGCCGATATGGATAAATTATACCGTATTGGACCTGCATCGCAATTACTTGGAGTGTCGCCTAGCACACTCCGAAGATGGGAAAGAATTGGCAAAATCAAATCGCATCGCACGGAAGGCGGCCATCGATTGTATCGCTTGTCGCAATTCAATAATTCAAAATCAAAACACGCAGCGCGTGATCGTAAAACGATTGCCTATGCGCGTGTATCTAGCCATGATCAAAAAGCTGATCTCGATCGACAAAAGAAAGTGTTAGAAATGTATTGCGCGTCGCATGGATGGAAGTTTGAACTTGTTACAGATCTTGGCAGCGGCATGAATTATTATAAGAAAGGATTAAAAAAGCTGCTTAATGCGATACTCGAGGGTGATGTTGGGCGATTAGTATTAACTCACAAGGATCGATTATTGCGTTTCGGTGCCGAACTGGTTTTTGCATTATGCGAAGCACGTGAAGTTGAAGTAGTAATAATTAATGCTGGCTCTGAAACAAAATTTGAGGAAGAATTAGCAAAAGATGTTTTGGAAATTATTACGGTTTTTTCAGCCCGGCTCTATGGGGGCCGTTCGCGGAAGAATCAAAAATTACTAGATGGAATGAAGAGCGTCATTGATGATGTTGCGGGCACATAAAATTGAATTACGAATTAATAACAAACAAGCCACGTATTTTGCGAAAGCGAGCGGTGCTGCACGTAAAGCTTACAATTGGGCGCTTGATGAATGGCAAAAGCAATATCAAGCAGGTGGTCACCCAACAGAAGCAGCCTTACGACGACAATTAAACAGTATTAAACGTACAGAATTCCCTTGGATGCTAGAAGTTACAAAAAACGCGCCGCAAATGGCGATTATGCAGTTAGGGGATGCCTTTAAGAATTTCTTTGCTAAACGCGCAAAATATCCAACATTTCGCAAAAAATGGCGGGATGACCGTTTCACCTTAACGAATGATCAATTTGCCGTAAACGAATCACGCATACGCATTCCGCATTTAGGTTGGGTGCGTATGCGTGAATCGTTGCGGTATACTGGTAAGATTGTATCCGCGACGATTTCACGCTGTGCGCACAAATGGTTTGTGAGTATTACTGTTGAGATGAAAAAGACCGCCACATCAATTGCAAACGAAAACCAAGTGGCCGTTGGTGTGGATTTGGGTCTTCATCATTTTGCAACTTTATCAACAGGCGAAACGATCACCGGTCCAAAACCACAGAAGGCATTGATGAGCAGATTAAGACGCTTATCACGTCGTTTATCACGTAAACTAAAAGGGTCAAATAATCGTAACAAAGCAAAACTTAAATTGGCTCGTTTACATTATCGTATAGGCAATATTCGTTGTGATGCACAACATAAGATAACAACGCGTTTAGTTAATGATTTCAACACCATTGGCATAGAAGATTTACATGTCAAAGGGATGATGAGAAATCGAAAATTGTCTCGTTCAATTGCAGATATGGGATTTCATGAATTTCGTAGGCAGCTTGAATACAAGGCACCAAGTGCCGGCGTTAAATTGGTTGTTGCGAATCGTTGGTATGCGAGCAGTAAAACGTGCTCTCACTGCGGAGAGAAGATAAAAAGTCTCTCATTATCTGAGCGCGAATGGACATGCGGCATATGTTTTACTCGCCACGATCGCGATATTAATGCGGCAAAGAATTTAGAACATTTGGCGGTGAGTTCCACCGTGTCAGCCTGCGGAGCATCCTCTGATGGGGCAATAACATCTGTTATTGCTAGTCATGGTGCGTTGAAACAGGAATCCAACGTCATAGCTATCTATGGATAGATTTGAGTAAGTTTGGATGAACGGTTCCATTGCCTGTTTGACAGCCAACTAATAATTTTATAGTATCGATGACCTATGAAATTATCCAAGGTTTCAACGATTATTGCCCACCTCTCACTCAGCGCCCGCTGGGGGCTGCCTATTTCTACCTCAATGTGTGTTATCGTCATGCCCTGTTGGGGCTAACTCATACTTTATATTTCTAAATATATCAATCAGTTACAACAAAAAGGTGAGCTTTTAAGACGGTGTTAACAATAGGTCTGTATCATAAATGGACATGGTTAAGGGGAGTAGACAATGAACTCAAAATTATTAGGCGGCATTTTACTGGTTGTGGGTACCACCATTGGCGCAGGTATTTTGGCGCTGCCGGTTGCTACCGCACAAATGGGATTTTGGGGATCGATGGGCTTATTGGTGGGTGCGTGGGCTTTAATGACCACCTGTGCGTTCGTTTTTCTTGAAGTGAATTTATGGCTGCCTCCTAACACGAACTTGATTTCCATGGCAGGTGCGACACTCGGTAAATACGGGCAAGTGGTTGCTTGGTGTGTTTATTTGTTTTTGCTTTATTCCATCTTATGCGCTTATGTCGCAGGTGGTGGTGATTTATTTCATTATTTATTGTTATCGACGGGATTGAATATTTCGCTTGCTAGCGCTTCTATACTCTTTACTGTTTTATTTGGCATCATCGTGTTTTTCGGCATCCGTTCAGTGGATTTTGTGAATCGCGGACTGATGTTTGGAAAGATGGGCGCGTTTTTATTATTGGTTCTTTTTATTGTTCCCTACGTATCATCGAATGTATTGATAGGCGAGGGCTTTAAGCACTCTATTTCATCCGCTAGCATCACAGTGACGGCTGTTGCTTTTGGTAGTTTGATGATTATTCCTAGCTTGCGTTCTTATTTTGGCGAAGATGTGAAATCATTACGCAAAGCGATTTTTATCGGTATGTTTATTCCGCTTCTTTGTTATATCGCGTGGGACTTGGTGATTTTGGGCGTGATTCCCTTTGAAGGAAAGGGCGGCTTGAAAGACATGATGCATTCTGCTAGCTCAAACAGTGATTTGTTGACAGCGCTCGGCTCTATTTTAAAGAGAGACAACGTGAATAGCCTGGCTAAGTTTTTCACGTCTATCAGCATGACCACCTCATTTTTAAGTATTTCACTGTGCTTGACTGACTTTTTGTCAGACGGGTTTCGTGTTGCCAAAAAGGGGAAAGGAAATGTGTTGGTAATGAGCGCGACCTTTTTACCACCTGTGTTGATTGTGCTCTTTTATCCAGATGCTTTTTTACGCGCTCTTCAATACGCAGGTATTAGTTGCATTATCTTGATGGTCTTATTGCCGGCTTTAATGGCATGGCGTGGTCGCTATAGTGCCATTAGTCGCACCTTAGCCTTGGAAGCAGGCAGCTATCAAATGTGGGGTGGAAAAATTTTACTGGCAGTTCTCATTGCTTTTGCTACGCTGATGGTAGGTTTTAGTTTGGGGGGCGTTGTTTAAATAACACGTCAAAAGGATGACTGGGATTGCCAATGGATGGGTATGGTTTGGATTCACGCTGTTTGTGGTTTTTGCCTTAAGTGCAGATACATTCTTACTCAGTAATAAATATGCTCGTCCGCATCAATCGATGCGGGCGGCACTTATCTGGACCTCGATTTGGATAAGCAGTGCGCTGATCTTTAATGGCTTGTTATGGTGTTATGTTTATCTCAATACCAATAGCAGCGTATTTGCCAATATAAAAGCCTTGGAGTTTTTTTCTGGTTATCTTATTGAAAAATCGTTATCTGTCGATAATCTCTTTGCTTTTTATCTGGTTTTTCAAACATTGCATATTCCCATTAAATATCAACAACGCGTGTTTAGCTTTGGGATATGGGGTGCGATTATCATGCGCCTTTTATTCATTTTGCTGGGTGTGTGGCTCGTTACGCAATTTCATTGGCTTTTATATGTGCTGGGCGCATTTTTATTATTAACGGGTGTTAAAATTATTTGTACCAAAGAAAAAGAAAAATCACTGAACGATTCGATTATCTTTAAATTAGTTAAACGCCTCTTTCGCATTAGCCCTGAGCTGCATGACCACCATTTTTTTATCAAAAAAAATAGCCTTGTTTATGCTACACCTTTGTTTCTTGCGCTCCTATTCGTTGAGTTCAGTGATGTGATATTTGCAATGGATAGCATTCCAGCCATTTTTGCTATTACCACGGATCCATTCATTATTTGGGCATCGAATATATTCGCTATTTTGGGTTTGCGCGCATTGTATTTTGTGCTGTCTGGTATGGTAGTGCGCTTCCGTTTGTTAAAATTTGGTATTGCGTTGATACTTGTTTTTATTGGTTCCAAGATGATGATCGAGCCTTGGATGACTATTTCAACGGGTGTGTCTTTGGCGGTGATTATTAGTATATTAATCATGTTTTCTTTATTAAGCAGGGCAGGGGGAAGCAATGCATCCAATTAAGTCACCCATTTATCAAACACAGCAAATCAGAGAGTGTGAGCGTCTTGCCGCCGAGCGCTTTGGCATTACACCGCAAGTGATGATGCAGCGTGCGGGTAAAACTGCTTTTGATTTTCTGCAACGACGGTGGCCGCAGGCGCAAAAGATCGCCATTTTTTGTGGCAGCGGAAACAATGGTGGTGATGGGTATGTGCTTGCACAATTAGCGCATGAACGCGGCATACGGGTGACCATTTGGCAGGTGGGTGATGCTCTGCATTTAAAAAATCATGCGAAAGAAGCGTATGAAGGCTGCCTACAAGCAAAAATAGACATGCGTCTTTTTGCAAAGAAAGAGGATCTTGAACACCCTGATGTCATCGTGGATGCGATTTGCGGCATCGGCCTGCATGAAAATTTGCATGAAATAGTGGTGGATGCCATTACCCGAATGCAGCGTAAACAAGTGCCGATTTTGTCTATTGATGTACCTACGGGTATTGATGCTGACACGGGTCATTTGCTGGGTGCTGCTGTGCATGCGACGGCGACCATCACATTTATTGCCTTAAAACTTGGGTTGTTAACGGGTAATGGTATGGCTTATACCGGTGAGTTAGTTCTGAATGATTTACAATTTCCCTCGGAATTATTTTCATTGATCGAACCTGTGGCAGAAAAAATATCGCTCCATTCTTTTGACGCTTATTTAGCACCTAGGATGCGTGATTGGCATAAGGGATTATCGGGTCATGTGTTAATTGTGGGAGGTCAGCTTGGTTTTTCCGGCGCGCCCAGGATGGCAGCGCTTGCTGCATTGCGTGTGGGTGCGGGATTGGTGAGTGTGGCGACGTGTGTAGAAAATGCAGTTGCCATGAATATGAATTGCCCTGAAGTAATGTGTCATGGTTTTCGTGAGCCGCGTGAATTAGATAGCTTGCTAAGTCGCGCAGCCGTGGTGGTGTTGGGGCCTGGTCTTGGTCAATCGGATTGGGCGAGGTCGGTGTGGCATTATATTTGTGATAAAGCATTGCCTATCGTGATGGATGCGGACGGCTTAAATATATTAGCCGAGACAAATCAATATAGTGACAATTGGGTGTTAACGCCGCATCCAGGCGAGGCGGCGCGCTTATTGCAAACAACAGCGGTGGACATTCAACAAAATCGATTAGCGGCTATCAAAGCTATCAATAAACGTTATGGCGGCGTATGTGTGTTAAAAGGCGCTGGTACCATGATTTTATCGCCTAATGCATTGCCAGTGCTCTGCGATAAAGGCAACCCTGGCATGGCATCAGCGGGCATGGGTGATATATTAAGCGGGGTCATTGGTGGGCTAATTGCACAGGGTGTACCGCTAGGCGATGCGGCGAAGCTCGGTGTTTCACTGCATGCGGCGGCTGGTGATCTCGCGGCTAAAGATGGCGAGCGCGGCATGATTGCAACGGATTTACTACCACAGATACGACGGTTAAGTAATCAACATGTTTAAGACGATGATTGAAAGCGCGACTGAAGAAGACATGCAGGCTTATGCGGCAGAAATGGCGCATGCGGTGCAAGATGGTGCGATTATTTTTTTACATGGACCATTGGGTGCGGGCAAAACAACGTTTACACGCGGTTTTTTGCGAGCGCTCGGTCACAAGGGAAAAGTAAAAAGTCCTACATTCGCCATGGTAGAACCCTATGAGTTGAATGGGCATCCCATTTTTCATTTTGATTTTTACCGATTGCAAAAAGCAGAGGAGCTTGAGGAAATTGGTATAAAGGAGTATTTTTCACCAACCTCGATTTGTTTAATTGAGTGGCCGGAAAAGGGATTTCCATTGTTGCCGATGCCGGATGTGGCGTGTTTTATTTCATTTGCTGAAAGTGGCAGGCAAATCAAGATTGAAGCGAAGACGGCGCGCGGTGAAGAAATTATTAAACATATTAAATAGCTACTCGCTGCGACCTCTCCCGTAAGCGGGCTTTGTTGAATAAATCAAAGTTTGCACAGGAAATTCGTCGTTGCGAGGAGCGCTTTTTGCGACGAAGCAATCCAGTTTTTTATAATTGTTTAAAAACTAGATTGCTTCGGCCTGAAAAACGGCCTCGCAACGACGGCATTTGTGCAAACTTTGATTTATTCAACAACGCTCGTAAGCGGGAGAGGTGATCAAGATGGGATATCTCATGAGATATTTACTTTTTATAATGCTACTCCTCGTTTCTATTTCTGCTCTCGCAAGCAATCCAGTGCGTATTACCGCTATCAGCATGCAACCCTCCGCCACTTTTACCCGCATTAGTTTTATTCTTTCTCAACAAACCACCGGCAAAGTGAAATATGTGCCTGCTGCGAAACAAGTCATTGTCGATTTCGCTCATACCACTAAACGTTTTGCGATGCACAATGCTCGTTTGGGCGGTGCGAATGTGGTGTCGGTTAATGCAATTGATATGCCTAATCAGAGCGTGCGCTTTGTTTTTTTAGTGAAAGACAAGGTGCGCTGGACTATTCAATTTTTACCAAATGACAAAACCAATGGAGTGCGATTGCAATTAGATATTATTTCCTTGCCTACTCATAAACATAATGTGAAACCACATATTAGCCGCGCGTTTGAAGAAGATGTTTTTAAGTTGCTGGCGGAGCATTCGGTGGAAAGTAAAATGAATGGGAATATACAATCTGCCGATCAAGCAACTGCGCCGCCCGAGAAAAAACACCGATTGTTTACAGTGGTCATTGATGCGGGCCACGGTGGAAGAGATGCAGGCGCTAAAGGCTGTGATGGCGCCAATGAAAAAACAGTAGTATTGGCTATTGCAAGACGCCTTGCGCAAATGATCAATCAAAGCTCGACTATGCGAGCGGTGATGACACGTGATGGCGATTATTTTGTGCCATTGAGGCAGCGTTTAAAGTTGGCGCGCAAGGATGAGGCGGATTTATTTGTCGCTATACACGCGGATGCATATTTTGAAAAAAATGCGCGCGGCGCTTCGGTTTATGCGCAATCTACACATGGTGCGACCAGTGAAGCGGCGCGTTGGTTGGCGCAAAAAGATAATTATTCAGAGTTGGATGGTGTGGAGTTGAATGCGTTGCAAGATCGTAGCACAGTATTGCGTTCGGTATTGATTGATTTAGCACAAACAGTGACGATACAAGACAGCTTACGTTTGGGTAGAAATGTGCTTAATTCATTAGATGATATTTCGGTGTTGCATTACAAACATGTAGAGCAAGCGCCATTTATGGTATTGCGTTCTCCTGATATCCCGTCGGTCTTGATTGAGACGGGTTTCATATCGAATCCGTATGAAGAAAAACGCTTGTCTGATCCGCGTTATCAAGAAAAATTAGCTGCTGCTATATTTAACGGAATCTGTGCGTATGCTGGATCGGTGTAACGAGGTGTTATACAATCGCTGGGATTTTTATATGGAAACAAGATAATGAGCATACGCATCCAAAAATTAACTCCCTTATTGGCCAACCAAATTGCGGCAGGTGAAGTGATCGTGCGGCCATCATCGGTGGTGAAAGAGTTAATTGAAAATAGTTTAGATGCAGGTGCAACGCAAATTGATATAGATATTGAACAAGGCGGGGTGCGGTTAATTCGTGTGCACGATAATGGCACAGGTATTCATCAGGAAGATTTGCCACTTGCATTAAGTCGACATGCGACCAGTAAAATTCATCATCCACAAGATTTATCACAAATTATGACGTTGGGGTTTCGCGGGGAAGCGTTGGCTAGTATTGGTTCAATCTCAAGACTTGCATTAACGTCGGCGCAGAAAAATAAATCGGGTTGGTGTGTGACGGCAGAAGGTGAGGTGACGGCAGATTTGAAGCCTGCCGCGCACCCTGAGGGGACCACCATCGAAGTGCGCGATTTGTTTTTTAACACGCCCGCACGCCGCAAGTTTTTGCGCTCTGAAAAAACGGAATTTGATCATATTGATGAATTGATTAAACGAGCGGCATTGTCTTCTTTTTCAGTTGGATTTACGCTAAAACATAATCAGCGTACCGTGCGTCAATATTTCCCCGTACTTTCTTCTACACATAACAGCGAACGCTTGGCTGCATTGTGCGGGCCAGCCTTTGTTGAGCAAGCACTCTATATTGAAGCAGAGGGGGCTGGCATGCGTCTTTATGGTTGGATTGCACAACCAACTTTTTCACGCAGCCAAGGTGATCAGCAATATTTTTATGTTAATGGCCGGATGGTACGTGACAAAATAATGATTCATGCGGTAAAACAAGCTTATCAAGATGTGTTGTACCGTGATCGTTATCCTGCCTACATTCTTTTTTTAGAAATACCAGCTAACCAAGTAGATGTGAATGTGCATCCCACTAAACATGAAGTGCGTTTTCGAGAAAGCCGCTCCGTGCATGATTTTATTTTTAAAAGTGTGCATAATGCATTGGCGAATGAACGGCCAGGTGCTGGGCATTCGCCGCTGTGTGATCATGGTGGTCATGGTCACACTGAAATAAAAACAGCCAATATAACCTACCAGAATGCGTATCGACCGGAATCCATTAAGCCATCGGTGGTACAGGAACAATTTGCTTTGTACCAAATACTGCAAGAAGAGCCTGTTAAAGCAGGCGATCCATTGCAAGTTGTTTCACAAGTAAGTGCAATTCCGCCGCTAGGTTTTGCAATAGCGCAAATCCAAGGCGTTTATATACTCGCTGAAAACGAACATGGTTTGGTGATGGTGGATATGCATGCAGCGCACGAACGCATTGTGTATGAGAAAATGAAAACTTCTTATGCTAATCAACAAATGCCTATACAAACATTGTTGGTGCCTGTCACTATGCATATTAGCGAACGGGAAGCAGATCAGGTTGAACAGTCAATTGAGTTTTTCCTACAATTAGGTTTTAACATTGCGCGAATGGGTAAGGAAAGTATTGTTATACGCGAAGTGCCGCAATGGCTGGCCGAAGGCCCCATGGATCAATTGGTGCGCGACATTATTACTGATTTACTCACACATGGCGAAAGTGCCCGCGCAAATGAGCATATTTATCGATTACTAGGGACGCTCGCTTGTCACAGTGCCGTGCGTGCTAAACGACGTTTAACGATTCCTGAAATGAATGCGTTATTACGCAACATGGAACAAACTGATCATAGTGGTCAGTGTAATCATGGACGTCCGACCACGGTGCAATTGTCACTGGAAGAATTAGATAAATTATTTATGCGCGGCAGATGAGATGAAAAAAAACACGTCTCACTATCCGATCATTTGTTTAATGGGCCCCACGGGCGCAGGTAAAACGCCATTGGCGGTTAAGCTTGTGCAAGCCTTTCCGCTGGAAATTGTCAGCGTTGATTCGGCAATGGTTTACCGTGGGATGGATATAGGAACGGCAAAGCCCAATGCGGCTACATTAAAAATCGCGCCACACCGTTTAATTAATATCGCAGATCCAAGTGAACCCTATTCTGCAGGACGTTTCCGTACGGATGCGCTGCGGGAAATTCAAGACATCATTGCGCGGGATAAAATCCCATTATTAGTGGGCGGAACTATGCTGTACTTTCGCGTACTGCAGAATGGCATTGCGGTTTTGCCCAAAGCAGATGCTGTTATACGCGCAGCTTTATCAGCACGCGCTGCTAGGGAAGGATGGTCAGTGTTACATGCTGATTTGGCACGTATTGATCCTGCCGCCGCTCAACGAATCAATGAAAACGATGCGCAACGCATTCAACGCGCATTGGAAGTGTATCAGCTGACGGGGAAAACAATTTCTACCTTGCAATCAGATAGTACGCATTCACTGTCAGGATTTACTATTTATAACTTAGCCGTGGCACCATTAGCGCGCGCGCGTTTACATGAACGCATTGCTATACGTTTTCAGCAAATGATCGAGGCGGGTTTTTTAGATGAGGTAAAACAATTGTATGCACGCGGTGATCTTTCTCCACATTTACCTTCTATTCGCTCCGTAGGCTATAGGCAAGCATGGGATTATTTGAGCGGAGAAATCACATTTGAACACATGCAAGAAAAAGCGCTCGCGGCAACTCGCCAGTTGGCTAAGCGGCAGCTAACATGGCTGCGTTCGTGGCCGAAAGTGGAATGGTTTGATAGTGAATCGGATAGGTTATTTTCAAAAGCGAGCAATTTTTTGAGTGACAAAATCAGTTTATAATGGTATTATAATGTACAAATTATCTATATAATTATAAAAAACAACCAACAACGAGACGAGTTATTAGAAAATATGCTTCATAAACAACATGTTTCCGCCGCTGAATGCTTAGAAGCGAATGCTTCATTTTTGCAGACGAGTTTGCTGTCTTGTCCATTGATAACATTGGACGAGCTTAAAATCATTCTCGATCATATTCAAACAATACAGAAAAATCCACGTCAGTCCGTCAATTATTCGATATTTGCAGAAGCTTACGTTCACTCAAGTGAACCGGAAAGAATCGCTCTATTAAATTTATTATTTTCTTTGAATCCAAACCAAGCTGCGATGTATCAGTTTGCAAAGGCGCTTTGTGAGCTGGATGACTTCTATTTCCGCGATTTCCCGCGATTTTTATATGATATGAAAGTGATTGGTTATAATAATAACCACGTTCATGTTGTAGAACATACGCTTTTTCTATTAGATAGCGATTTGTATATAAATAAAGGAAAGAATGTTGAATCATTCCGGCTACAAGTTTACAGGGAATCGGTCAAGCTGGATGTACTGGAGCGACTTCAGCTTCAATCCCAGCGGATGTTAAAATTATCGGACAGATTTAACTTATTCAAATCCTCCTCCGAACCTAAAGTGGAAGCAAACGAGCGTTTGCAAATCTTGATTGCTGATCCGAGTTTAAGAATAAAAAAAATGGGTCAAAGTAGTCGCAACACTTATACAGATGTCATCGAGTTTTGGATGAAAGAAAAGGTAGTGATCGCTGATTCCGGTGAAATGAGTGAGACAGCCGACATTATTTGCGATGAGAGAAATAAATTAAAAAAAATTGGCTTGTTCAGCAAGTCGCCGTCCTCGTTAGAAGGCGCTTTACAGTTGATTAAAAAAGATTATGGAAATATTTGTCTGCCAGAAGATTGCATGGTGTCCAGCAAGAAATTTAATTAAATGAGGATGAGTTGATTTCTGTTGGCTTCATTTATGCGGCACGACGAGTGCGTGTTATTAATTTTATTTTTTTTAATTTATCATGAATTTCTCGTTTCTTTTCCTCAATGTCGTAGTCTGTTTGTAGTCCAAGCCAAAATCCTTCACTGGTACCTAATGCGCGCGATAATCGCAGATCTGTGTCAGCGGTAACGGCTCGAAGACCATGGACGATTTCATTTATACGCCTAGGTGGAACACCTATATCTTTGGCAAGCTTATTTTGGCTGATGTCTAATGGAAGAAGAAATTCTTCAAGTAAAATTTCACCTGGATGAATGTTTTTTAATTGTGGCATAGTTTAATTCTCCTCTAATGATAATCTTCGATGAGGACATCATGAGCATTGTTCTCGATTTAATTATAACGTATCGCGTTATATAACGCAATGCGTTATGCTTTTCTCCTTCATTTGCATTTTCATTTTTTTAATGGTGGATAGATTTGCAGTTGTGTTGGTTAATCAATTAAATAGATTAATGCAGAAACAAGAAGGTAACTATTCAGTTACCACTGAATAGTTACAACAGGAAGTGAGTTTAAGGAATTAAATAATACGGGTTAGGCAGTTTAAATGTTTTGTCGGCATAGCCGCCATTCAAGTCGCTATTTTGATCGCCTACGTTTAAGAGGATGTCATAACCCTGCTCGGTGAGTTGCTTGCGTATGGCTGTTTTGTAGGTGGCGGCAGGGGTGTGGGTGTGTTTACCATCACGCAACGTTAAACCATCCCAATGTTGGTAGCCGGCACTACGCAAATTTTCTTCGGTGACCTTGCGTTCATATTCAAGTCGGCCGGTGATAAAAAATACGGCGACATCATGTGATTTTGCATACTGATAAAGGGTTAATGTGGGTTGAATGACAGGGTCAGTGCCTTTATCTTCATTCTCAAGAAATTGTTGTAAGGTGCCGCCAAAATCAGATGTCACCATGTCGCCATAATTGGATAACGATGTTTCGTCAATGTCTAACACGATGGCAGGTTTCTTGCCGTGAAAATCAGCGTGCTGAATGCGCTGTTTCAAATAAGCTAATGCGATCGTATCTACGCGCTGGATGTCTTTGTCGTAGAGTCCCACATCGTGATAGTGCATTAATTGCTTTTTAACTAGGGCCAAATTAACCGGCTCGTTCGCGTAGGAAAGAGCCGGTATCAGCGTAAGACTAAATAAACAAATAGAGACAATGATTTTATTCATGCAATTTTGCTTTATTCGTCGTTTGATTGAGTCTGCGCGGGCGTTTCTTTTATTTCGACTTTTTCGATGGTGAGAATGTCGATGGTGATTTCTTCGCGTGAGACTTCTGGTGTATCAAAATCAGTAAAACCAGCAGCGATTTCGCGTAAGGCGACGACGGTGGGCTTATCATTGTCCCAGTCTACTTTTGGCTCTTTACCGCGCATCAACTGTCTTGCTCGTTTGGCGGACAAAATGACTAATTCAAAACGGTTCTTTACGTTTTTTAAACAATCTTCTACGGTCACTCGAGCCATGATGTGGGTACCTTTAACAATTCGGGGGGAGTAAGTTTTGCGATATTACAGAAAAATGGCGGAAAATGATATGGTTTTTTTGTTGGTGTTCTTGCCCTCCTGCCCTCTTTGCCTTCTTTGCCCTCTTTGCCCTCACCCCAACCCTCTCCCGCAACCACCTTCAGTTTTTTTCCAAACTTCTGAGGGCGGGAGAGGGGGACGTTGAAACCACCTTCTGAGTCTTTCTCAGCAGAGATATTTTCACTTTTACGTTCTTGGAAGTTGGGAAAAACACAAAAGGTGATTTCAACGTCCCCCTCTCCCGCCCTCAGAAGTTTGGAAAAAAACTGAAGGTGGTTGCGGGAGAGGGTTGGGGTGAGGGCAAAGAGGGCAAGCGCAAAATGTCAGTGTAATGCCCAGGCTTTTATTCAAAATTCCTAATCAACTCAGCGAACTTTACCACCTGGCGCTGCCGCTCGAGCCGGTTGGCGACGACAATGCAGGTGAGATCATGCACCGCATGAGAAAACTCGTCATTAATGACCAGATAATCAAATTCAGCAAGGTGCGATACGGTTTTTCTCGCATCGGCCAAACGTTTTTTAATAATGTCCGGATGGTCTTGATTGCGTGTGCTGAGGCGGTTGTGTAAGTCTTCGAGGGAAGGCGGCAAAATGAAAATGCTGATGGATTGAGGGAACAGCTTTTTAATTTGCTGGTGGCCTTGCCAGTCAATTTCTAAAATCACATCCATACCATGCGCGAGCGTTTTCTCAACCCAGCTTTTAGAGGTGCCATAGAAATGATCGAAAATAGTCGCATGCTCCAAAAAATCGTGGTGTTCAATCATGCGATCAAATTCGGGTTTATCTATAAAATAATAATTCACACCATCTGTTTCATTAGGGCGTTTAGGGCGGGTGGTGTGCGAGATGGAAACGGTGATCAGTGATAAGGAATCAGTCAGGGCTTTTACCAGCGTTGTTTTACCGGTTCCTGAGGGCGCGGCAATCACATATAAGGTGCCTGTATTGGTTTTATCCTTCATTTAGCACGTCTCCGCTGTTCGCCACTAATTTTAATTGATTAAGAATGGATGAACTGGAGGTGGTGATGTTGTGGTTCATCACGCGCACTTCACCGCCATAAGCGCGCACAATATCAGCGCCTACTACTTGATCTATGTTGTAATCGCCGCCTTTGACTAAGAAATCGGGTTTGATCATGCGTAATAAGCGTTCTGGTGTATCATCAGCAAATGGAACAACCCAATCAACCACACCCAAACCGGCCAAAACAGTCATGCGGTGTTCAAGATGATTAATCGGACGGCTCGCACCTTTTAACTGGCGGATGGATTCATCATTGTTAACGGCAACAATTAAGTAATCACCTAATTGCTTTGCCAGTTGTAAATAAGTGACATGCCCTGCATGTAAAATATCAAAGCAGCCATTGGTGAAAATAATTTTTTTGCCTTGGGCGCGCACCGCGCTTACTGCTTGTAATAATTGTTCTTCATTCATGATGCCCGAGGTGAAGCTGGTTTGACCGGAGATGGCAACTTGTAATTCCGGCGCACTGACGGTGGCGGCTCCCAATTTGCCGACTACAATACTAGCGGCTAGATTCGCAATGGCAGTAGCAGATAATAAATCGGCACCTGCGGCGACAGCAGCACCTAATGCTGCGATTACGGTATCACCAGCGCCTGTCACATCGAAAACTTCGCGTGCATAAGCGGGCAAATGCGCGGTGCTGTCTTGCTGGATGAGTGTCATGCCTGCTTCACCGCGTGTGACTAAGAGTGCATCAATTTGATATTGGCAGAGCAGTGCGCGGCCTTTGCTGATTAAATCTTGCTCGCTAAGACACGCGCCTGCAACCGCTTCAAATTCTTTCATGTTCGGCGTGATAATGGTGGCGTGCTGATAAATGCTGTAATCGGTGCCTTTGGGATCAACCACCACTGGAATATTTGCTTTGCGGGCAAGTTGGATAAGGCTTTGTGGGTCAGATAATGTGCCCTTTTTATAATCAGACAGCACCACTAATTTTGCTTGTCTTAGGTGTTTTTTAAATCGATCCAGCAGTAAATCTTTATTTGCCGCGATCATTTTTTCTTCAAAGTCGAGGCGGATGAGTTGTTGATGGCGGCTGATGACACGAAGTTTGATGATGGTGGTTATTGCATCCAGCATGCAAAGATCATGCGTGACCCCTGCGGCGGTTAGTTGTTGATTTAGCAGGTGTGCGGCTGCATCGTTGCCGGTGATGCCAAGGAGTGTCACATTGACACCCAGTGCGGCGATATTGAGCGCGACATTACCGGCGCCGCCTGGGCGGTCATCGGTGCTCGCAATTTTGACAATAGGAACGGGTGCCTCAGGCGATACGCGGGAGGTATCTCCAAACCAATAGCGGTCAAGCAACACATCACCGACGACGAGGATGGATGTTTGATTGAATGGGGGCAAAGTCTTTGGTAAAGGCTGCCGCACTGGGTGTCCTTGTTGTTGTTGATAATTTGCCGAATTCTATCATTTTAAGCGTGGATGGCAAAGACCCACTTGCAAATCCCCACTTGCAAATCAAAGCCTGCTCTTGCAACATGGTCGTCCTTATTTTGGGCGTCTTTCAGGAAAATACCCGCGTGCGTTATCTTTACAGCTTCTTGCTTTACCTGATTTTGCCATTTCTTTTTATTCGCCTATGGTGGAAATCGCGACGTCTGCCCGCTTACAGGGAACGGATGGGGGAGCGCTTGGGGTTTTATCCGTTCAGATTAGAAAAATGTATTTGGGTGCATGCGGTTTCTGTGGGAGAGGCGATTGCCGCAGCGCCTTTAATTAAAAGTATTGTTTCGCGATATCCCACCATGCGCGTGTTAGTGACGACCATGACGCCCACTGGTGCGCGCCAAGTGCAAACCTCGTTTGGAGATAGCGTGACACATGCTTATATTCCCTATGATTTTCCAGATGCTGTCGCTCGTTTTTTGAAAACGATGCATCCTGTTATTAGCATTATTATGGAAACGGAATTGTGGCCAAACATGGTGGCGGCTTGTCAGAAAAATACTATTCCTGTTTGTTTGATCAATGCGCGTTTATCAGAAAAATCTGCGCTTGGTTATGAACGCGTTGCGCCATTAACAAGAGAGATATTAAAAAATATTCAGGTGATTGCGGCGCATGGTGATAAAGACGCAGCGCGTTTTATTGCGCTAGGTGCGGCAAAAGAGCGTGTGCAAGTGACGGGTAGTCTTAAATTTGATTTAACCATAGCAGGCGATTTGCCAGCTCAATGTGAGGCATTACGCGAGCAATTGGGTAAAGATCGTTTTGTTTGGATTGCAGCGAGTACGCACGAAGGTGAAGAAGAAATCATTCTTGCTGCGCATCAATTAATTCGTGCTAATCATCCACACGCCTTATTAATATTGGTGCCGCGGCATCCAGAGCGTTTTGATGCAATTGCCACGATGTGCGCGCACTCTTTTTCTACCAGCAGGCGTAGTCAGAAGCAGCCTTGTTTGCCGGAAACGGCGGTTTATTTGGGCGATACCATGGGCGAATTAATGCTGATGTATGGTGCGGCTGATGTGGCATTTGTAGGCGGTAGCTTAATCCCGAAGGGCGGCCACAATATGTTGGAGCCTGGCGCCTTAGGCAAACCTATTGTATCTGGCCCGCATCTTTTTAACTTCAAGGAAATTAGTGAATTGTTTATGCAAGCAAACGCCATGATCTTGGTTGATGATGCGGCAACACTTGTCAAGCGAATCGAAAGTCTCATGCAGAATAAAACCGAGAGTGCAGAAATGGGCAAACGTGCACGTGCTGTGGTTGATGCGAATCGTGGTGCGTTGGTGAAGCAGTTAGAGATTATCAATAATGTGATGGTGCTTGCTGCTCGTTTGGGGTGAGTAGTTTTTTGATTGTGTGCTTTTGCTTGCGTTAACCACACCCCTCATCCGCCCGTTGGGCACCTTCTCCCACAAGGGGAGAAGGCTGCGTAGTTGGGATTGTGGACACACTTGAGCTTTTAAAACGCTGAAATTCTTCGCCTACCTCACTACACAGCCTTCTCCCCTTGTGGGAGAAGGTGCCCAACGGGCGGATGAGGGGTGTGTGCGAGATTTAATACTCGCTTAAGACTTCCCTTATATACTTCACGCAAATTTAAATGCATAGCACAGGAATAAGGAGAAGCAATAATGGCTACTATAGAGCAACTGAGTGATTTTCTATCAGACATCAAGAAAAAAATAGACAATCTTAGCCTCAGCAATAGAAGTGAAATTGATGCGGCACTTATTGCAAGATTTCTTAGATCAAAGCAGCAACTTGAAGTTGCCCGAGACAAAGAAACAGCCAATCAACTTCGTGAATGCATGTTTCAATTACGCCGAGCCGTTGATCAAATTCGGCCCGCTGCACCTGATGTTGAATCTCTTAAAATGGCTATACATGAAGCGTTACGTAAACTGACAGTGAAGTTTCCTCTTAATAAAATTAATGAAAAAGGTGAATTGCTCTGTCCTTTAAGTGGCGGTCCTTTTGGTGATGCGGTAGAGTTTGCGTTATCGAATGGGTATATTTATCTAGTAAACGAATTTAAAGAAGAAGCGCGTATTACCCGCAAAAAACCTTATTTTACGCAGCTCGGGAATATCTCTCAATATGACGTGGATTTAATTCATGGATGGGAAAAATCTGAGATGGTAGTCGGTTATGCATTACCTATTATTACGTCACCACTAATTGCATCGCTGGCGGCGCTATTCCTACAAACACTATCCATGCAATTTTTAAGCATAGGAATATTAGGAGTTGCTCAGTTGTCGCTGGTGGCGGCAACAGGTCTGACGATGGCGGTTGCTGGAGGCATTATAATCGGGCTATTTGTATTGTCTGGGGTTGTGGCGAGCCTTTATTTTGCCGGAAAAGCTATTTATGAAACGTATCGATTTGACAAAAAATATTCTTCTACGTTAGAGCCAGATAAAAGTACGAGTACGAATAAAATGCTTAATGTAATGGATGGTACGCCGAGTCGTGAACGTCAGAATTTAGAGGTTGATCAGAGTAATGATGCTGTGCTGGTTCCATTGTTGCCGTCGCAAGATGTGGGTAATGAGGTTGAGCTTGGGGTGGTGGCTCATCAAGAGCAACAAGTTACAAAGGATGCTTCGTACCGTTTCAACGTTTAATTAGTGTTAATTAGCCAGCATAGACCCCGGACAAACGCCAAAAAGCGGCGTTTTCCGGGGTGAGACGCTGGTGGCCAGTTAGCAATTATCAGCCATTTAATTTCCTCTTAAGACTCCCTGTGTATACTTAACGCAAATTTAAACATACGAAAAATGCAATGATTCTCCCATCGCAAGCCCTGGTTTTGCAGGCAATGAATCAGGCGCTACAACGACGTCGTCCTAAGAGCGGTTTGCAGCACCATTCAGATCGTGGATGCCAATACACTAGTGAGTTATTCCAAGAACTGTTAAGTGAAAATGGAATTACTTGCAGCATGAGCGGAACCGGAAATTGCTATGATAATGCTGTGGCTGAAAGCTTTTTTCATACGCTCAAAACCGAGTGTGTATATTTCGAGCGCTATGAAAGTCGCATAGAGGCGATGCAGAGTATTTTTGAGTATATAGAAGTGTTCTACAACAACCAAAGACGTCATTCAACGCTGGGCTACGCTTCACCTGCCGAGTTTGAAAGACGCTTTACTGAACCACTCTGTTCCTAGTGTTCACAAAAGTGTTGCAAGATCAAACTGTCGAGAACGAAAAGGTGAGAATATCTCTGCAGAGAAAAACTCAGAAAGTGAATTCAACGTCCCCCTCTCCCGCCCGCGGTGTTTGGAAAAAAACTGAAGGTGGTTGCGGGAGAGGGTTGGGGTGAGGGCAAGAGGGCGAGATTTAATACTCACTTAAGATTCCCCTTGTATACTTCACGCAAATTTAAATGCATAGCACCGGAATAAGGAGAAGTAATAATGGCTAACCTAAGGCACCTGAGTAATTTTTTATCAGACATCAGTAATGAAATAAACAATCTTAATCTCAGCAATAGAAGTCAAATTGATAAGGAAATTATTTTAAAATTTATTAGTTCAAAGCAGCAACTTGAAATTACCCATGACAAAACACATGCCAATCAACTTCGTGAGCACCTGTTTGCATTACGCCGAGCGGTCGATCAAATTCACGCTGTTGCCATTGATGTTGAATCTCTTAAAAAGGCTATACATAAAGCATTAGTTGAGCTGACCATTAAGTTCCCACTTAATAAAGTTAATAAAAACGGTGAATTACTCTGTCCTTTAAGTGGCAGTCCGGTCGGTCTTGCATCGTTTCCGTTATCGAATGGGTATGTTTATCTAAAAAACGAATTTAAAGAAGAAGCGCGTATTACGCGTAAAAAACAGTATTTTACGCAGCTTGGAAATATCTCTCAATACGACGTAGATACATTTCATCGTAGCGGAAAAGCTAGGATAATATTCGGTTATGTATTTGATATTATGATGTCATCAATAGTTGTAATGTCGATGGCGATATTCCTGCAGGGAGTATCCATGTCATTTTTAAGCATGGGAATACTAGATATCGTTCAAGTGGTATTGGTGGGTGCAGGCCTGTCGATGGGAGTTGCTGCTGGCCTTGCGGGTGGATTGATAGCGTTATCGATTGTTGCCGCGCTCGCTTATTTTGCCGGAAAAGCTATTTATGAAACGTATCGATTTGACAAAAAATATTCTTCTACGTTAGAGCCAGATAAAAGTACGAGTACGAATAAAATGCTTAATGTAATGGATGGTACGCCGAGTCGTGAACGTCAGAATTTAGAGGTTGATCAGAGTAATGATGCTGTGCTGGTTCCATTGTTGCCGTCGCAAGATGTGGGTAATGAGGTTGAGCTTGGGGTGGTGGCTCATCAAGAGCAACAAGTTACAAAGGATGCTTCGTACCGTTTCAACGTTTAATTAGTGTTAATTAGCCAGCATAGACCCCGGACAAACGCCAAAAAGCGGCGTTTTCCGGGGTGACACGCTGGTGGCCAGTTAGCAATTATCAACCATTTAATTTCCTCTTAAGACTCCCTGTGTATACTTAACGCAAATTTAAACATACGAAAAATGAGGAGAAGCAATAATGGCTGGCCTAAGGCAACTGAGTGATTTTTTATTAAGAATCAGGCAAAAATTAGATAATCTTAGCCTCAGCGATAGACGTCAAATTGATGCGGCACTTATTTCAGCATTTATTAGTTCAAAGCGGCGACTTAAAGCTACTTGTGACAAAGCAGATGCCAATCAACTTCGTGAGCATCTGTTTGCATTACGCCAAGAGGTCAATCAAATTAGCACTGTTTCCACTAATGTAGACGATCTTAAAGAGGCTATACATGATGCATTATGTGAGCTGACCTGGAAATTTCCACTTAATGAAATTAGCCAAAATTATATATTGAGCCCTATAAGCGGCAATCCGATCAGTCTTCAGAATATTGTGTTATCGAACGGATATATTTATAACGAAAGGGAAATAAAAGAACTAGCACGTTTTACCCGTAACAAACCTTATTTTCCCCAGCTTGGAAATATCTCTGAATATGATGTAGTCGCATTTCGGAGTAGTAAAATAACTAAGAAAGCATTAATGTCCTTGTTGGTTGCTCCGTTGCTTCTATGGGTTGAATTTTTAGGAGGCATGGGAATGCTAAGTCTCACTCAGTCTGCAGTGATGGCGGCAACTGGTTTGGCGATGGGAGCTACTGTTGTGGGCATTGCAACGGGGCTGGTATTGTTACCGATTGTTGCGACGATCGCTTACTTTATAGGAAAAGTTATTTATAAAGCGTACAAATATTCTTCCACATTGGAACCAGATAGCAGTACGAGTGAAACAAGAATGCTTAATGTGCTCGGTGGTAAGCCGAGTTCTGAGCGTCGGAATTTAAAGGATGATGTGCTGGTTCCATTGTTGGCGCCTCAGGCTGCGCGTAATGATGTTGCACTTCCGGTGGTTCATCAAGAACGGCAAGTTGAAGAGAATGCTGAGCGCCGTTTCAGCGTTTATTAGTGTTAATTAGCCAGCATAGACCCCGGACAAACGCCAAAAAGCAGCGTTTTCCGGGGTGAGACGCTGGTGGCCAGTTAGCAATTATCAGCCATTTAATTTCCTCTTAAGACTCCCTGTGTATACTTAACGCAAATTTAAACATACGAAAAATGAGGAGAAGCAATAATGGCTGACAGGTACCTATTGAACGTTTTCTTTGAAAAAACAAATAAAATCATTGAGATGCGTAAAATTGATGCGGGATTAACGGAAGAGTTACGTTCATTAAAGGCGGAACTTGAAAATAACCTTGAAAATGCTAAAAGAACAGCCAAAACAACACTCCACCAGCTTCGTGCGTGCCTATTCAAATTACGCCAAGCGGCCAATCAAATTCACCCTCTAGATGATAATGTTGAATCGTTTAAAAAGGCGATACATGAGGTGTTGTGTAATCTCAGCGTGATATTTCCACTTAATACCAGTTTTAGTCTCAGCATGATACTTCCACTTAATACTAGTAGTAATAAAAAAGGTTTTTACTGTGCGTTAAGTGGCCGCCCAATCAATTGCAATGACCCGTATGCTGCTCATACTTGGATAGCATTGTCGAATGGGTATATTTATCTAACAGACGCGCTTAAAGAAGAAGGGCGTATTACTCATGGGAAACAGTATTTTAAGCAGCTTGGAAATATTTCTCAATATGACGTAGATGCATTTCATGCCGGAGAAAAAACGTTTATAGGAGCTAAGTATTTAGCATGGAGTGTAGCGTCAGTCATCGTTGGAGCAATAATGTGGTTTGGCATTCAGCAGTTGTCCGCGTATCTTTTGGGCGCAGGACTACTTGATGTCGTTCAATTGTCATTGGTGGGTGCAGGCCTGTCGATGGGAGTAGCTACTGGTTTTACGTGTGGGTTGATCGTGTTACCGATTGTTGCCGCGATCGCTTATTTTGTAGGGAAAGCGATTTATGAAAGGTATTGGTTTGATAAAGAATATTCTTCTACGTTGGAGCCAGATAAGAGTACGAATAAAATGCTTGATGTGTTGGATGGTACGCCGAGTCGTGAGCGTCAGAATTTAGAGGTTGATCAGAATA
>JABDBV010000017.1 GCA_013288395.1 Gammaproteobacteria bacterium | reverse complement strand
TGTTCACTTATGACCTCTTGAAATTCCACCATCATCAAACAAATTAAAATCGCGGCGCCCATCATACAATCAGGCTGATCCACGTATATTTGTATAGTTTCGATAGGCTTATGTTGCTGGTAGGAATAATAGCTGCTCATGATATGACCTCCTTAATATGTTGTCAGCGTCCATCAACAGATTAACAAACGAACATTAAGAGCTGCTTAAAAATTAGGGGTCACATGATAAGAAAAATAGTTTTAACTTATCATGTGGATACAAAAGCGGGGTGAAATTTTATGAACTGAAATGCTTTAGCTGTAACCATTCGCTCCATGATGTTTTAAATCTATCCTTATTTTCACGCGCATAATCATAAAATTTTCGCAAGAAATCCATACGCGCCTCTGCTGCCTCACGCTTAAATGATTTCGCGTTCGGCATCGCCGTCAGGTCTTTCCCACCTATTGCTTGCTGGCGCGCAAGGATCGCTGCAAATGTAGTATTTTTCGCATTTTTCATCATATCCACCATCACCATGGCAGTCGTTGTCCGACCAACACCCGCATGGCAGTGAAAAAAAACCCATTGATGCGCTGGTAAGTGTGTGACGATTTGAATAAAACGATCTGTTTCACGATTGCTGGGCGCGTGAAAATCTTGTACGTATACACGGCGGTAACGCAAATGATGTTTATATAAAAGTGCCTCCTCAGACAACACTTCCCGCACCACAAATTCAATCGGCTTAATGCTAACAATCGCCCCATCCACTGATTTACTCAGTACGCGATCAACGATCACGTGTTTTTTCATACTGAGTGCCGCTAAACGTACTCGTTGGTCTTTATTGATTTGATTTGGCGTTTTATTCGCATTTGCCGCATCTTCATACCCATACCAACTGATGGCACTACCATCTAAAAAACCATGTGACTCTTCACGTAAATCAATCACGGTAATGTGTTTCGCATGTAATTGTTGCAGTATTCTCTTCAACCCTAATTCAGAAAATTGAGCGCCACCTGCGATATGTTGTTCGGGTAACACACGAAAATTCCTAGGCAGTATTGGCGCATTACGCGCATCCAGCACCAAGTGCACACTACTATCATTTGCTCGCGTAATAGGACTTAACAGCATCATCGCCAATAAGCACATCATTTTTAAACAATTTTTTAATAATCTCATAATGAAAAATCCCTCACTGCCTTCAGCGAAAAAGCGATACTACGCCTGTTTGACGGCATACCCTAGCTATAGCTCTATGGGAGACATAGAGAAAGAATAAAAAGTTGTCATTAAAACCTAAATGTGTATAATTTGCAAACAACACAATAATAGTATACACAACATGAGGCTTACCGCATGGCTCAGCGCAAACCTGTATTTAGGTCAGACCCCAAACGTAAAGCAGACCAAATTGGCGATGATAGCGACGACATGTCACCCGCTTCCAAATTACCAAAAATTGCTACGCCTGAATCCAATCTAGTTAGCAGTATAGTATCGAATAATACCAAAGAATTTACTGCAAACTTAGCTTTATACCTGCAGCATGAACGGTTTTCATTAATCCGTGACTCATTTATAAAGATTGCACGTTCTCCGTTTATTAAACACTTGGTTGAATTGCGTCGCACAGACATGATGAATGACATATTGAACGCATTGATTGATATCAAAGCTCGGTCTCTCCCTTATGGTGATCTCATCAAACAAAACCCGGATTCGCCAATCAATCTAGCGTCAGCAAAAAATGCCCTGGCAAGAATATTGATTCAGCAGATAACCGGTGAAAATCGTGAACGCATGATCCCGTTTATCACTGCATTCATAGAAAATTTTGAAGTTAAATTAAATTTGAAAAATTATTTTTGGGGGGATATTAAGGGTTCTGTCGAATATACAATGTACAATTCCTCTAATCACTTATTCAGGGAACTCCATCTTTTCGCAACTTCCAAAAACAATTTTTTTCATCAAATTTGTTTTACTTTGTCGGCATTAATCAAGAATAATGAAGAAATTCCAGACCTTGAATCCCTCATTCCTGATTTAACATTCAATGCACGTACTCTTGATAATGCAATGGATCAATACGAACTGATACAATTACTATTCGCAGTCACACAAAAACCTCGTGTACTTCATGTTGCGAAAATAGATTCCTCGCGGCTGGCTGCTGATACAATCAATTTACTACTAGAGAGTGGATACACTCTATCATTGGAAACATGCCCCTCAACAATGTTGGCGGAATGGGGACAGTTTAGCGCATACAGGCGCGTAGTGACGAACGCTCCTGACATTGACTATTGTCGTGATTTAATTACATGCTTGAGGGCCTTAAACAATAGAGGGGGAACCCTCATCCCCATCCTTACGCCAACCTATTGTGAATTAATAGTATTCTTGCTTAGTAAACTCGACGAAATATCATGGCAAGGTCACATTGAAATTCTTGGGCCACTTGTAGCTCTAACAAGGCAGCATGATTCCCAAGCTCTCTATGACATTGTGCCTCTCGCCCTCGCACTTGAATTGAAAATAAAAGCATCTTTTTCCTCTTCGAGGGAATTTAATAAATATTATCACTTCTTCGTATCGTTACTGGAGGATACCTATCCCCCTCCTGTTGCGCCTGAATCATTCAACAAAATAAAGCTGTTGCTACTTGAGTTTACTTGCAGAAAATCGAATAGCGCCGCGCTCTTACTCGACATTATTTTTAAAAACGCCAATAAAAAGCAGTTAGATAGCGAAAAAGCGCCTCTCATTCAATTCTTGTTAGAGAATAAAAAGCTATCGCATCACGACTTGCAAGAATATGTCTTGAAAAATTTGCAGACTAACGCTGGTCGTACGCGTTGTTTTAACTTAATCGAATGTTTAAGACGGAGTGCTTATGCGTTAAGCCAATCCGACAAAAATGGCATGACTTTACTAGAAAATTGCCTGGTAAACATTGCTAACGCTCCCGATTCCTATAAAGATAAAGAAGATCTGTGCGCTTCCCTTTTTCTTGCCCTTGAAGGAACTATCAATATCAAACAACCGAATAGGTTTCAATTTAAAGACCGCAATATGTCTATCTTACAACTGATTAATGAAGAACCTTCATTAGCACAAGCACGGGCAGAGATGCTTAACATTCCAGCATTCCGCCATGCTGTGCAGCTAGATGCAAGAAGAGATCAGATTGCCGTTCTTGTTCACTCAAAACAGCCGCGCAAAATAGATGAAGACAAACAAAGCACTCACTCCGCTGGCGTCCATAAATCCGTCAGTGAATCTGCGCAAAGATTATTTAAACGATACTATCCAGATTTGGCAGCACCTAGCCAAATTACGGAAGATGAAATTGTGACTCAAGTTAATAAGCTTTTTTATATCCCCATTTGTATCGCAATTACAAATGAATTTCGCGTACGATTAGAAAATAAGTATGCCCGTTACACAATCATTCCACAAGAAATCAGGACACAGATGATCGATGACAGATTGAGCGATTTTAAATTAATTCACTTTTCTCACATTCGGAATGCCGACGTATTAGAAGGTATCGCAAATTATCCGTTATTGCTCGCATGCAATTTATTTAAGTTTTGTTACAACGAACATAAAGAGTTTATTGACCCAGTATCAAGCATCAACTTGCGTTTGGTTTTTGTATTAGCATTGAAAGCACTCTATGACGATACCATCTTCAAGACTGAAGATCACCGCCAAAGTGAATTCAGATTATTTGCGAACCATTTGGCATTGTTGGACAGAGAATATGGAAATCGCCCCTCCTGTCCCAGCGGTGTATTCAATGGTAGCGTAGAGTTCTTTGATGGTAAGCACCCAGATGTTAAAATTGTCAGAATTAGCGGTGAAAATATTTTGTTTTATATTAGAGATTTTTTTGAGGGACTATTTGAAAAACTCCCGCCATTCGAAAAAAATCAGCTGGCAAACACCGCCAAGCAATTAAACAGATTACCGCCAGAATTTGTTGCCCAACATAAAGCGGCTTTTTACCAATCTGTGGCCTATGCGATAGAAGGTGCATACATTGCTAAAGACTTGGTTGATATATGGTTTGATGAAATGACTGGAGTAAATGTGCTGTTTCAGTTTCCAGCTATTAAAAACTTTATACCCGATCTGACAGCACCAGGCCCGCATGGATTATTTGGTGCTTCTCTGACGGCTAACCAAGCGCAAATTATAGATGCGATGGATATTGATACTCCGCAGATATAGCCTGGATCTGACGGAGTTTTGCCATGCAAGCCTATTATTGCAAAATGGCATCGCTAATGCCATAATGAGACTCAAAATGGCATCGCTAATGCCATTGTTTAATATGGGCTCATTTTATGTTGTTGATTAATAGAGTTTTTCAAATACCGGGGCATTCCTGCTTTCTCTTAGGACCTCGAGGTACTGGAAAATCAACACTGATTCATGAGCGATATAAAGATGCGCTTTGGATTGATTTATTAAAACCAGATGTATTACGTACTTACCTCGCATGGCCTGAACGTCTCGAAGACCTTATTAAGGCCAATCCAAAGAGCTCGGTTATTGTAATAGACGAAGTCCAAAAAGCGCCTGAATTACTTTCTGTTGTGCATAGCTTAATTGAAAAGAAACTCGGCATACAATTTATCTTAACAGGTTCTAGTGCGAGAAAATTAAAGCGCGCAAGTGCAAATTTATTAGGTGGTCGCGCCTTAAAACGAACATTGCATCCATTCATTGCAGCGGAGTTGAAGAACGAATTTTCCCTCAATAGCGCGTTGTATAACGGAATGCTACCATTGCTTTATCATGAAAAAACCCCTCAAGATATATTACAAGCATATATAAGCCTTTATTTACAAGAAGAAATCCAAGCCGAGGGTCTAGTTCGTAGTTTAGAACAGTTTTCAAGATTCCTTGAAGTGAGTACTTTTTCTCATGCAAGCATTTTGAATGTCACCAATATTGCGCGTGACTGTGCCGTTAAACGCAAAACAGTTGAAAACTATATTGATATATTAGAGGAATTGCTTTTAGCATATCGCTTGCCTGTTTTTTCAAAACGTGCGCAGCGGGATTTGGCAGCGCATCCAAAATTTTATTTGTTTGATGCGGGGGTATATTATGCATTACGACCCAAGGGTCCGCTCGATCGTCCAGAAGAAATTGAAGGCGCTGCATTAGAAGGCTTAGTCGCTCAACATTTACGTGCCTGGAATGATTATAGCGGGGCTGAACATACTATAGGCTATTGGCGCACACGATCAGGTGTTGAAGTTGATTTTATTGTTTATGGACCGAAGGAAATGTGGGCAATTGAAGTTAAAAACTCAAAACGCATATCACCAAGCGATACTAAGCCGTTAGAAACGTTCTTAATAGATTATCCGATGGCAAAAGCAATTCTTCTTTATCGTGGGACGGAGCGCATTAGGCATAAAAATGTTTTGTGTATACCTTGTCATGATTTTCTTTTACAGCTTAAGCCCAATAAACCTATTTTAAATGAATAATCACCTGCGAGGATCACCATCACCTCATCAAATGCTTTTCAAACAATGCAATTTTAACCTGCATCTCATCCAATTGATCCAACAAATCCAACACCAGCGCAGCTCCCGCCATATTGATTTCCAAATCCCGTTGCAAACGTTGGACGGTTTTAATGCGCTGCAATTCATCCACATCAAATTCACGTTTCGTGACCGGTGTAGGCGCAGGTGCAAGAATACCAAACTCAATCAATTCTTGAATGAAATCCGGTGAACTCTGGCTAAGCTCAATTAATTCTTCCAAACCGAGCGGTTCTCTACTTGAATAATCTGCAATGATCACGATGTCTCGTTTTTTCATAGCGACCAATCCTTGCGAGGATTATATGGCATTGTTTGCGCCATTTTTTCATAAACCTGTTTCTGCTCCTCCGTCTTTGCCGGCGGCGTGTGTATTTGCACAATAGCGTATTGATCGCCAGGATGCGGCTTGCCCGGCATGCCGCGGCCTTTTAATCGCATTTTTTGGTTCGATTGTGAACCCGGTGGCAACTTAAGCCCTACTGGGCCGCCTAACGTTGGCACTCTAATGTCTGCGCCTAATGCTGCCTCCCAAGGCGCCACGGGTAGGGTGAGATACACATCACGGTTTTGCAGCGAAAAGAAAGGATGCGGCTGAATATCAATTTCTAGATAAAGATCCCCTGCCTGCCCACCACCGGCCCCAGGGCCACCTTGATGCGCAAGCCGTAAACGTTGACCCTGCTCAGCACCCGCAGGAATACTCACCTTAAGCGTGCGCACGCTAGAATGCATATTACTAGCTGCATCAATTTCGGGGATTTGTAATTGAAAGGTTTTAGTGGACCCATTAAACGCTTCTTCAAGTGAAATGCTGACTACCGCATGTTGATCAGTGCCACGCTGCTTAAATTGACCAAAGCCTTCAAAACCTCGTCGAGCTTGTCCTTGTCCGCGAGCACCAAAAATATTCGCGAAAAAGTCGCTAAACCCACCCAAATCTTCTTCTGTAAATTGCTGACCCCGGGCTTGTCGAAATTGTTCACCGCCCTGCCAGCCTGGTGGCGGACGAAACTCTTGCCCACTCTTCCAATTACTGCCTAGCTGATCATAAGCTGTGCGTTTTTCAGGGTCTTTTAATACTTCGTAGGCTTCTTGGAGATTTTTGAATTGATCTTCGGCGTTTTTTTCTTTGCTCACATCCGGATGATACTTACGCGCCAACTTGCGGTAGGCGCGCTTAATCTCGTCTGCAGTCGCTTTTCGATCCACACCTAATACAGAATAATAATCTTTATATTCCATGGGTAATGGTTATTTCTCTTCAGGCAAACGCACAGTCAACACATCGCATTTTGCGCCGTGTAAAATAGCGTTAGCAGTGGAACCAAGCAGCAATGACAATCCATGACGACCATGACTGCCGCAAATAATTAAATCAATATTTTTTTCTTCAGCCACCTGGAGAATTTTGGTTTTGGTGGGGCCTACTTCGACAAATTGATTTGTTTTCTCTACTTTCAATGTCGTGCCTAATTTTTCCATGGCTTGTTTGGCTTCCTCAATTAACTGGCCTTCAATATCTTCAATGCCAAGATACGCATAGCTGTAGCCAGGCAGCGGCTCTACCACATGAATCATGCTAAGCGTCGCATTGGTATAACCACGTAGCGTGCGAACTTTTTCAATGACATATTCGGTTTCATCAGTGAGGTCGGTTGCAAATAAAATGTGTTTGTACATAATCATCCTTATATGTTCAGACAGTTGCAGTTGCTTTGGTAAAAACAATTTTATCTTTCTTCAATCCAATTTGGATCATATCACCTGGGATAAATTTACCAGCCAGCATTTCCTGGGCCAGAGGATTTTCAACCAATTGCTGGATTGAACGTTTTAACGGCCTAGCCCCATAAACAGGATCATACCCCGACGTTACCAAATAATCCATGGCTTCATCGGCCACAGAAAGCCCATATTCACGTTCGGCCAAACGTGCCCGCAAACGATTAATTTGGATAACAGCGATTTTTTTCATTTGCTCTTCATCCAGCGGATGAAATACTACTATTTCATCAATACGATTAATAAATTCAGGTCTAAAATGGCTACCCACCACCCCTAACACTGCTTCTTTCATCGCAAAATAATCACCGTCTTTGGAAATTTTCTGTATCAAATCCGAACCCAAATTAGACGTCATGACAATCACTGTATTACGAAAATCAACGGTGCGGCCTTGGCTATCGGTTAAGCGTCCATCGTCTAACACTTGCAGTAGTACATTAAAAACATCGGGGTGTGCTTTCTCAATTTCATCTAACAAAATAACGCAGTAGGGTTTTCGACGCACATGCTCGGTCAAATAGCCGCCTTCTTCATAACCTACATAACCAGGCGGGGCACCGAGCAAGCGTGACACTGAATGTTTTTCCATAAATTCAGACATATCAAGACGAATGACGGCTTCTTCCGTATCAAATAAAAACTCAGCCAAGGTTTTACATAATTCCGTTTTACCCACTCCCGTTGGGCCTAAAAACATGAAAGAACCAATCGGACGATTGGGATCTGCCAGCCCTGCGCGCGAACGACGAATCGCGTTACAAACAGCACTCACAGCCTGGCTTTGACCAATGATGCGCTTATGTAGCGAATCCTCCATCTTTAACAATTTTTCTTTTTCACCTTCCAACATTTTTGAAACAGGAATATGCGTCCATTTAGACACGACTTCTGCAATTTCTTCATCAGTGACTTTATTGCGCAGCAATTGCAACTCTTTTCTCTTCCCATCTGTTGCTGCATCTGCTAATTGCTTTTCTAATTCGGGAATGCGTGCATATTGTAACTCGGCCATGCGTGTTAAATTATCAGAGCGGCGCGCCACGTCAAACTCCGCACGCGCTTTCTCTAATTCTGCTTTAATCGCTTGCGCATCTTGCAGCGAACCTTTTTCTGCCTTCCAAACGGTTTCTAATTTGTTGTATTCGCCTTCTAATTTTTTTAAATCTGTCTCTAATTTTTCTAAGCGTTTTTTAGAGCCTTCATCTTTTTCTTTCTTTAATGCTTCGCGTTCAATTTTAAGTTGGACAATACGGCGAGATAAGTTATCCATTACTTCAGGTTTCGAGTCAATTTCCATGCGGATATTGCTTCCTGCCTCATCGATTAAATCAATCGCTTTATCCGGTAAGTTACGGTCAGTAATATAACGATGCGATAGCATGGCAGCAGCCACAATTGCAGAATCGGTAATTTCCACGCCATGATGTAATTCATAACGTTCTTTCAAGCCGCGCAAAATCGCAATGGTATCTTCAACAGAAGGTTCCGTCACCAGCACGCGTTGAAAACGACGTTCAAGCGCCGCATCTTTTTCGATGTATTTACGGTATTCATCTAAGGTGGTTGCACCCACGCAATGCAACTCACCACGCGCGAGCGCTGGTTTTAACATGTTGCCTGCATCCATGGAGCCTTCTGCTTTACCCGCACCCACCACGTTATGCAATTCATCGATAAATAAAATTACTTGCCCTTCTTGTTTTGCGAGCTCCTTTAACACACCCTTCAAACGCTCTTCAAATTCACCACGGAACTTTGCCCCTGCTATCAATGCGCCTAAATCAAGCGATAATAACCGTTTAGTGCGTAGCACTTCTGGCACTTCACCATTCACAATGCGTTGCGCAAGCCCTTCAACAATAGCGGTTTTACCGACACCCGGCTCGCCAATTAAAACAGGATTATTTTTCGTACGCCGTTGCAGCACTTGAATCGTGCGGCGAATTTCCGCATCGCGGCCAATCACCGGATCTAACTTGCCTTTCTCTGCCATTGCTGTCAGATCAATTGTATATTTAGACAATGCATTACGTTGTTCTTCCGCATTAGGATCTTCCACCGTCTGTCCTCCACGTTCCTCATCAATGGCTTTTTCAAGTACCGATTTTGTCGCGCCGCCTTGCCGTAATATTTCACCTAGCGTGCCATTCTCTTCTAATGCTGCTAGCAAAAATAATTCGCTTGAGATGTATTGATCCTTGCGTTTCTGCGCAAGCTTATCCATCAGGTTTAACATTCGATTTAATTCATTAGAGATATGTACTTCACCACCCGCCCCTTCCACTTTGGGTAAACGGTTGATGGCCGTATCGATTTGCTTGCGTAAGTTTGAGAGATTGACGTTTGCTTTGGTCAGCAATGGACTGGTGTTGCCACCTTCTTGGTCTAGCAATGCTTTCATGACATGCACAGGTTCAATCACGGCATGATCTCGCCCCAATGCCAATGATTGCGCATCCGCTAATGCCATTTGAAATTTACTGGTAAATTTATCCATGCGCATGATGTGTTTCCCTCAAGCTATTCTAATAGAAATAGATGAGGGCATCAGCAAAAAATTCAAGCAACTGATTTTGGGTCGTCTGCGATTCGAACGCAGGACCAACAGGTTAAAAGCCTGCTGCTCTACCGACTGAGCTAACGACCCGATAAAAAATAAGATGTAGCAGAGCGGGATATATTACTGGTTATTTGGAAAAATTCAATATTAATTCCCTCTCCCCCTTAAGGTGCCTCTTAACGTGCCCGTGTGCGTGCCCGGTTTTTCTTTTAAGCATTCATAAATCCTGCTAGGAAAAACCGGGCACGCACGCGGGCGCGTTAAGAATCACTATATTATTGGATTATTTACCCTGTACATCACCCCAGAGGACTTTATGCAGCTGGATCTGCATTCGCACATTCAGCTGGTCAGATAAAATCCAATCAGCCAATAAACCCGGCGCTAACTGCTGATAACTGGGAGAAAATAATACCTGACAACTGTCGGTTAATTTGTATTTATGCAAACACTCTTTGGCCCACTCATAATCACCCTGATCACAAATTACAAATTTAAGCTGATCATGCGGCAACAAATGTGACATATTTTCCCAATGGTTTTTTTGAACTTCCCCGGAACCGGGTGTTTTAATATCAACCACCTTCACCACTCGCGAATCTACCTCTGAGACATCCAAGGCACCGCTCGTTTCAAGAGAGACTTCATACCCCTCATCACATAGCGCGCTCAACAAGGGCAAACACGCCTTCTGCGCTAAGGGCTCACCCCCAGTCACTGTAACATAGCGTGTGTTATATTTTTTAACCTCGGCCACAATCGCTCCCAGCTCATGCCAGTGACCGCCATGAAAGGCATAAGCCGTATCACAATACTGGCAGCGTAGCGGACAACCGGTTAAACGCACAAAAACGGTGGGCAAACCAACCGTACGCGTTTCACCTTGCAGGGAAAAAAAGATTTCTGTGAGACGAAGCTTGTGCACTACATAACCTCTAGTGGCCCGCTTCTTTAATTTGTTTTAGCTGTAGGGCAGCTAATTTCGCGGAACCTGAACCCGGGTATTCATTGATAACTTTTTTGAAAGCGGATTTGGCTTCTGACCACTTCACCTGTGCGGCATAAATCAGGCCAATTTTAAATTGCGCATCAGAAACGCGGGGGCTGGATGTATAACTTTTCACAACGGTAGTAAATTCAGTTAATGCTTGCTCATTTTTACCTAGTAAGCCGTACAATTCTCCCAACCAATAATGCGCATTCGAAGCAAATTGACCGGTGGGGTATTTTTTCAGCATCGCTTGCAGCGCATCCACGGCTTCAGTGTATTTTTTTGCTTTGATAAGATTATAAGCTGTTTGATAAATCTTTTGTTCTTCAGCTACATCTGGCTGCTGATTACTTGCAGCTGCAGCAGCAGGTTTTAAAGCTGCAAGCACGCGAGTAGTTTTTGCAGGTGCAGGTGCTGCTGCCGCCACCGTTTTTGCGGGAGTGGCAGCTTGCGGCGTCGTTGCTACCGCTGCAGGCGCGCTTTCTGGGGCAGCTTCTTTATTCATCGACAAACGTTTATCTAAATCTGAATACATTGTTTTTTGTTGGCTTTGCGCTTGCTGTAATTGATGCGTTAATTCATCTAATTGACCGCGCAGGGTTTGAACTTCTTGCTGCAAGGCTCCAACACGCGATGCTGCGCTATCTGTTTGCAAGGTCTTTACTTGTTCCTCTAAACGACGCACACGTTGGTCGCTGGCTGAAGAAGACATGGTAGGTGCAGGTGGCGCAACAGATGGCTGAGGACTAGGCTCAGATACAAAACCACTTTCCTGGCCTGGAGGCGGTGGCATCACATCAAACTGAGCTTGCTGTGGTTGCTGAGTTTGATCATTGCTTGCTTCCACATCTTGTTGCATGGTGTCTGCGTCAAAAACCGGCGCTTCTGCAAAAACAGGCATGGCACTGACTACACACATCGTCATGCCTAGTGCTTTCAACGCGCTAATTAATTGTTTATGACGCATAGTCCATAATCTCACTATTAATTTTGTGTATTAACTAACACACCGCGTCTATCAAGCTGATAATCAGATTCGGTATGACCGGTAGAAGCTAATTTTTCTGCACCGTAACTCACTACACGAACTTGTGAAGGATCCACACCTTTAGCAATCATTACTTCAGCCACAGACTTTGCGCGACGTTCACCTAAACCAATATTATATTCACGGCTACCGCGAGGATCAGTATGACCTTCAACCATTACTTTCTTATTTTGGCTGGCAATGACTTTCGCATTCGCTTCAATCGCTGGTTTATCCGCGTCGTGCACATTGTATTTATCAAAATCAAAATAATAGGTACGTTTTGATGCTATGCGACCGCCACCTGTTTTCTCTGATTGATCACCAAAATTCGATTCATCACCGGCACCAGATGATTGTGCTTCTGTATTATAAGAAGCATTCGCTTCATTAATCGCTGAGGCATCACGACGTTTATGCGCAGAACATGCCACCAAACCGACGGCTACTGAACCGACCAATACCACTTGCATCCATTTCTTCAAATTCATAACTAACCCCTTCTCAAAGCAATAGCCAAAAGTATAACCTGAAATGGTTTCTTATCAAATTAATTTAACAATCTAAACTAACTTAATCGTGCCCATGCCCGCGTGCGTGCCCGCACGCGGGCACGGGCACGATTAAGTCAGTGGTTAGAAGATTTCAGCCTACTAAAACGGTGACCAGGCAGGATCCTGTGCTTCCCCATTCCGCGCCGGCAACGTCAATTGCACCCGCCCATCCGAGGACACCATCCCGAGCACATTACGTCCACCCAGATAGGTATCATAAAGCACCATGCTTCCATTCGGGGCGATGCTAGGTGATGCGGTATCGTTAGGCGCACTGGTTAGCACCCGTATTGCTCCCGAATCCAAATCAAGAATAGCGATTTTATATAAACCAGACACGCGATGGATCATGGTGATGTGGCTACCATCATGGGTATAGGAAGCTCTGGCATTAAAGTCGCCATCAAAGGTCACGCGTGAAACCGATCCGCTGCCTAAATTGGCTTGATAAATTTGCGGGCCACCCCCACGGTCGGAGGTAAAGATGAGCGATCGGCCATCAGGCGACCAGGAAGGTTCGGTGTTGATATAAAAATCATGCGTGATTTGCTTTAAGCTTCCAGAGGCAACGTCCATCACATAAACATTGGGCGAGCCGCTTTTTGATAAGACCAACGCGATTTTCCTACCATCCGGTGACCACGAAGGTGCGCCATTAATGCCAGGATAGGCGCTGAGCTGCCGCCGCGCACCCGTTGCCACTTCTTCCACGAAGATGCGCGCATGCTTCTTTTCGAAAGAAACATAGGCAATTTGTTTACCATTTGGCGACCAGGCGGGCGACATAATGGGCTCGAAGGAAGATAAAAGAGGACGTGGGTTATAACCATCTTGATCAGACACTTCAAGAATATAGCGCGTGGGCTGGCCGGGGCTCCGTTGAACCACCACATAGGCAATCCGGGTCGAAAAAATACCGCGCACACCCGTAATGTGTTGATAAATGAGATCGCTGATATGATGCGCAACTGCGCGCAGCTCTAGCCCACCGACTGTGTATTGCTTGCTTAATACCACACTGGCCGTACCCGTTCCATTCAGCAAATCCAGCAATTGAAAACGCACGGCATAACGCCCGCCACCCAATGCATCTACTTTGCCGACGACCACATTATCGGTTCCTAACCGATGAAAATACTCACTAGACACCTGACTGGCATCGCTCGGCGACACGCTGAGCTCATTCCTGCTATACACTTTAAAACGGCCGCTGTGCTGCAAATCATTGCTGACGATGCCAGACACATCCTGCATCTCCTCTCCTTGCGCTGCAAAAGGCGCAATGGCAATGGGGATCGCGCCCGACACTCCCCGCGTCAATTCCATACTTAAAATGGCGTACGCGGAACAAGACAATGTGATCGAAAATAAGACTAATATAAAATTCGCTAGGTTACGCATCAACAATTCCTCAGGTATTTGCAGGTGTTATACCATATCCATAAATGGTTTTTTAGCAGGGATGATTAATTTATTCATAACATCTTGCTCACTCATGGCACCTCCAAACAATTGCCCTTGCATGATGGTACAACCCGACTCTTTCAATAAAGCGAGCTCCGCTTGTGATTTAACACCATCAATGATCAGCTGCATAGCCAAACTGTTTGCCAACATAGCTACCGCATTAACCAACGAAGTCGTTTGTGGCTGCTGCAGGATATCTTCGATCAGCGAACCATCGAGTTTGAGATAATGGATAGGAAATTTTTTCAGCTGCTGCAGTGAAAAAGCACCGACACCAAAATGCTCGATCGCAATACTCACCCCCAAATAACTGAGCATGTTAAATGCTTTTTCTAAAATATCAAACGACACGGATTGTACGCTTTCTTTGATTTCTAATAACAGCCATTCCGGTTTAAATTGTAATGTTTGCATAATCTGCGAAAGATGATAAATAAAACGGCTATTTTCAAGCTGCCGAATAGCCAATGGTAGACCGAGCATCTGTGGATTAAAACCGCGGGTTCCCCACTCCATGAATTGCTGGCAGGCCGCACGCAACAACCATTCCGTTATCGCATTGGCTTTTTGTTGTTTCATGGCTAAACGCATTAATTCATCAAAACCAACTAAGCCTAATGTAGGATGCCTCCACTGTAGCAACACATCCATACAGACTACCGTTTTTGTTTCTATATTAACGATCGGGTGATAATAAAGTTCAAACTCATGCAAACAGGATTCGCTATTGATGCCTGTTAATAAGATTAATTCACGCTGGCTGTCTGTTTGCATGCGTGCTTGAAAAAATTGATAGCTATGATGCGCCTTTTCTTTAGCAAGACGCATGGCATGATTGGCGCTGTATAATAATGTTTGCACATCGCTCCCATCTGTGGGGAAAAGAGCAATACCGATGCTCACTGTAATATAAAATTCATGTTCTTTAATTTGAAACAATAGTCCCAGGGATTCCAAGATACGTTGCGCAACAATCGCTGCTGCTTCTGGTTTCGCCAATTGCGACAGCAGAACGACAAAAGTGTCATTGCCAAACCGACTCAGGCTATCCACTTTACGAATACACCCCTGCAGACGGCTCGCTACTTCTTGTAATAGCAAATCGCCTACTTCATGCCCTAATGCTTGGTTGATCCGGTTGAAATTGTCGATATCGACACAGAAGACACCAAGTATGAGGTTATATCGCTCGCATTCGTTAATGGTTTGACCTAAACGGTCTTCAAATAAGGGTCGGCCTAGCGCATGCGTGATCGGATCTTCATTGATGTGATGGAGTTTGTCTTGCAATGATTGCAGGGTTTCTTCTAGCTGTTGCAGTTGTAGGTTGGATTGAGCGAGTGATACTTCTAGTGCCGTGGTATGCTGCACGGAACGTAGCAGAAGGCGCTTGCTGCGAATATAGACGCAAGCAACAAAGACAATGAACAAGACGATAGTTAAACCTATTGTTGCCACGCTACGCTCCCTGTGAAGTTGCACCAGGCGTTGCAATTTCACATAGAATAACAATAATGCGCGCTAGCTGCCAGCTTAGACGCTTAAGCCTCCGTCTGGCCCTAAAATATTCTCTGGTTTTACCTTTAGAACAAACCGACGGAAAGCTTCAAATGCAGCCCCATCGGCAGGAACGGGCAATGGGGAGGATTTTAACACAGCCGCTCGTGCGGAACTGTCTAGCGACGGGTCGCCACTACTTTTGATAATTTGCACATCCAGCACTACACCGCCAGGAGCTACGCGGATCATGAGTTCACAATAGAGTTTTTTGTTGGCTTGGGTGGGTACAATCCAATGCTCACTGATGGCTTGCAAAATCAATGCCTTGTATTTATCTACCACACCTTGGGCCTGTCTTGATTGCGTGCCTTGTAGCTTTATTTCTTCATTTAGTAATTGCTGGCGCAAGGATTTTTCTGCTTGTTCGCGCAGCGTTTTTTCAAAATGTGAGGTTAATTCTTTTTGTTTCTTCTTTTTTTGTTTTTCATTTGTGGTCTTCATATCGGCCAGCAAATCATTGGCAAACAATTCCCGTCTTTTCTTTTCTGCCAGCGCTTTTTGTTCCGCTACTTTTTTCTTTTGTGCCGCTTTTAAAGCCAGCACCTCTTTTTGAATTTTCACTGTATTTTTAAGTTGCGGTGCAGCTTCTGGTGGTGTTGGCTCTTCTTTCACTATTTGACGCGCGGGGGGCGGTGTGACTTTCTGCGGCAGCATCTTGCTTTTAGGCGAATCGCCCAGCACCACCGCACTGATAACATCATTTTTGTTGGTATTTTCGAGCACAGGCAACGGTGCGGTAAAATCATAGCCCGCAATCAGCACTATCAGCACAGCAACATGAAGAATCGTGGATAAGATTAAGTAGCGTTTATCAGCGGAGGCAGCCATAGGATACAGCCGTTAACCCGTTGCTTGGTTATCAGGTGCGGGCTGGGTAATTAAGCCTACACTCTTTGCGCCCGCCTGCTGCAATAACACCATTGCCTCCATGACTTTGCCGTAATTCACATTTTTATCTCCACGCACAAGCACGGGGCGCTGTTCACCTGCGTGTGAGCCGCCCAACTGATCTGCGGCTAAATGGCTCAGCGTGCGAGCAGTAATAGCCTGGTTAGGTTTATCTGACACATTAAGAAAAAAATTACCGGTTGAATCGACGGTGACGATAAACGGTTCCTTTTGCATTTCTGTTAGCGCTTTTGCTTCCGTTTTTGGTAAATCGACTTTCACGCCTTGCGTTAAGAGCGGTGCGGTAATCATAAAAATCACTAACAAAACCAGCATGACGTCAATGAAGGGCACCACATTGATATCGGACATGAGCCGTCTTGAGCCGGGTTGATGTGTATACGCCATCGTCGGTTACTCCGTTGTTTCGGTGCGAGTTTGGTTTTGGTGTGATTGTCGAATTAAGATATTGGTAAATTCTTCTTGAAAAGCATCATAGCGATTCAACAGACGACCAATATCTGTAATAAAACGATTATAAGCAATCACAGCAGGAATAGCGGCAAATAAACCAAGCGCTGTTGCAATCAACGCTTCGGCGATACCTGGTGCCACCATGGAAATGGTCGCTTGCTGAACGTTAGACAATGCTTGGAACGCTTGCATAATACCCCACACCGTGCCAAACAAGCCCACATAAGGGCCCGTGGAACCAACAATGGCAAGAAAAGGCAGGTGGGTTTCTAGTTTATCTTGTTCACGCATTTGCGCGACTTTCATCGCACGGCGGGTGTTTTCCATTACTTGTTCTATGCTAGCACCGGCTTGCTTTCTGAAACGTATGAATTCTTTGAATCCCGCGTGAAAAATAGCTTCTTGTCCGTCTAATGTGTTTTTATTTTTCGCGCCTTCGGTATAAAGCTTGGATAAATCTTCGCCCGACCAAAAAGCATGTTCAAATTGTTTGCCCTCTTTATTTACTGTTTGTAAATAAGCGCGCCGTTGCAAAATATACGTCCATGAAAAAATGGAGGCGGAAGCTAAAATAATCATGACGCACTTGACGACTATTCCGGCATGTAAGAAATAATTTAATAAGCTGGCATCAAAATTCACGTGGTTGATCTCCCAATCATTATGGTTGCGTGCTTAAGGGATTTTATAACCCCTCTCTCTTTCATTCAACGCTTTCAAATAAACTGATATTTTGTAAAGCGGTGATTTTATCTGGTACTTTTAATCCAAAGTGCAAATAGGCGTGCTTTGTCGTCATGCGTCCGCGTGGCGTGCGTATAATAAACCCTTGCTGAATCAAGAAGGGTTCGATCACATCTTCAATGGTGCCTTTTTCTTCATTGATAAACGCTGCCAAGCTATCTAGGCCGACGGGGCCGCCATTAAAGTTGTCCATTAATGCGGATAATAATTTTCTATCCATCACATCAAAACCTAAGTTATCCACTTGAAGAAAATCAAGCGCGCTTTTGACCACGGTTTCTGTCACGTTACCGCCTGCTTTTACTTCTGCATAGTCTCGCACACGACGCAACAGACGATTGGCAATACGGGGTGTGCCGCGTGAGCGACGCGCCACTTCCTGGCACCCTTTTTCATCGATGGCCACCTTAAGAATAGAGGCTGAACGTTGGATGATGTGGGTTAAATCAGCTGCTTGATAAAATTCTAACCGTAGCACGATGCCAAAACGATCGCGTAAGGGTGAGGTGAGTAATCCTGCGCGAGTGGTGGCACCAATGAGTGTAAATGGCGGTAAATCTAGCTTGATGGAACGCGCGGAGGGGCCTTCGCCAATCATGATATCAATTTGATAATCTTCCATCGCGGGATATAACACTTCCTCCACCACCGGACTCAAGCGATGTATTTCATCGATGAATAACACATCGCCTGCTTGCAAATTGGTGAGTAAGGCGGCGACATCACCAGGGCGCTCTAAAACAGGGCCTGATGTTTGTTTTAAGCTCACGCCTAATTCATTTGCGACTATATGAGCAAGTGTTGTTTTTCCTAATCCTGGTGGCCCGAAAATCAAGACATGATCTAATGCATCACCACGGGCTTTTGCTGCGCGTATAAAAATATCCATTTGTTCGCGCACAGATTCTTGGCCTATATAATCTTGCAATTTTTTAGGACGCAGCGCGCGGTCTATAATGGGATCGGCTTCTTGCTCGTCTGGCGCAATGATTCTATCCGTTTGCAACATTAGGTCATCTCCCTCAGAGAGCGGCGTATTAATTCTTCGCTGCTTGCTGAACCATCATCAATTTTAGTAACGGCGCGATTGGCTTCTTGTTGTTTATAACCAAGCGAAATCAATGCAGAAATCGCATCTTGTAAAATTTGGTGGCGACTACCCTGTTCTTGATGGGGTGTTGCGCCTTTTGCAACGGGCGCTTTATACCAATCGGATAATCTATCGCGCATTTCAATCACTAAACGTTCCGCGGTTTTTTTTCCGATGCCGGGTAAGCGCACTAAACTGACGGTGTCATTATTTAGCACACAACGCACAAATTCTTCCGGTGCCGCGCTCGACAAAATTGTGAGCGCCAAACGGGGTCCGACACCATTTACTTTGAGTAATGACCTAAACAATGAGCGCTCATCACGGGTATAAAAACCATAAAGATGGTGCGCATCCTCGCGCACAGAAAAATGGGTAAATAAACTAACTGGCTGGCCGACATCGGGAAGTTGATAAAATGTGCCCATGGGTGCGTCAATTTCGTAGCCCACTCCTTGTACATCGAGTACCAGCTGCGGGGGCTGTTTTTCAAGGATGGTTCCACGTATGAGTCCAATCATGCTATAGCCCTTTAAAATTCAACGCCTAATTTTTTTAAATTTCTTGCATGAGCATGACATAATGCGATTGCTAACGCATCCGCTTCGTCAGCTTGCAATGGTATTTTTAAATTTAGCAGCCGTTGCACCATATATTGCACTTGTTCTTTTTTTGCTGCGCCATGTCCCACCACGGACTTTTTTACTTGTCTAGCCGAGTACTCTGCCACCGGGATATTCAATGCAACAATGGCAGCACCGCGGGCTTGGCCTAATTTCAATGCTGAATTGGGGTTTTCATGCATAAATATTTGTTCAATCGCCGCTTCCTGGGGTTGGTGAGCTTGGATTATTTCTTTAAGACCTAAATAAATGTGGCGTAAACGCTCACAGGTAGGGTGCGATGAGACATCGAGGTAGCCACTGCCTAGGTAAACATGGCGGTTGCCTTCGAGGCGGATGATGCCATAACCAGTGCGGCGGGAGCCGGGGTCTATTCCTATAATGGTGGTCATGGTGATGACTCCTGTCTTAACCCCTGCCCCTCTTCCAGCTGCGCTGGGAGAGGATATATTAGGTTAAAAACTCTTCAGCGATATCTGCATTGGAATAAACTTCCTGTACATCATCCAAATCTTCTAGCACATCGAGCAAGCTTAACACTTTTTCTGCTGTGTCTTTGTCAGAAATGGCAATATGGGTGCCAGCGATCATGGTGATGTTGGCTGCAGCAGGTTGAAATCCTGCTTTGAGTAGCGCTTCTTTGATAGATAAAAACGCATCAGGGGTGGTAATGACATCCATACTTTTGTCATCATTGATAATAATATCTTCAGCACTCGCATCAAGCGCTGCTTCCATCAGCTTTTCTTCATTCATGCCAGGAGCAAAGGTCATTTGACCTTGTTTTTTGAAGAGATAGGCAACAGAACCATCTGTTCCTAAATTACCACCGTTTTTAGTAAAAGCATGCCGCACTTCTCCCACCGTGCGATTTCGATTGTTGGTCATGCAATCCACCATCACTGCAATGCCACCAGGACCATAGCCTTCATAACGCACTTCATCGACGTGTTCACCTTCCATACCGCCTGAACCGCGCTTGATTGCGCGTTCAATCACGTCTTTGGTCATGTTGGCTTCTAAGGCTTTGTCTAATGCGGCACGTAATCGCGGATTGGCGTTGCTATCACCGCCACCCATTTTGGCAGCCACGGTAATTTCGCGGATTAATTTGGTATATAACTTGCCACGCTTTGCATCAACGACGGCTTTATGACGTCTGATATTAGCCCACTTGCTGTGTCCCGCCATTGGCGCCTCCCTCTTTCACTCCTTTCACTACGCGTATGCCTAATTCAATTAATTGCTCTGGCTCTACTGTTGATGGCGCATCCATCAGTGGGCAGCTTGCTGTTTGGGTTTTAGGGAAAGCAATCACATCACGGATAGAAGTTGCACCCGTCATTAACATCACTAAACGGTCTAACCCGAATGCAATGCCACCGTGCGGTGGACAGCCTAGTTTCATGGCGGTGAGTAAGTGCCCAAACTTTTCTTCTGCTTTTTCGTCACTGATATTCAGAATGCTAAAGACTGCTTTTTGCATGTCCGATGAATTAATACGCACGGATCCACCGCCAATTTCACTGCCATTTAACACCATGTCATAAGCACGCGCTAATACATGGGTGGGATCCTTCATGAGTTCATCAATGCTATCTACTTTGGGTGCCGTAAAGGGGTGATGACAAGCTGACAAACGTCCTTCACCTTTTTCAAACATGGGGAAATCAACCACCCACAATATACGCCAGCTTTTTTCAACCATCTCGCGATCCTGGCCGACTTTAAGACGTAGCGCGCCTAATGCTTCATTCACAATCGATGCTTTATCCGCACCAAAGAAAATAATATCGCCCACTGTTGCGTTGGTACGTTCAAGAATGCCTTGAATGACTTCATCTGGTAAGAATTTCAAAATCGGTGATTGCAATCCTTCTTTACCTTCGCCATTGATTTTAATGTACGCCAATCCGCGCGCGCCAAAAACGCTGATGTAATTGGTGTAATCATCAATTTCTTTACGGCTAATCGATGCGCCACCTGGTACACGTAAAGCTGCCACTCGACTATGCGGATCGTTTGCTGCGTCTTTGAAAATTTTAAATTCCACTTTTGTTAATAAATCGCCTATATCCACTAATTCCAAGGGAATGCGCAAATCAGGCTTGTCTGAACCATAGCGTTGCATGGCATCTGCATAAGTTAAACGTTGAAACACGGCAGGCAAGTCTACATTTAATATGGTTTTAAAAAGCCCTTTGATCATTTCTTCCATAATGGATTGAATTTCTGTTTCATTTAAGAAAGAGGTTTCGATATCTAATTGCGTAAACTCCGGTTGACGATCTGCGCGCAAATCTTCATCGCGAAAACATTTAACGACTTGATAATAACGATCAATGCCCGCCATCATCAGCAATTGTTTAAATTGCTGCGGCGATTGCGGTAAAGCAAAAAAACTACCGGGGCGCGTGCGGCTTGGTACCAAATAATCGCGAGCGCCTTCTGGGGTAGCGCGTGTTAAAAAAGGTGTTTCCACATCGATAAAACCCTGTTCGTCTAGATAATGACGCAAATAACGCGCTACTTTCGCGCGTGTTTTTAAACGTTCTAGCATTTCAGGACGGCGAATATCCAGATAGCGATAACGCAAACGCACTTCTTCGCCCACATCATGAAATTCGTCATCGATAGGAAAGGGCAATGCTTCTGAACGATTGAGAATGGTGAGCTCCGTTGCCGCCACTTCCACTTCACCTGTGCGTAAATGGGAGTTAACCGTACCTTGAGGGCGGTGCCTCACGGTTCCTTTTACTTGCACAACGTATTCACTGCGGATGGATTCCGCTTTAGCAAATGCTGCTTTTTGTTCGGGCGCCACCACCACTTGCACAATGCCTTCGCGGTCGCGCAAGTCAATGAAGATCACACCACCGTGGTCACGGCGTCTGTGTACCCAGCCTGCCAATGTAATGGGTTGGCCTAATAATTCAGCGGTTGTTTCGCCGCAGTAACGATCACGCATTATATTTACCCCTGTCCGCGAGATTTATTGTTTTTATCGCCAATCACTGGTTGCACCACACCCAAGGAAATTACGTATTTTAGTGCTTGGTCCACACTCATATCCAGTTCAACCACTTTGCTTTTAGGCGCCATCATCAAAAAGCCGGAGGTAGGATTCGGTGTGGTGGGAATAAAATAACTCACCATCGGTTCTTCGCTTTTGATGGGGCCTTCAATGTCACGGCTCACTTCACCCGTTTGAAATGCCATACTCCATACACCTTTGCACGGATATTCAACCATTAATACTTTACGAAAAGATTGACCGCCCGGTGTAAAAAGCGTTTGTGTGACTTGTTTCACACCCGTATAAACACTCCGAACCAATGGGATGCGCGCCATGATAGCATCACCCAGCGCCAGCAAGCGTTTGCCTACGAAATTAGCGGCGAAGAGTCCCGTTAAAAGGATGACGACTAAGGTAATAATGACCCCAATACCTGGCACATGCACACCCAGTAAATAATCGGGCTGATATTGTGGCGGCAGCAGCAACAGGGATTTGCTGAGAATATCGACTAAAAATTTGATTACTAACAAGGTGACCCAAATAGGCAACCAAACCAATAATCCTGAAATGAAATATGTACGTAATGAAGCAAGCATAGTTAATCCGCCTTATCATTGTTTGAATTGTCACTGGGTTTCGTATTTGTATCAGTAGCAGCGCTTGGTGCTTCACTGGTACTGGCACTGTCCACTCCGGTATCCGTCGGTTTAGGTTTACCTTTATCGCGAATATCTGTCGCATACCAACCGGTTCCCTTTAATTGGAAACTGGTGGCTGAAACAAGTTTGGCCAATGTCGGTTTGTGGCATTCCGGACAATCTGTTAATGGCGCATCCGAAAAAGATTGAAACGATTCTAACTGATGACCGCATGTCTTGCACTGGTATTCATAAATGGGCATGGAGTGATAGCGCACCTTTATAGACGAAATAGTGGGCCACCACCTTAGCAAAGCAGCGCTTTGACTGCAACGTTCTGCTAACACTTTAAAGCGTTTTCTTGGCTAAATCTGGCTCTCTGCGTTATGCTTCACCCCTTCCAACAAGCTTTAAGGGGACAGGATTCATGCAACGCTCCATTCTGATCACCGGTTGCTCAAGCGGAATTGGTCAAGCAGCCGCCATTTTATTAAAGAAACGTGGCTGGCGCGTATTTGCTACTGCTCGAAAAGCGGCTGATCTTGAACAATTATCGGCGCTCGACCTTGAAGCGATACACCTCGATGTGAATGATTCCACCTCCATTCAACAAAGCTTGGCTTCCGTATTGCAAAAAACGGGTGGTACCTTGGATGCCTTATTCAACAATGCTGGTTATTTGCAAGCAGGTGCGATTGAAGATTTAACCCGCGATATGATGCGTGAACAATTTGAAACGAATGTGTTTGGCTCAATGGAAATGATCAAATACGTCTTACCGGTGATGCGTAAACAAGGGCATGGTCGGATTATTCAAAACAGTTCGATACTGGGTATAGTGTCCATTCCGTATTGCGGCGCGTATAATGCATCTAAATTCGCGCTGGAAGGGTTTTGTAATACGTTACGTCTAGAGTTATACAAAAGCCCCATCCACGTTTGCATTATTAACCCGGGGCCGATTGTCAGCAAATTGCGTGAACACGCCTTGATGCATTATGAATCTTCATTGCAACACGAACAATCAGGTGTCTATAAAAAAATATACGAAAAAATGGAACAATCTTATTTTAAAGCAGATAGAAAAAATAACGCGTTAGAATTAACACCCGAAGCCGTCGTAAAAAAATTAATTCACGCATTAGAAAGCTCACGGCCGCATGCGCATTATTTTGTGGGTATACCCGCAAAATGCATGGCAATGTTACGGCGATTACTGCCGGATGGTATCTTGGATTGGTTTATGGTGAAAGTACGCTCAGGAGAGGAATAATGGCAACGATTTTAGTGCTTTATTACAGCCGCTATGGCGCTGTGAAACAAATGGCGCAACACATTGCGCGCGGTATTGAATCTGTACCCGGTATGGAAGCAAAAATTCGCACGGTGCCTGCTGTGTCCCCCACCACAGAGGCGACCGAACCCGCGGTACCAGAAAGTGGCGCACCTTATGTGACATTGGAGGATTTAAAAACTTGCGCAGGATTAGCATTAGGCAGTCCTACGCGTTTTGGCAACATGGCAGCGCCGCTGAAACATTTTATTGATTCCACCAGTGGTCTTTGGCTATCAGGTGCACTCGTCAATAAACCTGCTACTGTTTTTAGTTCCACCGCCAGCATGCATGGTGGACAAGAAAGCACCTTGCTTAGCATGATGTTACCCCTCTTTCATTTAGGCTTTGTGTTGGTTGGCGTTCCGTATACTGAACCCGATTTAACAACCACACGCAGTGGCGGCACACCTTATGGTACGACGCATTTAGCT
>JABDBV010000016.1:23541-26735 GCA_013288395.1 Gammaproteobacteria bacterium | reverse complement strand
GAAAGCTTAGCCTCAGCAAACAGTGATTAAACGCATCGCGATCGGAAAATATATTTTTAATTTCGTCACCAAGAGAATTAATCAGTAAAGGCCAAGACTTTACATCAAGTAAATTCAAGCAACCTGCAAGTTCTATAGAATTAGTGAAGATACGCTTGATATGATGGCTGCCGAGCGCTGAGAGCAATTCAACTTTAGTTTCTTCTGTAAGAGAGGGAATTGATAAGCAGAGGCGTAATTCAGAGAAGCTTTCGATCATTCTTTTAAGCTTGATGTTGCCAAGTAGGTGTAGCAATAAAGCATGGTTTATAGGATGTAACATGGACAAGCAGCATCTAAGATCAGTTATGGTTGTAATAATCAGACTTATATTAAGAAGATTGCGAAGTAGTCGTTCTTGCGCTGGACCTTCAAGCACCCCAAGGCATGCCTCCAAATCATAGTACTTTTGAACAATATATTGAATAGCTGTGCCTATTTTATCAATGACAACATTGCGCTCCGCGTTCACCAACAATTCTAAGCACTCAACGAATCGCGACGCATCTTTGGATGCATGCCAAATGCTATTGTTAACTAAATTAATTAATGCCAAGCACTCATTTTGCGGGAGCAGCGTTAAGCAGCAAAACAATTGATAACCGTTACAAATAATGGTTTGAACTTTCTCGCCCAGCGCTTTGATGAGGGTCATTCTGTCTTGTTCGGGGAGATATTCTAAGCAAGATCCTAATTCTCCCCCATTTTTAAAAACAATTTTAATGGTTTCTCTAAGCGAAAGAATTAAGCCTATCCTTTGACTAGGTAAAAATCTTTGTAAGCAGTCATTAAAGGCGACGCCATCTGGAAAGAAATGAATAAATTTATCCCTTAATAAATAAAAAATTCTTGCTTGAGCATCTGTATAATCAAATAACATTAAGCTATGGAAGAAATCCCTAAGATCTGTAATAGGTAACTCTCTAATTTTATCCTCATATGCATTAATGAAAGCTAATCTGTCATTTAGTTCACGCCTACCGAGAAAATCATTAAGCTCACATAAATCTTTTAAAATAGTAACAATGAAATCATATCCAAGTTTAGCAATAATACTGCGATGAGAGGCATAAGGAAGAAAAGCAAGAAAGCGACGTAAAATATCATAATCTTTGATCGTTCTCTTCATGCTTACCAAATACATTTGGAATATTTCTTCCACTTTATTTTTCGGCAATAAAGTTAAAATGATTGCCCACTCTATATGATTTCTCGCCTGCTCAGGCAGTAAGATCATATTATCTGGACGCTTATCAAGACCGGCGCTGTCTGCGCTTTCATTTTGTCGTAGTCTTAAATAAGTTAACTGTTCAATCAATCTTTCTGGATAAGAATCCCGCATAAGCTGTAGACTTCTGACATCAGACGCACCATTTAAATTAAAGCCATTCTTAACAAATTCAAATGCGAGATTAAATAATCCCACAAAATTCTCCGACCAATTTTCAGGCGCAATAATAATGGCATGTAAAAATAACCGATTGATCATATAGGGTGTAATATCCAGCGCCCCATTGCTAACGCGTGAGGCATAAATTTTTTGTATATCATCCTCTGATAACAGTATTTTCTTTCTCCCCGTATCGCTCAGCAATAAGCTGTAGAGTCGACTTAATGTAGATTTTTCTGCATCTGCTGCAAACCAATGGACAAAAAAGTTTTCGATCGTATCGGGGATGGTGTCTAGTTCAAGCTTGCGCAATTTATCGTGTAGAGAATCAATATCGTTAAGCGCGTTTGCGGAAATCGGCGCGGCGTTTTGGCTGGCAGGCAATTGTTCAAGATAAGAGATCAAACGCTCCGGATATTGCTCGCAATCGTCTGCAGACAGTTGCCCTGTCACGATTGCCAGATCACGAAGTTTAATAAAGCTTTTATGCGCAAAATAAATTTTATGGAACTGCGAGACTTGACTATCATCTGCTGTATTAAATTCATAAGTTTTTTTCAGCCATTCTTGCATTCGCTGCAGCACAGCACTTCTTGCTGGCTGTTTGGCATCTTCAATTTCTTTTAATAAGTCACACACCTTTGCGTGAGCTGGATAAATGCTAGGATCACAATGAAACTCCAAATAGCCTAATGCTTCATTAACCATCTCATCTAACTTAATAAGCACAGGGGAAACACCATGTTGAAGAAATACATTAAATAAACTTTTTTTAATCCTATTTGCTGGGTCAATGTGTGCGAGTAAACGGCTTGCGTTACTTTCACTCATCCATTCCACAAAGGCGTTAGCAATTAATTTTCGTTCGGTGCTCTCTTTAGGCATGGTGGCAAATGCACGTCGGACTTCTTTGGCAATTTTTTCTTTTAGATAAAGAAGAACGGTCAATTTACCATCTTCTAGCACGTGTATGTTTTCATGTGTTCCATCAAGGAGAAAGACCATTTCATTTCGGTTGCCATGATGACAGACCCTTTCATTCTGCATGCGTATCAAACAATGAAAGAAGCCATTTTTGCGTTCCGCAAAATCTTTCTCTGCTTGCTCTACTCGTGCTTCTCTGGTGCCCACATAATGATGTAGATAGGCATTATTATCGCTGATAGCCGTCCAAACCAGTGCTAATACTTCCTTGAGCGTAAAAAGATATTCTTCACTTCGGAGAGTAGATGTATTTGCATCTTCCGATGGATAATATAAGGTAACTTTATCAAAAGAAGTGTTAATCGGTTCGTCTGCTTTTCGAATGATGAATTCAATAGCAGATTTAAATGAAGCATTCTCAATGGTTTTAGCCAGTTCTTCTAATTCTTTTATATTTCGTTGACAAAAATCCGCAACACTTGCTTCATTAGTCGGTTCATCAATGTATTTATCGCGTAAAAAAAGCAACGCCGTGCCTACGCTACATGAAAGAACCATGTTCATGGTGTTTTCAACGTTGCTAGTGACTCGTTTTATTTGATCTCTTTCATATGTGGGGTTATTGGATCTATTTAGTGCCATAAAACGCTCTCGTTGTGTGAAAGGGGCATTTTCTTGTTAAGTTGGGGGTATATTATCAGAAGGGGGCTTAAAAGAACCTTAAATGATGTGAAAAACGACTCGCGCTCTCCACCTTCTCGCCCGCCTTCTTGCCCTCACCCCAACCCTCTCCCGCAACCACTTTCGGTTTTTTTCCAAACCCCTGAGGGCGGGAGAGGGG
>JABDBV010000016.1:0-23531 GCA_013288395.1 Gammaproteobacteria bacterium | reverse complement strand
CCTTCTGAGTTTTTCTCTGCAGAGATAATCTCATTTTTTTGTTCTCGGAAGTTGAAAAAAACACAAAAGGTGATTTCAACGTCCCCCTCTCCCGCCCTCAGGGGTTTGGAAAAAAACCGAAAGTGGTTGCGGGAGAGGGTTGGGGTGAGGGCAAGAAGGCGGGCAAGAAGACGGGCAAGAGGGCGATATTAATACTTCTCCCCCGCACAAATCCCATCAATAGGATTTGCTTCTTTTAACCGCAAAATAAGCAGCTCGATGGCTCTGCCCAGCTCATCATTCGCATTCGCTATTATCTGTTCTTCTTTGTCAGTATGATCTTCAACATACGTGGCAAAATCGATGATATTTCCCTTTGTCATAACCTATCCTTGGGTTAAACTGTCGGACTTTATAAAATCTATATAAATTCTGACCAGAGCGCTATCAGCCTATGCCTATACGAGTGATGGCAAAAGGCTTACAAAACTCCAAAAACGACAAACTATGCAATTATCTGATTTTAATTTTAAGCTTCCCCCTGAGCTGATTGCCAAATACCCATTGGCAACACGCAGCGCGAGCCGTTTATTGAGTCTAGGGCAAGACGGGGTGGCACAATCAGGGCAATTTACCGATATCCTGGATTTGATAGAACCCGGTGATTTGCTGGTGTTTAATGATACTAAAGTAATCCCCGCCAGGCTCTTTGGGCAAAAGACCACAGGCGGGAAGCTTGAGCTATTAGTAGAACGCGTATTAGATGATCAGCGCATACTTGCCCAAGTGCATGTCAGTAAGCCCCCACGAGCGGGTGACAAATTATTATTTCCCAAGAATATTGAACTTGAGGTACTCGGACGCGAACAGCAATTCTTTGAGTTGCGCTATAACGGCAACGACCAAACCGTGCTGGAAGTGATTGAAGCAATAGGCCAAATACCCTTACCGCCTTATATGCATCGCGCGCCTGATGCGAGCGATATAGAACGTTATCAGACTGTCTATGCGGCGCACAAAGGTTCAGTGGCCGCCCCCACCGCAGGCTTACATTTTGACGAAAATTTATTAGCGCGGTTGCGTGAAAAAGAAGTCGATATGGCTTATCTGACCTTGCATATCGGCGCGGGAACTTTTTTACCTGTGCGTGTTGCAGAGTTGCATCAGCACAAAATGCATGCAGAATATTTTGAGGTATCCGCCACTGTTTGTGAAAAAATAAAGGCCGCCAAAGCGCGCGGTAAACGCGTGATTGCAGTGGGCACCACCAGCTTGCGCGCACTCGAATCGGCAAGCCAGCAGGGGATGATTGAGCCTTTCTGTGGCGAAACATCTATTTTTATCTATCCGGGTTACACCTTTAAATGTGTCGATGCGCTAATCACCAATTTTCATTTGCCCAATACGACGTTACTGATGCTGGTATGTGCCTTTGCTGGCTACGAACCGGTGATGCAGGCTTATCGGTATGCGGTGGCAAACCAGTATCGGTTTTTTAGTTATGGGGATGCAATGTGGGTGGAGTGTAGAGCAGAAACCGCATATAATCCTCCCACTTCGTCTAGTCCAATAAAAGGTTGCGATCCATGATTGAACAAATTATGAATATTTTTGTGTCAAACGCGTATGCCGATCCTCTCACCGGTGGAACTCAACAAGGTGGTGGTCTCTCTTTTGTCATGATGTTCGTTATCTTTTTCGTATTTATTTATTTTGCTATCTGGCGTCCGCAAAGCAAACGCGCAAAAGAACAACAAACCCTGATGACTTCCTTGGCCAAAGGGGATGAAGTCATCACTGCAGGTGGCATATTAGGACGGATCAATAAATTAACGGACCAATACGTTATTATTTCTATCGCTAATAATGCAGATATTGTTTTACAAAAATCATCAATCGTCAGTGTGTTACCAAAAGGAACGCTCAAATCTATCGAATAAGGATGTGGTCGCATGGCTCTGCAAATCAATCATTATCCATTTTGGAAATATATACTCATCCTCATTGTTATTACGGCGGCTTTTCTTTATGCGGCGCCGAACTTGTATGGGGAATATTCCGCCGTACAAATTGTCGGTGCTAATGCAACTGTTGTTGATAACACTGTCCTAGAAAAGGCAAGCAATGCCTTGCTTGTTGCTGGTGTTCCTTTTCAAGATGTGCAATTCCAAAACCAAGCGTTATTGTTTCGTTTTAATTCCACTGATTCTCAATTAAAAGCCAAAGAAATTATTCAGCAAACATTGGGCGATAATTACTTAGTCGCGCTTAATCTAGCGCCTGCCACACCTGATTGGCTGAAATCATTTAGCGCTGCACCTATGAAATTAGGTCTTGATTTACGCGGCGGCGTGCACTTTTTGTATCAGGTGGATGTAGACGCTGTTTTAAAGCAGCGCGTGGAAGGCGATTTGCGCGGCATTGGCCAAGCGCTGCGTGATGAACACATTCGCTATTCTGGTATTACACGTAAATCAGATAATGACATATTACTGCAATTTCGCACGCAGGATGCATTGAATGATGCGTACAATTTTGTGAGACGCAACTACCAAGAATTTTTATGGGAAAAACAAACAGTCAATAATGAGCTGAGCTTACAAGGCACCTTGTTGCCTGCCGCCATGTTTGCAGCGCGCCAAGAAACCTTGGACCAAGCAATGAATACCTTGCGTAACCGAGTGAATGAATTAGGTGTGTCAGAAGCGGTGGTGCAGCAACAAGGCGAAAGCCGTGTCTCCATTGATTTGCCTGGCATTCAAGATACAGCCGAAGCTAAAAATATTATTGGAAAAACCGCCACCCTTGAATTTCGCATGGTTGATACCGAACATGATGCGAGTTCGATGGCAAGAGATGGAACGGCACCCGTAGATTCCCGTTTTTATAGTTACCATGATCAACCTGTATTATTGAAAAACCAAATCATCTTACGTGGTTCGTCCATTGTGTCTGCCGTGTCAGGCTTTGGTGATAATGGCATGCCTAATGTGTCTGTGCGCTTAGGCGGAGGCGGCGAGAGTTTATTCTCTAAAACCACACAGGAAAATATAGGCAAGCCGATGTCGGTGGTATTTGTTGAAGTGAAATCCGTGCCCAAAGTAGAAAATGGCAAACAAGTGATTAGCTATCAAACTGAGCGCCGCATTATTAGCATCGCGACCATTCAAAGCCCGTTAGGAAATAATTTTCAAATCACGGGTCTTACTGGCCAAAATGAAGCGCGCACCTTGGCGTTATTGTTACGCGCTGGCGCTTTACCTGCTCCTGTGACCTTAGTCGAAGAGCGCCAAATCGGCCCCACCTTAGGCAAACAAAATATTCACATGGGTGTGCTCTCTGTTGAAGTAGGTATGGGCATTGTGGTGGTTTTCATGGCGCTTTATTACGGACTCATGGGAATATTTGCCGATTTGGCACTCGCCATGAATTTAGTATTGATTGTCGCACTTTTATCGTTGCTGGGTGCGACACTGACATTACCGGGTATTGCAGGTATCGTGCTTACAGTGGGAATGGCGGTGGATGCAAACGTATTAATCTTCGAGCGTATACGCGAGGAATTACGGCGCGGGATGGGTGTGCAAGCGAGTATTCATGCTGGTTATGAGCGCGCATTTGTTACCATTTTAGATGCAAACATTACCACGTTAATTGTGATGTTAATTTTATTTAGTTTAGGATCAGGTGTGGTCAAGGGGCTCGCGATTACCGTAACCGTGGGTTTGATCACGTCTATGTTTACAGCGATTATGGGTACACGCGCACTGGTTAATTTGATTTATGGCGGTCGCGCACTCAAACGTATTTCAATTGGGGTCTGACACATGGAATTTTTTAAACATAATACGCAAATTAATTTTATGGCCCAGCGTAAATGGGCAGCAATGATTTCCATTATCTTGTTTTTGTTTTCGATGGGCGCATTGTTGATGCATGGGTTGAATTGGGGCTTAGATTTCACTGGCGGTACGCAAATTCAATTGAGTTATCCCAAAGCCGCTGATTTAGCCAGCATCCGTGACAAATTAGAAGCGGCAGGTTATCCAGAAGCCGTGGTAATTAGTTATGGCACCTCAAAAGATGTGCTGGTGACTTTGGTTCCTAAAGATAAAACTGTCGCACTGGATAAGGCAATGCAAGAAAAAATGGTGCAAGAAGTGACAGGGGCGTTGCAAGATGCAAAAGTGAATGAGGTGAATTACATCGGCCCACAAGTGGGTAAAGAAATGACGAGTAAAAGTTTGCTTGCCATTTTTTTTGCTTTGATGGGAACGATGGTCTACATCGCTTTTCGTTTTGATATGCGCTTTGCTATTAGTTCTACGGTTGCATTAATTCACGATCCGGTTTTGATTTTGGGCGTGTTTTCTTATTTTAATATTGAATTTAATTTAATTGCGCTGGCGGCGGTGTTGACGGTGATTGGTTACTCACTCAATGACACGATCGTTATTTTTGATCGTGTGCGTGAAAATTTCCGCAAAATGCGTAAATCCGATGCGGTGGACGTGATGAATGTATCCATCAACCAAACATTATCAAGAACCATCATGACATCGGCTGTGACGTTAATTGTGGTGCTTTGTTTATTTTTGCTGGGCGGCAGTTTGCTGCATGGATTTGCATTGGCATTGATGATTGGTATTGTGGTCGGTACCTATTCATCTATTTATGTGGCAGGTTCTTTGACAATTGCGCTTGGATTAACGCGGCATCATTTAATTCCACAATTGAAAGCAGTGGATAATCGTCCATAAAAAGGAATTATAAGCGTGTCACCCCGGAAAACGCCGCTTTTTGGCGTTTGTCCGGGGCCCACGTTGGTATTAAGAGATATTATCTAAAACGACGTTTTTTTGGAGCTGGTTCGTCCGCGTTCTTATCCTTATCCGCAGCACGCTTTTTGCTTATTTCTGCGAAATTTTCGACAAAATTGCTGATAACATTTTCTTCAAAACTTCCATCAAGCATAAATTCTAGACTCTTTTTCGCGTTTTTGTTTCTCAAAGGAGAGTTGTTATCGCTACGCGAACGTGAACTGCTTGGTTTAGGTTTAGTCACTCCGATTTTGGGCGGCGTTGTGCAGGTGGAGGTAGTTGATGGTGTAGTTGGTTCTGCCGTTTTTTCTAGTTTGAAGTGCTTCATTAATTGCGAATCAGTTGATTTGGACGCTCTAGAAAAAGTAAGAGCATGATTGTTAAGGCTCCAATGCTGAAAATCGTGAGGCAGCAACTTGATATCACCTTTATAATTTTCAATTGTTTGGATTTGCTTAGGTAACGCAGCAAATAGGGCAGCGGAGATAACAACGTCATTTGCACAAACAGCAGTGTGTAAGTTTGGCGCGATTCTTTCTAACGCATATAAATCGTTAAGCGTCGTCTGTTGGTTAAGAATCAAAATGATTTCGTCACAGTTTGTCATTTTGTTGTGTCGTAATTGCAGTGTAGGCATGGTGAAACTCCTCTATTTTGAATTAAAAATAATTTGAATTGTTTTGATGGGTGTTTGGTTTTTCAGAAGACGCTAAACGAATGGGAGTCGGTTTAGGCTTGAAAAGTATCGCATTGAATAGCGATGAAATGGGGGGTAATACTTGATTTTGACGGTATCGAATACTACGTTCTGCTTCTAGGCTGTTGATACGAGAAGTCAGTAACGTGTTTTGCATGATAGCCATGTTGAATTGTTGTTGCAATATCCTGTTATGTTTCATCAACTCTCGACACCTTTCTTCTTCTTCTGATGTGTTGCTAGGTGAAGCGATAGGTGTTAACGAGGCAGCGTGCGCTGTCTTCCGTTTCTTTTGTGAATAATCGGTCGCAGCATCGAGTTCTGCGGCTGTTGCATCCCGCTTCTTGGGCTCAGATGGCGTGATTTCGATCAAATTCATCAATTCAGAGAGCATAGTCGGTTTTCTGTCTTGCATGTGGTGGAACCCCCGTTTTTGTGTTTATTAACTTATTGATTTTATTGTTTTTGTTATTTTTATGTACTTTATTAGATCGCATTGTAAACTAAAAAAATCATTAGGTCTATTATTTGTTCATGTAAAATCAGTACTGAAAGCGCGAAATGCTCATTGCCTAAATTCATCCTCTACGTATAATTCTTGCAGAAAATAACGTAACAAAAGGGGTATATATGAAAAAGTTCTTGTTAGGTGTAGCAATGATCGCGGGTGTTTCATCCAGTGTGATGGCATTACCAACTGCCAGTAGCTTTCAAACATCGCCTACTGCATTAAAAGCGACAGCGGGTATGAAAGGTTTAAAAGGGTTATCGTTAGCGCCTACCAATATTGTAATTGTTAATCTGACCTATTCTCTTATTCATTTCAGCGTGCCTAATTCAAATATTGATGAGCCGCTTTATCCAAGCGAATATAATTATATTGCTGATTACTCTGGTGCTTATTTCTTACCAATTAATATCGAAGATTCTTACCATACTATTTTCTGGAGCCAAACGGTTTGTCCGCGCGCTGTGATTATGGTGACTTCACTTTCACCGAGTGGCGTGGGTGTGATGGATGAGCATTGTGGTTGATGTGGGGCGTTGTCTTTTCGTGCTCCCGCAGCCACCGACAAAGTTTTTCCAAACTTCAGAGAGCGGGAGAGGGGGACGTTGAAATCACCTTCTAAGTTTTTCTCAGCAGAGATATTTTCACTTTTTCGTTCCCGGAAGTTAGGAAAAACACAAAAGGTGACTTCAACGTCCCCCTCTCCCGCTCTCTGAAGTTTGGAAAAACTTTGTCGGTGGCTGCGGGAGAGGGTTGGGGTGAGGGCACAAGAGGAGAACCAGAAGTCCATCAATCAGGCGGCGACTTCCTAAAACATTTAACAACCTTCCCAGTCTTATTATCAATCACTTCACCACTGAAATTCTCGAACTTGCCTTGTGCTTTTACTAACATCCAATTATACAACTCATCCGCATCGTCACCGCTTTCATGCGTGATTTCGTCTTTATCTATGTATATTTTCGCAGTATAACGGAATGCCATCACCAAGCTCCTTTGAACTAACTCATCTATATATTATAGGCTAGGATCAAAGGTTTTATTAAAAAGGCTATTTATCATCACATTACAATTTAGCTTCATTGCGGTTTCATGGTCTTAAGTAATTGCCTGATGATGATGGGGTTTGCGGCTACGATATTGCCGGTTTTTAAGTAGTCTTCGCTGCCATTAGGGTCGCAAACAATGCCGCCAGCTTCTTTAATTAAAAGGGCGCCTGCTGCCATGTCCCAAGGTTTTAGGCCCATTTCCCAAAAGCCGTCTAAACGGCCACAGGCAACATAGGCTAAATCTAAGGTAGCCGCCCCGACGCGGCGTATGTCTCCACAAGCAGGTAGCATGGCTTCTAGGATTTTGCCTGGAATGGGGTTTTCTTTATCGGTATGGCGGTAAGCAAAACCTGTCCCGAATAAGCAGTCTTTAATCTGTTTACGGGCGCTTACGCGAATGCGGCGGTCATTTAACTGTGCACCCTGACCACGAGTCGCGGTAAATAATTCTTGGCGTAATGGGTCATAAATGACGCCATGCTCGATTTTATTCTTATAAGAAACAGCAATAGAAACAGCAAAATGCGGGAAACCGTGTATGAAATTGCGGGTACCATCGATGGGGTCAATAATCCATTGATAATCATCGCCTTCCGTGAGGCCGCTTTCTTCACCCAAAATGCTGTGCGAGGGGTACGCTCTCTTAATAATGGATACAATTTCTTGCTCCACGCGCTCGTCTACTTCAGTGACAAAATCATTAGGCTGTTTTTCAGCGATCTTGATGGTATCAAGCCGTTTCATGGCGCGAATGATGATGACGCCAGCAGCACGAGCAGCGTCGATTGCAATGTTCTTAAGAGGTTGTCCCATAGTGTGCACATAATAAGACGAATAGTGGGTGGTGGCTAGGGTTTATTGGAGGTGCTAAGCTACGCACCTTTACGTGAGCCAAGTTGCGCATATGCTAAACAATGTACGTATCGTACTCATCAATACATCGCATCCCGGTAATATAGGGTCTGTAGCAAGGGCGATGAAAACCATGGGATTAAGCGATCTTTATTTGGTCGCGCCGCAGCAATTCCCCCATCAAAAAGCGTATGAAATGTCTTCGAATGCGAGCGATATTTTAGAGGCGGCAACAGTGGTGACCACCGTAGACGAAGCATTGTTGGATTGCACGTTCGTCGTTGGCACCAGTGCGCGCTCGCGCGTGATCCCGTGGCCTATTCTCTCGCCGCGTGCGTTGGCAGAAACGGTAAAGAAGGAAACACTCACCAATCAAGTAGCTATTTTATTTGGGTGTGAACAATCAGGTTTAACAAACGACGAATTACAACGTTGTCATTTTCACGTACAAATTCCTGCAAGTCCTGCATATTCTTCATTAAATATTGCCGCTGCCGTGCAAATTATTGCATATGAATTATATGTGGCCAGTGTGGACCAACCACTGGCGGAGGAGTCGTGGGAATATCGTTTTGCGACGGCGGATGATATGGAAAAATTATTTACGCATCTAGAAGACGTGTTGGTGCAAATTGATTTTTTGAAATTAAGCAATCCACGCAAATTAATGACACGCTTGCGCCGTTTATTTTTACGCGCGCGACTGGATGAAAATGAAATGAATATTTTGCGGGGTGTATTGACGGCGGTGCAGCATACAATCACTACGCAACGATCGCTTTGATCATCTTTGCCCAGTCATCAGCTTGATAAGCGGGATCGAGTTGCATGGTGAGTGTAGGCATCAATACTAAGCGGTAATCCACGGTCGCATCTGACAAATGATCGCCTTTTTTTAGTTGAATCACTTGCCCTTGGCGTAGGTGTTTTCCATCAATGCTAATGCGTGTTTTAGCTTTTGCTTTAATGCGGTATTGGCCATTAAATTTAAGATGAAAGTTTAGTTGTGATGCTCGAATGACTGGTGCATAAAGATAAAGACTGCCATAGAAATGCTGGTAATGGCTGTCTATGTAATCAAGCAGCGGTGCGGGTAGCGTGCGCATGCGGTAATTATTCACAATGACTTTGACAGAGGATTGTTCGAAATCTTGCAGCAGTTGTCGCGTGGTGGTGGGGGCCAGATAAAGTGAAGGCAACAGTAGCAGTTCCATCTGGTGACTAGGCTCGTATATAAATTCAAGCTGCGGGCCAATCAGATTTTTCATTCCTATAATGGGCTGATCTTTTTTATAGATAAACGGAATGCCACCTACATAATCACCTTCTTTGTCGGTGAGAGCGGCTGTTAGCTCAGTCATGGTTCGTTGGTAATGACCATCAAAGACAAAGCTTGCTCGTAAAGAAATAAATAAGGGAAAAACGATGCCTGCGGAAATGAAGACTGGCAGTACAAACGTACACATAAGCTTTCTTTTAGGCGATGCAAGCAGCCAGGAAAAAAAATTAGCATATAGGAGAAAAAAAGCAGGAACAGTGAAGACAAAGTTATACGGGAAGGGTTGTTTGTAGCAAATAAACATGAGTAGTGCGATGGATGCCGTGCAGATAATAAAAACACGCTGTTGTAATGCGGTATCTGGAGATGACTTTTCAAATAAACTCATGAAGGCGAGTGGCCAACATAAAAATAATAAGGGCCCATGGCGCATGACTACTTGCCAACAAGTTAAATAAAGGGGCATGTAATAATCAATACCGGATTGGATGTAGGCATCATAAAAAAAATTATGCAATACGATGCCAGGGGAGGCGATGAGTGACCAACCCATGAGATAAATGACGATGGGTGCTGCGGTAAAAAGATTAAATGTATACAGTGAGCGGAGTGTGTAGGGAGGTGTATTAAACAAACTTAAACAAATAAATGCGCTGCCATTGATGGCTAATACATACCATAAGGCTTTTTGTGAAATAAGAAAGGCAACACCCATCAGAATGCCGCTGAGTTGTAAGCGCTGTTTTATGAAAAACAAGGCTGAAAATAAGCAACACCAACTGGTTAGCATATCGACACGTAAATCAGTGGAATAAATGAGGAAGTACTGATTGGCTAGCAATGCAAACATCGTTAGCAATACGGCGCGTTTATCAAACAACGACGACCCAGTATAACAAGCAAACGCAATGCACGCTGTGTTGATGAGTGCGATTTCATCTTTCATATAAAAAATAGGGTCAAATAAGCTATGTGAAAAAAATAAAGGGAGTGAGAGTAAGTAATGTCCTAGCACGGATTTATAAGGCGCAAAGTCGGTGTAGGGGAGGTGGAATGTATATTCATAGATGTGGCGTGCGAAAACTAGCTCATCGGCGGAGAGGACTTCGTAGGGGATGAAGAGGTATTCGAAGAGGAGATAGCTTAGGGAGATAAATAAAACAGAGAAGAAGAAATAGCTGGAGGTGAATTGGCTCTTTGTTCTTACATTTTTGCCCTCTATAGTACCCTCACCAGCACCCTCACCCCAACCCTCTCCCGCAACCACCTTCAGTTTTTTGCCAAACTTCAGAGGGCGGGAGAGGGGGACGTTGAAATCACCTTCTAAGTTTTTCTCTGCGGCGATATTCTCTCTTTCCTCCTCGGAAATTGGGAAAAACATAGAAGGTGATTTCAACGTCCCCCGCCTTTCGGAAGTTGAGAAAAACACAAAAGGTGATTTCAACGTCCCCCTCTCCCGCCCTCTGAAGTTTGGCAAAAAACTGAAGGTGGTTGCGGGAGAGGGTTGGGGTGAGGGTAAAGAAGGCAAAGAAGGCAAAGATGGCAAAGAAGGCAAAGAGGAATAGCGCATACATTTCAATCCAGGATCATTTGATGATAACATCACTAAATCATAAACGGATTTATCTACAATGCAAACACAAACCAAACCTCATGTTGTTATCATTGGCGCAGGCCCTGCGGGTTTAACAGCGGCTTATTTGTTAGCAAAACAAAATATAGCGGTGACTGTGCTTGAATCGGATCCCCATTATGTGGGCGGTATCGCGCGCACAGTTACTTATAAAGATTATTGTTTTGATATTGGTGGCCATCGTTTTTTTTCTAAATCTGAAGCGGTAGAGGCATTGTGGTCTGAAATATTACCACACGACATGCTCGAGAGACCGCGTTCATCGCGTATTTTTTATAGGCAACAGTTTTTCTCTTATCCTTTAAAAGCATTTGAAGCGCTACGCAAATTGGGATTGTTCGAATCATTACGTTGCGTATTATCTTATTTAAAAGCGCGCTTATTTCCCATTAAACAACCCACTAGCTTTGCGGATTGGGTCACTAATCATTTTGGCAAACGTTTATATACCATCTTTTTTAAAACCTACACAGAAAAAGTATGGGGCATGCGGTGTGAGGAAATTTCTGCTGATTGGGCAGCACAACGTATTAAAGGTTTGTCGTTATTTACCGCGATTAAAAATGCGGCCATGCCTGCAAAATGGAATAAGCAACAGGGCAAGCCCGTGATCAAAACATTAATAGACACCTTTCGCTATCCGCGCAAAGGGCCTGGTATGTTATGGGAAGCCTGCAGAGATAAAATAAACAGCATGGGTGGACAGATTTGCCTAGATAGTTATGTCTTTCGTTGTGATCATAACACGGTTGATAATCAATGGCTGATTTCTTATCGAGATAGTAAAAGTCATGTCACTGAAATAAAAGCCACGCATCTGATTTCATCCGCGCCTTTAAAAGACATGGTGTTAAATTGTTTGCGGCCATTTGTCGCACCGCCTGCCTTGCTGGCTGCTGATGCGCTGCAATATCGAGATTTTTTGATTGTTGTGCTGATTTTAAAAGAGCGTCATACCTTTTCTGATAATTGGATTTATGTGCACGATGCCTCTGTTGATGTCGCGCGCATTCAAAACTTTAAATCATGGTCGCCAGACATGGTGCCGGATAAAGATAAATGCTGTTATGGACTAGAATATTTTTGTTTTAAGGGCGACAAGCTTTGGTCGCGGCCAGATCACGAATTGATTGAAAAAGCGTCTAGAGAAATTGTGCAGTTGGGGTTGGCGAAAGCGGAAGATATTCTGGATGGCAGCGTTCTACGCCAATCCAAAGCGTATCCCGTTTATGACAATAACTACCAACTGCATGTGGATGTGATTCGACACGAATTAGAAAACAATTTTCCTACCTTGTATTTGGTAGGCAGGAACGGCATGCATAAATATAACAATCAAGATCACGCGATGATGACAGCAATGCTGACGGTTAATAATATTTTGGCAGGTAAGCGGCAGTTTGATGTGTGGCAAGTTAATCAGGATGCAGAATATATTGAAACGGGTAAAACGAATAATGATCTCGCCAGTGGCTTGCGTGCGGTTCCATCTCGGGTTTCTGCTTAACGTTATTGCATGAAAGAAAGACTAAGAATGTTTTTATCAGTGGATAAAGCGGGTGCTTCAATTTTATTTACCGGTTGAACACTATGCGTCATATCCAGATTGTTGAAGTATTGTTGCATCACATGATCCAATTTCTTGGTGTCAATGTTAATCGTTAATATTTCATCCATTGCAGGTGCCATAGGCGTTGCAGCGGGAGCTGTCTTGTAAGCTGCATTGGTTTCGAATTGGATTAAATCCTCTAAGCTTGGCATCGCTAAAGGTGTGCTTAAGATCGTATTGATTTGATCTATGCCATTTTGCTGCGTTGTATACTGGATAGTATAGATTTGATGAACGTCAGACGTCGTCGCTGCAAATCCACCTTTCATTGATTGTGCTGCTTCTTTTTCATAGAAGAAGTTGACGAGATTGCTTGCATTCACAATCGGTTGTTGGATGATTGGCGCAGTATTATTATTAGTATTAGCTGCTACGGTGACAGTTGCTGCTTGAACAACCGGTGCGACTACAGGTGTAGGCGTTGGCGTTGGTACTGGTACTGGGAGACCGCCAACATAGAAGTTAGTGAAGAAGGTTGGGTCGCCAATGTAGCCAGCTGTATGTTGTGCATTACTGTAAACCACAGAGGTTAGTTTATTGGCTGGTAGATAAATGACGTTTTGGTTCAAGCTACCAGCACTGCCGATCAGGGTATTAATGCTGTTGTAAGCGATCGCGGCGTTGCTGTTGCCTAGTGTAACGGTGCCATTAAATATGGTGCCATCGCTTAATTGAACTGCCGCACCCTTGCTGAAGGTGAGGGTGTTATTGTTGTTACCATTGATAGTAAGGCTGTTGCCGTTTACGGTACCGTTGATAGCGAAGTTGCCTGAACCGGTGTTGGTTAATGAGGTATTGGTGCCGAGTACAATATTACCGTTATATGTTTGATTACCAGCGGTAGAAATGCTGCTGCCATTTAATTCAATCAGGCCGCCAGCATCAATTGTAAATCCTAATGGTGTGGTGCCGTTGACGATGTTATTGATGATAACATTGCCGTTTTGACTATCGAACTCAGCGTCATTTACCAATGAAATTTGACCATTGTATATTTGATTGCCGGTCGTGATGGTGGTGGTACCGCCATAGATTGTATTCGTGACATTATTGCTGTAACTGCTCAGAGTGACTGAGGTGCCTTGATTGCCATTCATATGCCAGGTACCGCTGCCGTTAACGGTTATGCCGCCTGGACCATTAATGTTTGCATTCGAGGTGAAGGTGCTGGTGCCTATATTAATGGTGTTACTGGTGCTGCTTGCAAGGGTGATCGGTCCATTAAATTCTGCCGTGCCAGTCGTTGTTAATTCACCATTACTCAATGTCAATGAGTTGCTGGTGGTGATAGTCACATTATTAATATTGAAGATACCGCCATCCGTACCACTATTACCAGTTGTGCCGCCTTGCGCAATCACAGAAGAATCACCCAAACCATTTGCATTCGTGACACTCATGGTGGCGGCTGCATTAACGGTGGTGGTGCCTGAATAACTGGTTGCCGTGTTTACGCCTAAGTTATTGCCGGCTAATATTAAGGTGCCATTGTTTACTGTTAAGTTGCCAGAGCCTGTCACTGTGCCGTTTAAGTTAGTTGCTGCAGTGTCGTTAATGTTAAGTGTCGTACCGCTATTCAACGCGCCCGTACCGCTGAAGGTGATGTCATTGGTGCCGCCTACAGTAGAGTTACCGGCAACAATGAAGTGATTGGTTAATGGATGTGTATCTATTGCCGTTGTTGCGGCTAAGGTGCCGCCACTCAAGGTTAAGTTGCCTGTGCCTAACGGTGATGTATTCGCATCACTGGCTAATTGCAGTGTGCCGCCATTGATTGCAACGTTACCTGTGTAACTGCCATTATTGCTGCCACTCACTTGTGTCGTACCCGCTGCTATTGTTAATGCACCTGCGCCGCTTAAGGCGCCGCTAAAGTTCGTTGTTGTGCTATTGCTGACAGTGAGATTACTACCGCTGCCAATGCTGACTGCATTAAAGGTAATGTTATGGCTGCCACCAATGGTTGGTGTGCTATTCGCTCCGACATTGAAGCTGCTATTACCTAAGGTCATTGCTTGCAATGTGCTTAAGGTGCCGCCATTCAAGTTAAATGCGCCGGTACCAAATGGATTGCTGGTGTTGTTAGCAACTAAGCTGCCACTCGTTAATGTGGTTGCGCCGCTGTAATTGTTGGTGCTATTGATTTGTAAGGTGCCAGCGCCATTCATCGTTAATGCGCCGCTGCCGCCGATAGCATTCGTAATGATTAATGTGCCTGATACAGGTGCGAAGTTATTGGTGCCTGAGAGACTGATTGCGCCTGTTGCAAGGGTGTTAGCACCCGTTGATGTCACTGTTGCGCCAGATAAGTTCATTGCATTCGTTACATTTGCACCGAGTGCACTGGCGATATTAAAGGTCGCGTTGTTAACAGCAAGTGTGCTGGTACCAAGTGCTGTCGCATTGTTAATCGCTAATGTGCCGCTGTTAACGGTTGTCGTGCCGCTATAGCTGTTAGCATGAGATAACGTTAATGATCCATTGCCATTTAATGTTAAGTTGCTGCCGCTCACAGCGCCAGAGAGAGTCAACGCATCTGCACTGTTGACAACGTTAATAGTATTGGCTGCGCCATTTAATGCGACTGCGCCGCTTAAGGTATTGGTGCCACCTGTGCTAGTTAATGAACCAGTGGTATTTATCGTGACTGCGTTCGGGATAGATAAGCCGCTGCCATTCACAGCTAAGTTGGCGGCACTTGAAACCGTGATAGCACCGGTACCAACACCGCTGCTGCTGTCTAATTCTAATGTGCCCGTGTTGACATTAATAGCGCCAGTGTTGCTGTTGTTGACGCTGCCACTAACAATCATTCTACCGGTTCCGATCAAGGTAGTGGTACTGCCGCTTGAAGCTGCAAGACCATTGGATAACGTCAATGCTGTGAGCGGATCAGTGTTTACATTGACGGTGCCATTCACTGTGACTAAACCACTGATGGTATTACTGCCATTGCCTGAGAATAATTTATTAGCTAACGCTGCGCCGCTATTTAATGTGATCGCATTAGCAACCGTCATGGCAGAACCACTTTCTAAGATAAGTGATGAACCACTGCTAGATGCGGTGACAGCGCCTGATCCTAACGCTGCACTATTTTGAATGGCGACTGCGCCGCCGTTAATATTGGTTGTGCCACTGAAGCTACTGTTAGCATTGGACAGCACTAATTGACCAAGACCTGTCTTATTCAAGACACTGTTAGAAGCGCCCAAGATGGAGTTAGCGGTCAGTACATCATTAGTAACATTCGCGACATTAATGGTGCTGCTTGTGCCCAAGGTAATAGCGCCGCTAATGGTGTTTGTGCCACTTGCGTTATTTTCAAGTAAAGTACCATTCAATGCGATTGCATTCGGTAACGTAATGACTGCGCTACCTACTTCTTTCAGTTGTAATGTTGCATTGGATCCGACAGTCACTGCATTACCACTGCCACCAAAGGAGTTAGTATTTTCTGCCACTAAGGTACCGAAACTAACAGTAACTGGGGCGCTGAAGTTATTCGGTGTTGAGTTGGACGTGTTGGCGAGCGTTACTGTACCGGTGTACCCGCTAGTCGTGTTGACATTCAATGTACCTGTGCCTGTGAGTTGTCCATTCAAGGTCATCGCATTACCGGTGGAAGAATCAACGTTGCTAATACCTGTGAGGGTCACGGTACCGTTAATTGTGGTGCTGTCATCAATGATGGTAGCGCCATTCAAGACAAGGTTATTGTTGAGGGTGACACCGCCTGCGCCTATCATTAAGGTACCATTCGTAATATTCGTTGTTGTGCCTGATCCGCCTAAGGCATTATTTGCGTTAATTTCTAATGTTGCACTGGATGTAATATTCGTGCCGCCGCTATAGCTCGTAGGTCCTGCAATATTTAATGTGCCTGGGCCTTGTACCGTTAATGTGTAACCATGGGTACCATCGGTAATTGCATTCGACCCATTGCTGACCGTTAATACATTACTGCCGGCAATGCCAATGGTGCTATTGCTTGCCATGGTGATCGTACCACTTAGGGTGTTGCCAGCGGCAGAATCAGCAATCGCGCCAGAACCACTACCTACACCGTTAATCGTTATGTTATTGCTGAGAGATAAGCTGCTACCCGTGAGGCCTAATGTCGCATTGTTAGCAACCGTCACAGCGCCACTGCTTAATGCACCGCTAGAACCGACGTTCAATGTACTGGTGTTGTTAACATTGGTGCTGCCGCTGTAGGTGTTAGTGCCGCTCAATGCTAAGGTGCCAGCACTGTTTATACTCAATGAGCCGCTACCGCCAATGACGCCTGCATAGGTTAAGGTGCCGCTATCTACTTGTATTGCACTGTTTGCATTGCCGACTGTAATGCCGCGGCTGGTAGTGAGGCTAAAGGTGCCCGTGGTTTCCAGCGCGCCATTATTAATGACTAATGAAGTGGAATTAGCGCTCAATGCGCTATCTGCGCTAATGCTTAAGTTACCAGCGTTGATAGTTGTGGTGCCAGAATAAGTATTGGTGCCAGTCAGTGTTAACGTGCTGCTGCCAGCTTTAGTAACACCGCCGCTACCACTGATGACGCCAGCAAAGCTACCAGTCGACCCTTGCGTAACGGTGAGTGTACCTGCACCCAGTGTGATGTTGCCGCCATTAGAGCCGCCGCCAGAAAGCGTGTTGATCGTATTGTTGTTGCCATTCAAATCTAATGCAACGCCTGAGGTATTCGCTAATGTCACTGAACTGCTATTCACAATCGCGTTCACGGCGTCTAATTGCAAGATGCCAGCGTTGATGTTAGTGGCACCCGTAGCTGTGCTGGTGTTAGTGAGTGCTAACATGCCACTACCCATCTTCGTGAGTGCAAGAGTTCCAGTAAAGGTACCAGCAAAGGTGTCCGTGCTGCTGTTATTAACGGTGAAGATAGCTGAGCTGCCAGAATCGGTAACGACACCTGCACCGCTGACGCTTGCGACTTGTTGTGCGAAGCCGCTGATGTTCAATGTGCCACTAACTGACAGTGCAGTGGTGGTAGGTAACGCATTTGCAACACCTTCCACAATGCTGCCAGCGCTGATAGTGGTATTACTACCGCTGTAATTATTAGTACCAGATAATGTTAACGTACCGGTACCCGTCTTTGTCAGTGAGCCGGTACCGCTAATGGTACCAGCGTAAGCAAGATTACCGCTGTCTATTTCAATAGTGCTATTTGCATTACCTAAGCTGATGTTACGTGTAGCAGAGAAAATAAAGCCGGATGTTGCATCGAAGGTACCATTGTTAATAGTGAGTGTATTAGTGGTAGCGCCTAAGTTAGCATCAGCTGCCACACTTAACACACCACTGTTTACAATTGTATTACCTGAGTAAGTATTGGTGCCGCCTAATGCTAACGTACCCGCGCCACTCTTCGTGAGACTGTGACCTGATGCACCTGAAACAACACCGTTATAAGTCAGTGTGTCACTTGCATCAGTCAAGATCGTGCTAGAAGCATCCAGTGAGAGACCGCGACCTGAAGCTAAAGTAAAGCTGCTGGTTGCTTCAAGTGTGCCGCCATTTAAGCTTACCGCGCCGCCTACACCTAAGGAACCATCAGCACTAACTTGTAATACACCATTGCTAATCGTGGTGCTGCCGGTGTAAGTATTACTGGTGCCTAAAGCGAGCGTGCCGCTGCCAGCTTTAGTAAAGCTGGAAAGATTCTTTAATACACCGGTGAGTGAGCTTGCCGTACCTGTGTTAGTGACAGTAAGTGTATAAGTGTGACCGCTGGTGCCATCAATTGAGCCGCCTGCGGTGATATCACTGGCTGATAAGCTCGTGTTTGCACCGAGCACGATGTTGTTATTGCTATAAACTTGTGTGCCTGTGGTGGAAACAATGCCACCGTTAATATTCACGCCACCTGTTGTGGTGCCCGCACTTAAACTGCTTAATGCTGTGCCGTTACCGACTGCACCGCTGAAAGTAATGCTGCCGGTACCAGCGTTAATCGTGACTGCATCGGCACCATCAAGCGTGCTGCTAAAGACGACATTGTTGTTAGTGGTATTGAAGGTTGTGCCTGCGCCGAGTGTGACTGCAGCGTTATAGGTTTGAGTGCCACTCGTCGTGATAGCGCCGCCATTCAATGTTAGCTTGGTGCCGGCAGTTAAGCTGCTGAATGCGCCGGTGTTACCAACAGCGCTATCAAATACAACGGTACCTATGCCTGTTTGTGTTGCGAGCGTCAAGCTAGATGCGCCGCTTACTTGACTGTTTACTGTGCCATTCAATGTTAATACATCCGTGCCAATCAGCGTGCCTATCGTGGTATTACCTGACAATGCGATAGCACCATTCCATTGTGATGTGCCACTACCGACTAATGCACCTGTGCCACTACCAGAGCCTGTTAGCGTCAATGGAATGTTGGCGCTAGCATTGAGTACTGTATTGCTTAACTCAATAGCAGCATTATTGCTGACAGTGACGCCCGCGGTTTCATTGCCGACACCTGTACCTAATGCATTAGCGGAAGTGACATTCAATGTACCAGCAAGCACACTCGTTGCTCCGGTGAAGGTGTTGCTTCCAGAGAGTGCTAACGTACCGCTACCCGCTTTAGTGAAGCCAGAAATGTTACTTAAGTTGCCAGACAAGCTACTCGCTGTGCCGGTATTGCTGATTTCAAAGGTGAAACCGCCGCCATTAATATTACCAGAAGAGGTAATATCATTGCTTCCACCGGTTGTGGCCAAGATGGTATTGCCGCCTAAGCTGATAGCATCATTGTTGTAAGATTGATTAGCGGTGGTTGTAATATTGTTATCAATCGTGATATTGCCCGGGCTGCCAATTGTTACGCTTGTTAACGGTGTGATAGAACCCACAGCGTTATCAAATACGGTGGTGCCATTCGTGGTGTTAACCGTCAGTGTGTTGCCACCATCTACAGTGTTGGCAAAAGTAACGATGCCGCCATTAGAAGCGAGTACTGCATTACCACCTAAGGTGATGGTGTCACCAGGTGATGAATTACCATACGTTTGATTACCGCTGGTGGTGACATTAGCAGAGATAGTGACAGGGCCTGGTAAGTTCACGCTGCTGGTATCGCTAGAGAACGTGGTAATGGTGCCATTGATGTTGAAGCTGGTGGCTGCTGTTGCCATTAAGTTAGCAGTAGTATTGGTTGCATTACCCAAGAGAATGTTATTGCCGGTGCCAGTATAACTATACAGAATACTGGTGGCTGGGTTTGTGTTGCTGTTGATAGCGCTGATCAAGCTAGCATTACTGATGCTGGTTGCGCTTGCATTAATGTTAATTGTATTTAATGCAATGGTTAAGCCGGTGAGGCTTGCGCCACTAGCAGGTGTTGAGCCAATGACGTCACCAATACCGCCACTCGTTAAATAAGCCAAAATAAGCGTGCTTGGCGTAATGGTGCCATAAGGTAAGTTGAAGGTGAATCCACCACCTGAGACGGTGTTAGTGGTGAAGGTGGTGTAAGCGCCTGCTAATAATGCATCTGGGGCATATAAAGTGACTTGATTACCAGCGGTGCCCAAATACGTGGTACCGGTGATAAATAACGGTGGTGTTTGATTAAATATCTTGAAGTATGGATAGCTTATGTTGGTGCCCCATGTATTAGTGAAGTCCCAAGCTGTGTTAACAAATGGGCCGCTAGAGCAACCAGAGGTACACGTGAAGGTGGATTGTGTTTGCATTAAGCTAGTGGTCAAGCCTTCATAACCTAAGATGTTGCCAGCTTGGTTGTAATTCACCGCACCGCCTGCACTGGTATTTTGGCCAGTTGCTTGGTAATCCCAGAAGCTGTCAGTGACGCTGCCGGTTTCAGCACCGAGTAAACCGCCAGTCGTGTCGCCGGCAGTTTTCGTAATAAGGCCTGAGGCATAGGTATCGATGAGTGCGCCGCTGTTAGAGCCTGCGAAGCCGCCGATAGTATCCGTGGTTGAGCCGCCGCTTGTGACAGGTGCTTGGTTATAAGCATTCGTCACGGTACCACTATTGACTCCCAAGAGGCCGCCTAAGTGGCTGCCAGCAGAGCCTATTGAGTTGACAGCGCTGGTGTTATCAACATAAGCCATGCTAATGCTGCCTGCGTTATTGCCAACCAGTGCGCCTACGTTGCCATTACCCGTGATCGTCACGTTAACTAAGCCCGCCTTTTGAATGCTGGCAGTATTGCTGGTTGCACCAAACAAGCCAATATCAGCACCGGCGATACTGCTGCTGATGTTTAAGGTATTAATCGGTTGACCGGTGTAATTACCTGAATTATTGAATGCGCCAATAAAGGTGCCGGTAAATGGATTAGTGGCATTACCAATCGGCATGAAGCCAGTAACTTGGCTATTGGACCAGTTCGCTGTGCCGCTTGCATCAATTGCATTACCGGTTCCGTGTAATTCATATGTGTAACCTAACATCGTGGAGCTAGAACCTATACCTTCTAAGCCAAAGACATCTGCAATGATATAAGGACTGCCGCTCGTACCACTGCCACCCGTTGCACGTAGGAATTGCACGGTGTTATTTAAGCTCGCGGCTAAGATGTTTGTGTTCAGACCGTTATTAATTTGGAAATTACCACTGACGGTGAAGGAAGGCAGCGTGCTATTCACTTGATACCATTGGCCTTGGCTTAATGTGAAGTTAGCAACGTTGATCGTGCCCGATGCACCGGTGGTAATGCTTTGATTACTGTTAACAGCACTGATGGTGAGAGAAGCATCTGCACCGGAAATGGGGTTGTTGATGACAATGTTATTACCTGCAGTGAGCGCAATGGTACCAACAGCAGCACTTGCAACAGAGAGTGCAGCATTCGTAGTGATATTATTGCCCGCCGTTACGTTCAATGAACCATTCGCTGCAGTGATTGCGCCACTGACAGTGACGTTGTGACCAGCGTTAAAGGTGACATTATCTGCTGTGCTCCAGTTCACTGTGTTGCCAATCACAATATCGCTGCTGCCGCCGGTTGCTTTGAAAGTAGTGTTGCCACTGCTATTTGCAATAGAAAGTGGATCATTAAATGTTTGTGTACCATTAGTGGTGATTGCAGCAAAACTATGCGTGATGTCATTCACATCATAAATGGTGTCTGTCGGTGTGGCGCCAGAACCGCTAACTGTTAAGCTGAGTAGCGGATAGGCATGAGAAGTGGTGCCATCAAAATAAGAACCGACAACTGCGTTTGCACTGGACGTATTATTAAAGGTGGTACCAAGGTTACTGGCGAGCGTTAATGAATTATCGGTTGAAGAGAACAAATAGTTCGTAAATAAGATGCTGCCAGCGGTGGATGTTAAGCTGATGTTAGCTTGAATATCGGTTGCATGATCATATTCTTGATTGCCGCTGGTTGTAATGTTGCTATTTAATACGTCAACACCGCTGCCTTCTAAACGTAAACTGGTGAGCGGTGTCGTGCCACCAATATTGCCATTGGTGGTGCCGCCATTAATAGTGTTGCTGGTACTAAAGAGTGTTAAACCAAATGCACCATCAACTGCTTTGCTGATCGTGATGGTATTACTTGCCGTGCCACTCGTTGCGGAAGATAACATAGTGGTTGCAAGCAACGTGATTGGATCGTTATAACTTTGTGCGCCGCTCGTGTAAATATTAGCGGTACCAATCTTCGTGTTGCCAGAAGCAGAAGTCGTTAAACTTGCGATTGGTGATCCAGAGGTACCGATTTGGCCGTTGAAAGTGAGTGTGCCAGCGCCGCTAGTTGTTAAACCGAAATTGCCATTGATGGTGCTATTTAAATTCAATGTTGAACCAGTATTGGTGCCAATCGTAGCAGCACTTGTTAATGCAATCGCATCATTGATCACGCCGGTGCCAGATGATGCTGTTTCATACAATGTGCCATTACCACTGACGCCCGTGCCTGCGAGATTGAGTGCTTGCCCAGTAGGTGCGGTGAGTGTGACATTACTAATGTCTAACTCGCCGCCGCTAGCAACGTTGACACTAGAACTATAATTGGATGAGCTGCCTAAACCGCCTGCATTAGTTACATTCAAGATGCCACTGGTGATAGTGGTTGCGCCTGTGTAAGTATTTGCAGCAGAAAGTGTTACTACACCGGATGAGGTTGTATTTTCAGCGAGCGCGCCTGCGCCACTGACACTGCCACTTAATGTCGTCGTTGCAGTGTTGGTGACGTTCAATGTATCACTGCCGCTTAACGTGCCTGCACCACTTAACGTGATGTTGCTGGTTCCGCCGATGGTGGTATTACCGCCAACGGTGTAAGCATTTGCAATAGCAAAACTACCGGTAGATTCTAACGTGCCACCATTTAAAGCTAATGTGCCGGTGCCGACTGGGCCATTCGTAATGCTGCCAGTGCTACCAATACCGATAGCCAATATACCGTTTGTTAATGTCGTGGTACCGGAATAGGTATTAGCACCATTGAGTGTAAGTACACCGCTTCCTGTCATGTTCAGAGCACCGGTGTTGCTGATGATGCCGGAAGAGGTCACATTACCTACATTACCAAAACTAAGCGCAAACCCTGCATTATTGATGGTGCCAGGTAATGAGAGCGTAGCACTGCTATTAGCACCGATAGTAGCAGCACCTGTTAATGCAATCGCATCATTGATGACGCCGGTGCCGGATGAAGCGCTTTCATAGAAAGCGCCGTTGCCAGAAACACCAGTACCGATAAGAGAGAGTGTTTGCGCAGCAGGCGCAGTGAGCGTGACATTACTGATATCTAATTCAGCATTATTAGCCACTGTCACAGCAGATGTGTAATTAGAATTGCTGCCTAAACCGCCAGCGCTTGTGATAGCTAATTTACCGCTATTTACATTGGTAGCACCAGTGTAAGTGTTGCTGCCAGACAGTGTTAAGACGCCACTCGTTGTACCGGTTTCGTTTAATGCACCACTACCCGTGATGTTGCCAGATTCAGCAATGTTTGCACCATTTGTGCCGAAGGTAGCAGCAAAGCCACCATTGTTGATGTTGCCCGTTAAGTTAAACGTAGATCCGGTATTCGCACCGATAGTCGCAGCACCTGCTAGTGTAATGGCATCATTGATGACGCCGGTGCCAGATGAAGCGCTTTCATAGAGAGCACCATTGCC
>JABDBV010000015.1:3515-27855 GCA_013288395.1 Gammaproteobacteria bacterium | reverse complement strand
AGTCAGCATTGCTGAATTAGAGAAGTTGGGTGCAGAAGTCTTGTATTCTCGTGCTGATGTCACACAGCTTGTAGACATTCGTCATTTAATAGAGACCATAAAAAATCGCTTTGGTGAATTAAATGGCATTATTCATAGTGCAGGCGTTTTGCGCGATGCGTTTATATTAAAGAAAACACCTGAAAAAATGGCTGAAGTATTGGCGCCAAAAATTGAGGGCGCTATACTCCTGGATGAAGTCACTCAATCCGAGCCTTTAGATTTCTTCGTGATGTTTTCATCTATCTTCTCTATTTTCGGAAATGTTGGGCAATGCGATTATGCTTATGCCAATGGGTTTCTAGATGCATTTGCTGAGCAGCGTGAAATGTTGCGAAACCAACAGCTTCGCTCAGGTAAAACGATTGCGATCAACTGGCCGCTATGGGCAGAAGGCGGTATGCAAATAAATAAAGACTCGATGCAATGGCTTGAGAAAACTTTCGGTGTACTACCTCTTTCTACAGCAGAAGGTATTGCTGCATTCAGGGATGCACTCACCCTAACTTATTCGCAGCAGATTGTTCTGTTAGGAGAAAAGAAGAAGATTGAACGCTCATTGCAAGATAAGTCAGAAAAAGTAGCTACAAGAGTTGTCCAAACAGAATTTCAAAAAGCGGAGGGGTCTTTACAGGTTGATGAGGGTATTCTATTCGAAAAAGTTGAGCAGCAACTGTTGCAAATTATATCTGAATTATTAGAGATTAAACCCGAGCATCTTGCAGCAGATGAAAGTTTAAGTGAATACGGTGTAGATTCAGTTAGTTTAACGAGCTTTGCGAATAGATTGAATGCGTATTACCAGTTAGAATTAACACCTGCGATATTATTTGAACATCAAACGCTAGAAAGTTTATCTACTTATTTTGTTGCTACTTATCCAGAGGCAATGATTTTACGTCATGGCAGTGTCGCCAAAACTGTACCTAAAGCCGAGCCACCCGTTGTGATGCCAACAAAAAAGGGCGCTCGTTATGCAACGTTGTCTAATGAAAAAGAACAGCTAGCACGTGTGAATAAAGATATAGCGATTATCGGCATGAGCGGCATCTTCCCCGGATCACCGGATTTAGATAGGTTTTGGAATAATTTAGTTAGTCAAAAAGATTTAATCAGTGAGGTTCCATCAGATCGCTGGGATTGGCAAGCCTATTATGGTGATGGTGAACATCAAACGAAGGTGAAGTGGGGTGGATTTATTGAAGAGATGGATCAATTTGATCCTGAATTTTTTAATATTTCTCCACGCGAAGCGGAATTGATGGATCCACAACAACGATTGTTTTTAGAGGTAGTGTGGAAAACTATCGAGATGGCGGGTTACAAAGCCAGTGACTTATCTTTAAAAAATACTGGGCTATTCGTTGGGGTTCTCGGCAATGATTATGCTGAAATATTGCAAAAAGCGAGGGAGAATGGTGCGCAAATTCCTACCGGTGTCATGCACAGTGTATTGGTTAATCGAGTTTCTTATCTATTGAATTTCAGCGGGCCCAGTATTGCGGTGGACACGGCTTGCTCAAGTTCTTTAATTGCCATTCATCAAGCAGTGAAAGCGATTCAAGAGGGTGACTGTGATCTTGCCATTGCTGGTGGTGTACATGCGTTATTGACCCCGACCTTATTTATTGAATTTAGCCATGCTGGCATGTTAAGTGATGATGGTCGTTGCAAGACGTTTGATAAATCAGCGAATGGTTATGTGCGCGGTGAAGGCGCTGGTGCCATCTTATTAAAACCGTTAGAAAAAGCCTTAGCAGATGGTGATACGGTTTATGGTGTGATTAAAGGCACCGCAGTCAATCACGGTGGCCACGTGAGCTCATTGACAGTTCCTAATCCGAATGCGCAAGCAGCATTAATTGTGACAGCGTGTGAGCGCGCAAAAGTAGGGGTGGAGACGATAAGTTATATTGAAGCACATGGCACCGGTACGGCCTTAGGTGATCCGATTGAAGTAAATGGATTAAAGAAAGCGTTTGCGGAATTACAGAAAAAACAAGGGTTGTCATCGTTGCAAACAGCCTATTGTGGCTTAGGAACAGTTAAAACCAATATTGGGCATTTAGAAGCAGCAGCGGGAATTGCCGCTATCATCAAAGTATTATTAGCTTTTAAGCATCACCAGTTGCCTGGATTAGTGAATTTCCATGAATTAAATCCGTATATTGAAATTGAAAAAACACCCTTCTATTTAGTGAAAACGACACGTGATTGGGAACCTTTAAAAGATACAGAAGGTAGGGTAATACCCCGACGCGCAGGTGTGAGTTCCTTTGGTTTTGGAGGAGCGAATGCGCATGTGATGTTAGAAGAGTCGCCAGCCACTACAAAAAAACCTGAAGCGAATAAAGTAGCCTATTTAATTACATTATCAGCGAAAAATGACAGATCATTAATAGAAATGACACGGAATTTGTCAGAATGGTTAAAAAATCAAGTTGAGTCAGTTTCTTTGGAAGCAGTCAGTTATACACTCAATCAAGGAAGAGAGCATTTTAATAAACGCATTGCGATGGTTGTTAAAAATAATGAAGAGTTAGCTGAAAAATTAAATGCGTTAATTCTAGGTAAAATACCTGCTGGATGTTTTAAAGGTGATGCCAGCAAGAAACCAGATGATGCAGCAATTTATGATGAAGTGTTGGATGGTGTTATCGGTGAATTACAGTCTGGTAAAACATTAAGTGCAGCTCAATATACGAAAAAACTCAATGCGTTGGCTAATTTATACGCCAAGGGCTATGACATTGATTGGGCCTTGTTACATCAAGGTGAAGCGAATAATAAGCTTGCTCTGCCGACCTATCCATTTGCTCAAGACCGTTATTGGGTAGAAGCAGTTGCAACAACAAAGTCTGTTACAGAAAGTATGGAAGCTAAAGCAACAAGTCTGCATCCATTAATTGATGCGAATACATCAACATTTGATTCAGAATCATTTTCCAAGTTATTAACAAAAAATGAATTCTTTATTCACGATCATTTGGTGAATAAAGTTCATGTCTTACCAGCTGCTGCTTACCTGGAAATGATTAGAGCATCGGCCATGATAGCGATGCCACGAGCGAAAGCGATATCAATGTCAAGCATTGTTTGGATTAGAAAGCTAAGTGTCGAAAATGAATCGATCTTAATAAATATTAATTATTATACTGGATTAAAAGATATTCCTTTTGAAGTGACTGCGCAAGCAGCTGATGAATCGATCGTATTTATACAGGGTAAGTTGAATATTTTGGACGAAGTATTAGTCCCACCACCACTGGTAGATATTAAAGGTGTACGTAAACGCTGTTCGATTGACATTTCGAAAAATGAATTCTATTTAAATGCTGATCAGTCAGGATTAATGTTTGGTCCGAGTTTCCGAACTATTCAAAATCTTCGATACAATGATCAAGAATCAATAGCTGAACTTCATTTGCCAAGCCATTTAACGGGTTATCGTCGTAATGAGTTTATTTTGCATCCTAGTTTGCTAGACGGCGCATTTCAATCTGCCATTAAGATAATTGGCGTAACTAATGTAGCGTATATTCCATTTAGTATTGGTGAGATCGAAATAGTTGGTGCCATTCCTGATCATTGTTATGCCTATGCTACACGCGCACCTGGATCGACACTTGAATTACCTATGGTTAACATCCAATTGCTCGATAGCAATGGCCAAGTAATCGTATCCGTTAAAGATTTTGTTTTACGAGCTCTAACGAAAGATGAAATGGGTGTGTATTACTATAATAAGGTGTGGAAAGAGCAAATGCTGGTTTCAAATGAAACAGTCTCTGGTCCGTTGTTAGTATGGGATGCGCAAGGCGAATTAACCGCAGCAGTGCGAGCACGCTATCCTGATGAGAAAATCATTAGAACGAATCCCAATGAGGATAATTATCACATAATCCTCAAAAACCTTATTGAACAAAAACAGTTACCAAAACAAATTATTTTTTCGACGGCAATTACCACTGATTTATCGAAGATAGGCATTAAAAAGCAACTTGATGCGCATTATTATGCCTTATTTAATTTAGTTAAAGCGCTGTTAGAAACGAAACTCACATCTACTCTAAGCCTGACTTGCGTTAATCTAAAAGGCGATGCTATCGCAGATTTATTTGCCTCGGCGTGGTCAGGGTTATTGGGCACGATTCATTTAGAGCAACCGCTGATCCGCAGCCGCCTGATAAGTGCCCAAGATGTGAATGATGTGTTAGCTGAGCTCGGCGGTATAGAAAATGAAGTTCGTTATGATCAGCAACACAAGCGTTATGTATCTGATTATCAGGCATTAGAAGAGACCTCTAAAGAACCCTTATTGATTAAATCTCAGGGTGTTTATTTAATTACAGGCGGCATGGGCGGCTTAGGATTAATCTTTGCGAGATATTTAGCATCAAACTATCAAGCTAAATTAGTATTAACCAGCCGTTCTGCTTTATCTGATAAACAACAAGCTGTGTTAGATGAATTAAACCAATTAGGCGGTGAAGTAATTTATCTGTCAGCAGACGTAGGCGATAAAAAAAGCGTGAAAGGTTTAGTAAAAGGAATTAAAAAACGTTTTGGACAATTAAATGGGGTGATACATGCGGCTGGTGTCTTACGCGATGCGTTTATTGCAAAGAAAACGATAGCTGAGTGCGAAGCAGTGATTGCACCTAAAGTGTATGGAACAATTTTTTTAGATGAAGCGACACGAGATGAGAAATTAGATTTCTTTGTGATGTTCTCATCCATTGCGGCTGTGTTGGGAAATGTCGGTCAATGTGATTATGCGTATGCGAATGGATGGATGGACGCCTTTGCTGAATATCGTGTTACTCAAGATCGATCAGGTAAGACGCTCAGTATCAATTGGCCGTTGTGGGCAGAGGGCGGTATGCAGGTGGATGAGGCTTCGAAGCAGTGGATGGCTAGCGTGATGGGAGCGACCCCCTTGGCGACGGAAGCTGGTCTTGCAGCATTTACTACCTTGCTAACGGCATCCAACAGTCAAGCCATGGTGTGGTCTGGCAACCAAGCAAAATTACAAAAACAGTTGACGAAGGAAGAGAAAGTTGAAGTTGCACCGGTTGAGGCAGGTGTTGGTGTGGTTGAAATGGTCAAGCAACAGCTCTTGCAGATGATATCGGAATTATTAAAGATTGAGTCCGACAATCTTAGTGCAGATGAAAATTTAAGTGAATACGGTGTTGATTCAATTGGTTTTATCAATTTTGCCAACCGATTGAACGAGTATTATCAGTTAGCATTGACGCCTGCCGCCTTATTTGAGCATCAGTCGATAACGAGTTTGGCGAATTATTTTATCGAAACTTATGCGGATGCTATGGTGTTACGTCATGGTGGTGTCAGTAACAAAGTACTTCCTAAAGAAAAAGTCACAACCTCCGTTGCGATGACTCCTAAAGCGCGGTCTCGTTGTATACCGATGTCTGAAGAAAAGAAACGGCCAGCATCTGTCAGCGACGACATAGCGATTATAGGGATGAGTGGTGTGTTCCCCGGATCGCCGGATTTAACATCATTTTGGGATAATTTGGCTAACCAAAAAGATCTAATCAGTGAGATACCTGCGAATCGCTGGGATTGGAAAACATACTATGGCGATGGTGAACAGCAAACGAAAGTGAAATGGGGTGGATTTATTGAGGGGATTGATCAATTTGATGCACCCTTCTTCTCTATTTCGCCCCGTGAAGCAGAATTGATGGATCCACAACAAAGGCTATTTTTACAAGTTGTGTGGAAAGCGATGGAAGATGCCAATGTCACAGCGAAACAATTAGCAGAAGCAAAAACCGGCTTATTTGTTGGTGTTTCAACGAGTGATTACGAAGAACTACTGCAAAAAAATAATGAAATGCAAGCTTTCGCATCCACGGGTAATACGCATAGTATTGTTGCTAATCGCATATCGTATTTACTGAATCTAAGCGGACCAAGTGTTGCAATTGATACGGCATGCTCGAGCTCACTGGTGGCCTTACATAATGCGGTGAAGGCGATTCAAAATGGTGATTGTGAGTTGGCCATTGTGGGCGGCGTGAATGCGTTAATAACGCCAACGCTATTTATTGAATTTTCGCAAGCTGGGATGTTAAGCGAAGACGGTCATTGTAAAACCTTTGATAAATCAGCGAATGGTTATGCGCGCGGCGAAGGCGCGGGCGCGATTTTATTAAAGCCATTAGAAAAAGCTCTTACGGATGGTGATACAGTTTATGCTGTGATTAAAGGGACTGCTGTGAATCACGGCGGACAAGTAAGTTCACTAACAGTGCCTAACCCGAATGCTCAGGCAGCGTTAATTGTGACGGCATGGGAACGTGCACAAGTGGGTGTGGAGACCATTAGTTATATCGAAGCCCATGGCACGGGTACATCATTGGGTGATCCAATTGAAGTCAATGGATTAAAGAAAGCGTTTGCCCAATTACAGGAAAAACAAGGCTTAGAACACTTACCATCAGCATATTGCGGTTTAGGCACGGTAAAAACCAATATTGGGCATTTGGAAACAGCGGCTGGGATCGCTGGTATCATTAAAGTCTTGTTAGCGTTTAAACATCGCCAGTTACCTGGATTGGTAAACTTTCATGAATTAAATCCGTATATTGAAATTGATAATACACCATTCTATTTAGTGGAAAAGACGCGTGATTGGGAAGCCTTAAAAGATGCAAGCGGTAGAATGATACCACGCCGCGCAGGGGTGAGCTCTTTTGGTTTTGGCGGAGCGAATGCACATGTGGTGTTAGAAGAGCCGCCAGTTGTTTCACGCAAGGAAGATGCAAAGAAACCAGCTTATTTAATGACATTATCTGCTAAAACTGATTCAGCGCTTAATGCAATGAGTTTGAATTTAGTGAATTGGTTAGAAATACAAAAAGACAAGCCATCATTAGAAGCGATCAGTTATACGCTCAATCAGAGCCGCATGCATTTTGATAAACGGGTTGCACTGGTGGCAAAAACAGTAGATGAATTAGCAGAAAAATTAAAAACGTTCGATGAAGGTAAACAAACAGAAGGTTGCTATCGTGGTGATGCACGTAAAAAACCGGATGATGCTGCCATTTATACCAAGGTATTAAAAGCCACATTGAGTGATTTACGAAGTGATTCAATTACGAATATCAAGGATTATAAAGATAATTTGGAAGCTTTAGCAAACTTATATGTTAAAGGCTATGATCTGGATTGGGCGCTATTACATCAAAGTGAAGCAAATAATAAACTTGCACTGCCGACTTATGCGTTTGATAAAGAACGTTATTGGATTGAACCCGTGGCTTCAAAACGAGTGTCACTCGAAGGAACAGTCGCAAGCTTGCATCCACTAATTGATGCCAATATTTCAACTTTATCTTCACAATCTTTTATAAAATTATTTACTGGAAAAGAATTCTATTTAAATGATCATCGCGTGAATAATATTCCTACGTTGCCAGGTGTAGCTTATATTGAAATGGTACGCGCAGCAGGCATGTTGGCATTGCCTAATCATCCAGCTATCACTTTTAAGAATATCGTTTGGGCGACACCAATCCGAATAAGCGATGAAGCAGTGTTAGCAACCATTACACTTTATCCCGAAGCGACAAGCATACAATTTGAAGTGACAACAGCCGGTGAAGAAGAACCGATTGTACATGCACAAGGGAAAATTATTGCATCAGAGCAAATACCGAATCCTATGCCCGCGATGGATGTAGCAGTAATCCAAAAACGTTGTCCACAAATTGTTGCTAAAGCGGATATCTATCATCGATTTAATCATATTGGCTTAAATTACGGCAAGGGATTCCAAGTCATACAATCGGTACAACGCAATGGCGAAGAAGTCTTAGCTGAACTGCAATTACCAACTCATTTAAGAGAAAAACGTTTGGATTTTATTTTACACCCGAGTTTGCTAGATGGTGCATTACAAGCAACGGGGTATTTATATCAAGGTGATGATCAAACTTATTTACCATTCTCAATGGGTGAGGCCATAATTTATGGGGCGATACCTGATCATTGCTATGCGTATGTAACCAAAACCAATAGCACCACTGATGCATTCCACCAATTTGATATCAAGGTACTTGATCAGAATGGCCAAATAGTTGTGTTTATCAAAGATTTTGCAGTACGCGCGTTAACAAAAAATGAAGTGGGAATTTATTATTATGATAAGGTTTGGAAGGAACAAGCATTAATCGCAAGTGATGAAATGATTACTGGCCCTTGGTTAGTATGGGACAAACAAGGGTATGTTACTGATACATTGCGCTCACGCTACAAAAATGAACAGATTACGCAAATCAAAACAGAGAACGAATTACAAGAGGCCATTGGGCAGAATGAATTGCCTAAGCAAATCGTCTTTTCACCTCATGTCACGACTGATTTAACAAGCAAAGGCATTAAAGCGCAATTAGATGCGCACTATTATGACTTATTCAAATTGGTGAAAGCATTATTAGAATCAAAGTTAAGTACACCTGTATCGCTCATTTGTGTAAATTTGCAAGGAGATGCGATTACTGATGTATTCACCTCTGCCTGGTCAGGATTATTAAACACTATTCATTTAGAGCAGCCATTTATTCGTGGCCGAATCATAAATACGCAGGATATGAATGATGTAATGACAGAATTAAGCGGCACAGAAAAAGAGGTTCGTTATGAAAAAGATCACAAACGTTACGTGCATGATTATCAAGCGCTAGAAGCGACATCCGCTACCACGTCACTCATCAAGTCACAAGGTGTTTACCTTATTACTGGCGGGATGGGAGGATTAGGTTTGATTTTTGCACGTTATTTGGCTTCTAACTATCAAGCAAAATTAGTATTATCAGGGCGTTCTACTTTATCTGATAAAGAACAATCAATATTAAATGAGCTCAATCAATTAGGTGGGGATGCAATTTATCTTTCTGCTGATGTGAGCAATAAAAAAGAGGTGAAGCAATTAATCAACGTTCTCAAAAACCGCTTTGGTCATTTAGATGGAATATTGCATGCGGCGGGAGTATTGCGTGATGCATATCTTACGAAGAAAACCATTGAAGATTGTGAGGCTGTCATTGCACCGAAAATATATGGATCAGTGAATTTAGATGAAGCGACCCGTGACGAAAACTTAGATTTCTTTGTGATGTTTTCTTCAATAGCATCAATACTAGGTAATGCAAGCCAGTGTGATTACTCATATGCAAACGGGGTAATGGATGCTTTTGCTTATTATCGTGAAGAATTAAGAAAAGCAAATAAAAGACAAGGCAAGACATTAAGCATCAATTGGCCATTATGGAAAATAGGCGGAATGCAGGTTGATACGGCCTCAATTGATTACTTGGAAAAAACTTTAGGCTTAACATTCTTGTCAACTCAAGATGGGATGGATGTGTTTTTGTCTGGTTTAAATCAAAAGAGTAGTGAGTTAATTGTCCTTTCTGGCCACAAACAACGCATCGTGAAACACTTACAAACTACTTGGACAGTAAAAGAAAAAACCATGGTTGAATCAACAGGCGGCGCTGATGAAGCATTATTAGAGAAAGTCTCAATACATTTATTAGAAGCTATTTCTCAAATCTTAAAAATCAAACCAGAAAATTTAAGTGCTGAGGAAGAGCTCAGTGAATATGGGATGGATTCAATTAACTTTACTACGCTGGTGAATCTCATCAATGCGGAATATCAATTAGAATTAACCCCTGCAATTTTATTTGAACATAACACCTTAAAAAGCTTTGCAGATTATTTAGTAAAAGCTCACCGTGAAGCTATTTTTGTTAAGTACGGAAATGAATTGCGAGGAGAAGCTAAATTAAACGAGGAGATTTTTGCAGAAGCGGTCAGTGTGCCCGTGATGAAGTCACGTTATTATCAACCAAAATCAAAAGTATCTGCACACTCTGAATCATTGAAAGATATTGCAATCATCGGGATGCATGGTGTGTTCCCTGGTTCACCCGATTTAGTTAAGTTCTGGGATAATTTAGCACAGCAAAAAGATTTAATCAGCGAAATACCAAAAGATCGTTGGGACTGGCGGTTAGTGTTTGGTGAAGAAGATGGTCAAACAAGAGCGAAATGGGGCGGATTTATTGAAGGAATAGACCAATTTGATGCACCCTTTTTCTCTATCTCGCCACTTGAAGCAGAGTTGATGGATCCGCAACAACGATTATTTTTAGAAGTCGTTTGGAAAGCAATGGAAAATTCTGGTATGACTGCCCAGCAATTAGCAGCGATTAAAACAGGTTTATTTGTGGGTGTATCGACAAGTGATTATGAGGAATTGCTAAAAGAAAATAATGAACGACAAGCCTATGCCTCCACTGGCAATGCCAAAAGTATTGTAGCCAATCGCATTTCTTATTTGCTTAATCTTAAAGGGCCTAGTATGGCGGTCGATACAGCCTGCTCGAGTTCATTGATAGCATTACATCAAGCAGTAAAAGCCATTCGTGATCATGATTGTGAAATGGCGATTGTCGGTGGTGTCAATGCGTTACTGTCGCCGACATTATTTATTGAATTTAGCCATGCGGGCATGTTATGTGAAGATGGTCGCTGCAAAACATTTGATAAATCAGCCAATGGTTATGTGCGTGGTGAAGGTGCAGGCGCAATAGTGTTAAAACCCTTAGATAAAGCATTAGCGGATGGTGATCATATCTACGGAGTGATTAAAGGAACCGCTGTTAATCACGGTGGCCATGTCAGTTCACTGACGGTGCCAAATCCTAATGCTCAAGCCGAATTAATTACGACAGCATGGGAGGAAGCACAGGTAGGAGTGGATACCATTAGTTATATTGAAACGCATGGCACAGGTACATCACTTGGGGATCCTATCGAAGTCAATGGCTTAAAAAAAGCCTTTGCACAATTACAAGAGAAGCAAGGGTTAGAAAAATTACCAATAGGGTATTGCGGTTTAGGAACAGTTAAAACCAATATAGGACATTTAGAAGCCGCTGCTGGAATGGCAGGCATCATTAAAGTTTTATTATCATTTCAGCACCAGCAATTACCTGGACTGGTGAATTTCCATGAATTAAATCCATATATTGAAATTAACGATTCGCCATTTTATTTAGTTGAAACAACCAAAGTTTGGGAAGCATTAAAAGATGCATCAGGCAACAACATCCCACGCCGTGCAGGTGTGAGTTCGTTTGGCTTTGGCGGTACAAATGCGCATGTGGTGTTGGAAGAAGGGCCTGCTCTAAAGCCGCTACCAGAAGATACCAAGCCTATCTATTTATTTAGTGTCTCAGCCAAAACGGATGCATCCTTGCGCCAACGCTTAGAGGATTTAGTCATCTGGATAAAACAAGCTGAAAACAATGTAAAACTTGGCAGTGTGAGTTATACCTTAAATACAAAACGGGCTCACTTTAACAAGCGTTGTGCATTCGTCGCTAAGACTAAAGAAGAATTACAAGAAAAATTGGTTGCAATGAGCCAGGGAAAAATACCTGCGGGTTGTTTCATAGGGGATACAGATAAAACGCCTGATGATGCAGTGATTTATGAACAAGTTTTAATAGGTATTTTAAAAGAGTTACAGGCACCTGAAAATCTTTCTGCTAGTGATTATAGTAAGAAACTTGAAGCATTAGCTAGCTTATATGTTAAAGGCTACAACTTGGATTGGATGCTATTACACCAAGGAGAGCTTAATAGAACGATTATATTACCGACTTATCCATTTGCTAAAAAACGTTATTGGATTGATGCCACGAATAAAAGATTATCCATAACGGCTCATGATACTGTGACAAGTTTACACCCTTTAATTGATGCGAATACTTCCACTTTAGCTTCCCAAGCTTTTACGAAATTATTAACAGGTAAAGAGTTTTATTTATCTGACCATCGTGTTAAACAAACGCCAACCTTACCTGGTGTTGCTTATATCGAGATGGTAAGAGCAGCAGGGGAGATAGCCTCACCAGACCAGCAAGTGTTAGGCTTAAAGAACATTATCTGGGCGCAACCCATTCAAGTCAGCGATCAAGCACAAACGGTGACAGTTAGTCTGTACCCAGAAGCAAGCAATGTTATTTTTGAAGTGACAACGCTTCAGGGACCTGAACCTACTATACACGCGCAAGGAAAAGTAGTGTATGGAATGGCGGATAAGAAAATCTTATCTGCATTAGATATACCTGCGATTAAAGCACGTTGCCACAAAGAACGAATGCGCGAAGAAATATATACGGCATTTAACACGCGTGGTTTGCAATATGGGCCCAGTTTTCAAGCGATTGAAACGCTGGTATGTAATGAAACTGAAGTACTGGCAAAACTTCAATTACCGTATGGTTTAGATCATGAAGCAGAACGATTTATACTGCATCCAAGCTTAATGGATGGCGCTTTACAGTCGTTGGCTGGATTAGAGCAAGATTCATTAAAACGAGAGACTCATTTACCCTTTAGTTTAGCAGAACTCATAATTTATGGGCCATTACCCGCCATTTGTTATGTGTATGCAACCCGTACCGCGCAAACCCAGGAAATGTCGAAATATCAGCTGCAAATCACTGATGAGGCTGGAACGATTCTGCTTGTGATAAAAGATTTCACTACGCGAGCATTGCAAGTGGGCGTAAAGAAAGAGACATCAAATTCTCAGATTGTTTATGCAAAAAGCGAATGGCAAGAGGCAGCGCTTACATCGCTTAATACAACAATAAAAGATGAACTTGCAATAAAACGTTTAACGCTAAAGTGGCCTGAAGAAAACAATGCGCAAGCAGTCATTGAAAAATTTAAACAAGCATTTACTCAAATCAAAGCTTTTCTTAATAGCAAACCTAAAGAGAAAAAATTGTTTATATGCGCAATTCCAGCAGAATGCCCTGAATATTGTTATGCACCGATAGCTGGATTATTAAAAACAGCCACCATCGAGAACCCTAAAGTGTTAGGTAAAGTCATTCAATTGCCACCCAATTGTTCGACTAATCAGCGTAAGAGGATTGAAGCACAAGAAATTCAAGATACGACTGCAGCCACGTCGCAAACACCAATGAGTCGAGTAGTGGAAGTGCGCTATTTAACAGACTCACAGCGACAAATTCGATGTCTAATTGAACCATCAATAAAAAGAGCGCCACTTGATCAAGCTGTCAAACCAGGTGGTGTTTATTTGATAACAGGTGGTGCAGGCGGTTTAGGACGACTATTTGCTGAGTATTTAATTCAAGTGCCGGATGTAAAAGTGATCCTGATGGGCCGCTCCGCACAGCCCAAATTTGCATTACCTGATTCACCTGCAATTAGTTATATTCAATGTGATGTGAGTGAGTATAACGATGTTAAAACTGTACTTGAATTAATACGTGAAAAATATGGTTATATTAACGGCATTATTCATAGTGCCGGTGTGATTAAAGATAATTTTATTTTGAATAAAACAATAGAAGAAACAGAAGCCGTATTCTCACCCAAAATTCAAGGCGCGTGGAATATACATGAGGCCATACAACAACAACCGGTTGACTGGGTTGTTTTCTTTTCTTCGATGGCAGGCATAACAGGAAATATAGGACAAGCAGATTATGCAGGTGCAAATGCCTTTTTAGATCGCTTTGCTGATGCACATGGTTATAAGTCAATTGCATGGCCACTTTGGCAAGAAGGTGGAATGCATATCGATGTTGCTTCAGAAGAACGTTTGTACAAAGAAACAGGGATGAAAGCATTACAAACACAGAAGGGTTTAGAAGCATTCATCGATGTATTAGCAAATCAAGAGAATAGCTTATTAATTTGCGAAGGTAACCGAGACAAAATTTGTCGAACGTTATTTGCCGCAGAAAAAAAACCACGTATTGAATTACCTATTACCCGTGATACTAGGCAAGAAATAAATCAAGACGTTAATTTAGTGTCACAAACTGAAGTTAAATTAACACAAATATGTTCAGAATTACTGAAGGTGCAAGCGAATGAGTTAGATATGGACACTGATTTGATTGAGTATGGTGTTGATTCCATCCTGATGATGAGTTTATTGAATTTATTAGAAAAGGAATATCAACAATCCATACCACCAGCAGCCATTGCTGAGCAACGTACTATTCAAAAATTAGCTGATTATCTTATTCATGAAGGTATTGCAGCTCCCCAAAAAGAAACACCAACCAAAGTTAAACCACAAGCAAATGATACACAGATAAAACCACTAAACCGCATAGACAAACGTCGCCCACGTTATTTGGTAGCTCCTCAACCAACAAGCACTAGCCGCAAAATTGCTATCATTGGTGCAGCTTGTCGATTACCACAATCGGATAGTTTAGAAACATTTTGGCAGCACTTAAAAGCTGGCGATGATCTTATCTGTAGAAGTAATGGTGGTCGCTGGGATGAGCAAGCTTATTATAGTCCTGATAGAACACTACCAGATAGTACATACACGACAGAGGGTGGTTATCTTGATGATGTGGCTGGTTTTGATGCCCATTACTTTGGTATCAAAGATGAAGAAGCCATAGCAATGGATCCACAACATCGAATTATCTTGGAGCTCAGCCAAGAATTATTTGATCGTGCAGGTTATACGCGTGATGAATTATCCGGAAGTCGAACAGGTGTTTATTTAGGAGCAAAAGAAAATAATTATGAGCGTAATGGTGATAGCTACGTTCCGGAAACGGCATTACAGCATACGGTAATAAATTACATTGGTAACATGATGGCAGCACGTGTGAGTGATACCTATAACCTAAAAGGCCCTGCTAAAACCATGGACACTGCTTGCTCGAGTTCACTGGTGGCTGTGCATGATGCTTGCCAAGACATTATGACGGGGGAAGTCACATTAGCCATTGCTGGTGGCATCTTTATTTTGGTGGATCCTTTTGCCCATATCAATTTTAGCCGTGCACAAGTATTGTCACCTGATGGAAAAAGTTATGTCTTTGATGAGCGAGCACAAGGTTTTGTGTTAGGAGAAGGCGCTGGTCTTGTATTGCTAAAAGACTATGAGAAAGCGGTTCAAGATGGTGATCAAATTCAGGCTGTAATTTTAGGTTCAGCTGTCAATAATGATGGAAAAACAATGGGCTTGACGGTGCCTAGCCAACAAGGTCAAAAAGAAGTGATGCAAATCGCATTAGACCGTAGTCAAGTGGATGCAGATAGTATTACTTATTTTGAAGCGCATGGCACAGGCACCTTGCTGGGTGACCCCATTGAAATTAAAGCAGCGACAGAAGTTTATCGTCAATACACAGATAAAGTGGGTTATTGTGCAGTAGGTTCAGTGAAATCTAACTTGGGTCATACCATGACAGCTGCAGGTATCGCGAGTTTAATCAAAGTGATTCTTGCGATGCAGCATAAACAAATTCCACCGACATTGCATTGTGAAAAGCCGCATCCCCGATTTGGGTTTGAACACTCGCCATTCTATCCTATTACCAAGTTAAAGGATTGGCAGCCTGAAAATAGTATACGACGTGCAGCAATCAGCTCATTTGGATTTGGCGGCACGAATTGCCACATGGTAGTAGAAGAGGCACCAGAAAATTATCAACCGAAACGAAAACCATTGCAACTCACAGTGTTTCATCACAAACATTTTTGGTTGGGTGAAGAGATGGTTTTAGAAAAAACAGTGACATCGACAGAATACATTTCCATTGAAGCTATCAATGATAGCAGTGAAGAATTAACAACTAACATCGAGCATGAGCTTCAAAGACGAATTACATTACTGTTAAAGTTGCCGGACTCAGAATCGGATATTTCAATTGATGAAAACTTCATGAGTCTTGGGGTTGACTCTGTTCAATTAATTGCACTTAGTGAGGAGATTGAAAAAGACTTAAGTATAGAGCTTTACCCAACATTGTTATTTGAACAAACTAATATTCGATCTTTGGCGCAATATTTTTCTAAAGAAAGCGGCGCTACTTGGCAAGCGTATTTTACAAAACATCATACTGGCTCATTTCAGGAAAACAAAAAGGCCGCAGCCCAAAAAAATACTAAGCCAGACATAAAAAAACATGTAGTTAACGAACCCGAATATCAAAATGTATTCCGACGATCAACTGCTCGTCATTTAACAGCTGCTGTTTTGCCGAAAGAAAGTAAATTAACCCAAGAACCCATTGCGATTATAGGGATGAGTGGTGTATTCCCGGGATCCCCGGATTTAGCATCATTTTGGGATAATTTGATTAAGCAAAAAGATTTAATCACTGAAATTCCAGCGGATCGTTGGGATTGGCAAGCATACTATGGTGATGGTGAGCATCAAACGAAGGCTAAATTTGGAGGATTTATTGAGGGAATTGATCAATTTGATGCACCATTTTTCTCTATCACGCCGAGAGAAGCAGAATTGATGGATCCACAACAACGCTTGTTTTTACAAGTTGTCTGGAAAGCGATGGAAGATGCCAATGTGACGGCAAAACAATTAGCAGAAGCAAAAACCGGATTATTTGTTGGTGTTTCAACGAATGATTACGAAGAGTTACTGCAAAAAGCCAATGAACTGCAAGCTTTCGCATCCACAGGAAATGCACATTGTATTGTTGCCAATCGTATATCGTATTTACTAAATCTAAGTGGCCCAAGTGTTGCAATAGATACGGCGTGCTCGAGTTCACTGGTGGCCTTACATCAAGCGGTGAAGGCGATTCAAAATGGTGATTGTGAATTGGCCATTGTAGGCGGCGTGAATGCGTTAATAACGCCGACATTATTTATTGAATTTTCGCAAGCTGGGATGCTGAACGATGACGGCCATTGCAAAACTTTTGATAAATCAGCAAATGGTTATGTGCGTGGCGAAGGCGCAGGTGCAATTTTATTAAAGCCATTAGATAAAGCACTTGCAGAAGGCGATACCGTTTATGGTGTGATTAAAGGGACTGCTGTTAATCATGGCGGTCATGCGAGTTCATTGACAGTGCCTAACCCGAATGCACAGGCAGAGTTAATTGTCACGGCTTGTGAACGTGCGCGAATTGGTGTGGATACCATTAGTTATATTGAAGCGCATGGCACGGGTACGTCGTTAGGGGATCCAGTCGAAGTGAATGGATTAAAGAAAGCCTTTACTCAATTACAGGAAAAGCAAGGGTTGTCACCGTTACCAGCGGCCTATTGCGGCTTAGGCACGGTAAAAACCAATATTGGTCATTTGGAATCAGCTGCTGGCATTGCTGGAATTATTAAAGTGCTGTTAGCGTTTAAACATCGCCAGTTGCCTGGACTGGTAAATTTCCATGAATTAAATCCATATATTCAAATTGACAACACCCCATTCTATTTAGTGGAAACGACACGTGATTGGGAACCTTTAAAAGATACGTCAGGTAGCGTGATACCGCGACGCGCAGGGGTAAGTTCTTTTGGTTTTGGCGGCACAAATGCGCATGTGGTATTAGAAGAGCCGCAAGTGGTTGCAAAAAAACCTGAAGCGAATAAGCCAGTCTATTTAATTACATTATCGGCGAAAAATGACACGTCGTTAAAAAAAATGACGCAAAATCTGGCAGATTGGGTGAAAACGCAATCAGAACCCGTTTCTTTAGAGGCAATGAGTTATACCTTAAATCAATGTCGTATGCATTTTGATAAACGCATTGCGATGGTTGTTAGAAATGGAGAAGAATTAATTGATAAATTAAATGCGTTAAGTCAAGGCAAAATATCTGATGTATGTTTTAGCGGCGATGCAAGCAAGAAACCAGATGATGCGGCGATTTATGCCAAAGTCCTGGATTCGACAGCTCAAGCATTAAAAGAAGGTCATTATCAAGATGATAAACATTATCGCAAAGATTTAGAAGCTATAGCAAATTTATATGTGAAAGGTTATGAGATTGATTGGATGTTGTTACATCAAGGTGAAGCAAATAGTAAGCTTGTCCTACCGACTTACCCCTTTGCTAAAGAACGTTATTGGGTAGAGGCGGTAGCGAATAAATATGAATTGAAGAAGAAAGGTCTCAACACTCAAGCACTGCACACGATGATTGATAGCAATGAATCGACTGTTGATGAGCAGTTATTCAAAAAAATCTTATCTGCTGATGAATTTTATGTACGAGATCATATAGTCAATGGACACATTTGGTTACCGGGCACAGGTTATTTAGAGATAGCTCGTGCTGCTGCTGAATTAGCTGCCAAGCGTATAGTCACGCAAATCAATGATGTGACGTGGTTAAAACCAATCGATTTGAAAGAACATGCCTCTCTTGAAATAGGCGTTAGCTTGATTCCCGGTGCAGACAATAACGCACACGTTAAAATATTTAGTCCAACGGCATCCGGGGAGCGGTCTATTTACTGCGAAGGAGATGTTAGTTATGCAGCAATAGCTGATGAACCTCCCTCTTTAGATTTGGCTGAAATTCGCAAGCGTTGTACGCAGGTAACTGAGCGTGATCGTATTTATGCTCGTTTGATTCAATTTGGATTTGATTATCGTGAGGCATTTCAAACGAGTGTGCGCTTTTATAGTAATGCTACCGAAGTACTGCAAGAATTAAATTTGCCAGCTGGCTATGAAGAAACAAGCAGATATTTTGGATTGCATCCTTGTTTGATGGATGGAGCATTACGAAATACATTGATTCAACATATTACGGGTGAAGTAGATGCGTCCTTAAGTGTACCTTTCATGCTGGATGCATTGACGATCTATAAACCTGTTCAGGGAAAATGTTATGCTTATAGTCAGATAAAGACAGATCATTCAAACGAGCTTTCCTCGCTTGATATCACTATCTGCGATGAGCAGGGCAATGTTGCTGTTATCATTAAAGGCTTTCATGCGCTTCAAGCAAGCGCAGCTTTTTCAGAACCTAAAGATACATTGAACTATTATGAAGCGGTATGGCAGGATCAATCTGTACCGGTTATTGCTGAGCATGCTATCTCACCTGCGGAAGTTTATCTTATCCTAGGCGAACGTAAGGAATTGACGGAACCAGAATTAGCGTTTCTTGATCAACAAGCTAAGCAGGTGATTTGGATCCAACGAGGTAAAGTCACAGGGCCACATAAGTTTGGTTATACCGTCAGTGATCCTACCGTTTCCGAATATCAAAAAGTTTTCTTCTTATTGGCTGAAAAATCGATTCTTGTGTCTCATCTGATGTATTTAGCGAATGCTAGAGATGGCATAAAGATAGAAATGCAAAAAAATACGGAGTCATTATCAAAGAAGTTATTAAGTATCAGTGCATTTTTCCAGGCATTAGCTAGATCATTGCCGGTAGAACAAACCGTGCATGGAATTTTTGTCTATCCATCGAGCTCATTCCTTTCAGCAATCACTGGTTTATTGCGAGCACTTAAAATTAATCAGCCGAATTGGCATTGGTTATCAGTTGAGCGAGATGTGGAGACACCGTTAAATAAAATTGTTACGGAGTGGGAACAAGGATCCCTAGCAACAGGCGGAATGGTGCGATATATATCAGGCAAACGGTATGTCCACCAATTACAGACAATCACGATGTCAGATATAGAATTGACCTCAGCTTTTAAGACACAGGGAGTGTATTTGATTACCGGTGGTTTAGGCGATATTGGCTATCAAGTTGCTCTTATGTTAGCGCGTGATTATAAAGCGCGATTAGCGTTGGCTGGTCGCCGTGAATTAGATGATACACTGACTGCTAAAATTCATGCATTGGAAGAAGCAGGCGCTAAAGTGTTATATGTCCCAGCAGATATCAGTCGAATGGAAGATGTTAAGCGACTTGTGGATAAGGTTCAAACCGAATATGGTAGTTTGCATGGCGTATTCCATTCAGCAGGTTTAATTTCTACTGTCGATTTTAAAGCGGCAACACCAGAAGAATTGCAAGCGGTGCTTGCTCCGAAAGTGACAGGTACGATTTATCTAGACCAGGCAACTAAACACATTCCTTTAGATTTTTTTGTGGTTTTCTCATCGGTTTCATCTGAAATCGGCGATTTCGGTACAGGTAGTTATGCGCTAGCTAACCACTTTTTAGATGATTACATGGCGAAGAGGGCGGAGCTTGTTAAGGACGATCATCGATTTGGTAAAAGTTTAGCTATCAATTGGCCCTATTGGCTGGAAGGTGGGATGCATATGCCAGAAGAGCAAAGCAAAGTGTATTTTGATTATGCTGGTATGACACCGTTGAAAACAGAAGTGGGGATAAAGATATTAAAAGAATTATTAATGCAACCTTATTCTCGCGTGATGGTGACGCAAGGCGATCAGCAAAAAATTGCAGCTGTACTGGGTTTGATTAAACCGATAACACAACTGGTCGTGACGGCGCAAGTAGAAAAACCCATGTTAGCTGAAAAGTTCGTTTCTACTGACGTAGCTAACGATGATTCCTTATTGATGTTAGCAGAAAAATATTTGAAGGAAGTATTTTTTGAAGTAACAAAAATACCAGTTAATACAATCGATACTGAAGCATCTTTAGAAACGTATGGTATCGATTCGGTGATGATTATTAATATTAATAATCGATTAAGCAAAGATTTTGAGCGTTTACGTAAAACACTCTTATTTGAATACCGGACGATTAAAGGGCTAGCAAATTATTTAGTGACTGAGCAACGTCCTACTTTAGAAAAAATAGTCGGTTGGCAAAAGCAGGCGGTAGTGACATCATCAGCCAACCCAGTGCCTGAGATATCAGCCACATCGGGGAAAAGCCGTTTTAACAACCAAGCAATCGTTCAGCCAACTAAAAAAATTGAAGCGACAGAAGTAAGGGATTCTCGCATGGAAATTGCGATTGTAGGCATGAGCGGTCGATACCCGCAGGCGGATAATCTAGAAGAATTATGGCAAAATTTAACTCAAGGAAAAGATTGTATTGAGGAAGTCCCTGCGGAACGTTGGGATTATCATCCTTATTATGTTGAGCAACGCAGTGTCCCTGGAAAGATGCATAGCAAATGGGGTGGATTCATTCACGATGCCGATAAATTTGATCCATTATTTTTTAATATTTCACCGTGGGACGCAATACAAACAGATCCGCAAGAACGTTTGATATTAGAAGTAGCCTGGGCGGCAGTAGAAGATGCCGGCTATAATCCAATGCAATTGCAACACTTGACACAGGGTCAAGTAGGTGTGTTTATCGGTGTGATGTGGAATGAATATCAATTATTGTTCGATGCAGATCAAACACATTTGTTTGGTAACTCGAATACAGCATCCCTCGCGAATCGTATTTCTTATATCCTCAACGTGCAAGGCCCGAGTCTGGTGATTGATACCGCTTGCTCAAGTTCATTAGTAGCGATCCACATGGCGTGTGAAAGTTTGCGTCAGGGGGAATGCGGTTATGCAATTGCAGGTGGTGTGAATTTATCATTGCATCCTAGCAAGTACGTCAATATGAGTTTCGGAGGACTACTTTCTTCAGATGGCCGTTGTCGAAGTTTTGGTGAAGGTGGTACTGGCTATGTTCCAGGTGAAGGCGTCGGTGCCCTCTTACTCAAACCCCTGGCAGATGCGATACGCGATCAAGATAGAATTTATGCAGTAATAAAAAGCACTAGCACGAACCATGGTGGGAAAACCAATGGTTTTACTGTACCCAATCCTGATGCGCATGCGAAATTGATTAAAGCGGCATTAGAAAAGGGGAGCATTGATCCCGTCTCCATTAGTTATATAGAAGCACATGGAACAGGCACAGCTTTGGGTGATCCAATTGAAATAACGGGTTTAACCAAAGCCTTTGGTAAGATGGCCCCGGAAATAAAACAATTCTGCGCGATTGGCTCGGTTAAATCCAATATTGGGCATTTAGAAGGTGCAGCTGGCGTTGTTGCTGTAACGAAAGTGTTATTGCAACTGCAACATCAACAATTAGTGCCCTCTCTTCATTCTGAGAAATTAAATCCTTATATTGATTTTGAACAAACACCGTTTTATGTGCAGCATGAACTTAACACATGGCAACCTCGACCAGGTTACCTTAGACGTGCTGGTGTGAGTTCGTTTGGAGCAACGGGAACGAATGCGCATGTGATATTAGAAGAATATGTTAAACCGACTCGCTCTGACATAAAGAATGAAGGGCCTGTGTTAATAGTGCTATCAGCTAAAAATATAGATCGTTTAAAAGATTATGCAGAGCAACTGTTTACATTTATCAAAAACCATCCTACTACCCATTTGGCTGATTTGGCTTATACATTACAAGTAGGTCGTGAAGCCATGGATGAACGTTTAGGCTTGGTTGTGACAACCTTAGAAGAATTAGAGACCAAACTAAAGAAATATTTAGATGGCGAACAAGCTATTTTGCAACTGTATTATGGGAAACGTAGTAAAGAATTTTTGACGACATTTGCCATCGATGAAGATATGGCAAAAACAATTGATTCGTGGATTGAGAAAAAGAAATATGACAAGCTGCTTGACTTATGGGTGAAGGGATTGAATGTTGATTGGCAAATACTCTACAAAGACCTTGCGCCAGAACAAAAACCAAGACGTACCAGTGCACCGACCTATCCCTTTGCTAAAGAACGTTATTGGGTAGCAGAACACACGCTAGCCCCATCGTTGCCTCTCTCTGCATCTCAATCTACCCAAGTTTCTATGTCTCCCCCGAATTCAGATGCTGTTCCGTACCAAAACGAAATCATTTCATTCACCGAGGAATGGGAAAAATCTCCAGAAATTGATAAGAAGTATATTGAGGACATAATCAAAGCAAACATGACTAGATCTGTTCTGGTACTTTATGAAAATGAAGCGTTATATCAAGAATGGGTGAAAGCATTAGATGAATTTAACCATCAAATCACGTATCGTGGCATTAATTATACGCAAGATGAAAAATTATCTAGCCTTGCCCAAGGGGATTTTACTCCTCAAGATATTTTTCTTATTGGGCCTACCGCCGATGCTACTAAGAATTTAGGTGGCGTTTCCAGCGGGTATTTAGATGTCATTCAATATACGTATACCATTTTGCGTCAACTAGTTTTGTTCTTTGAAAATAAACCCCTACGCATTACTTATATATTTAATAACTACGGCAGCGATGGCGTTAGCCACTTAGAAGCTCTCACAGCATTTTCTGGCGTACTTGAGCAAGAAAGTAAGGGGCAGCATCTTTTTAGATTAGTGCAAATTGAAAAACCGAATCTTACGCAAGAAAACTTTATTCAAATCATGATGAACGAATGGGTCATAGGGATAACTGCTAAGGCTACCTCTCTAAATCCGGTACGTTATCTGGATGATGGAAGATACCTGAGATATGTCGTTCAACATGAGGCGGCTACCAAGAAAAATGAACTGTTTTTTGAAAAAAATAAGACTTATTTGATTACCGGTGGCTTGGGGATACTTGGCAATATATTTTGTCAATTTTTATGTAAGAATTATCAAAGTACGTTGATCATTTTGGCAAGAACGCCGCTTAATGAAAGTCTTACTAAAACAATTCAGGAATTAGAACGTTTAGGTGGAAAGATTATATATGAGTCAGTGGATATCACCAACTTAATGGCTTTAAACGCAACCATGACAAAAATAAGAGAAAAGACAGGTCAGATTCATGGTGTGCTGCATATGGCAACTAAAGTGCATGATAACTTGATGAAACTCAAAACGCCTGAGGAATTCATGGATGTGATTGCTGCAAAAGTGATTGGTTTGGTGAATATAGATGCCGTTACTAAAAATGATTCCTTAGACTTTTTCGTTTCATTTGCATCCATTGGTGCTTATGGTCTTTTTGGCGGAGCGATAGATTACTCTTATGCCAATACCTTTATTAAAACATTTTCATTATGGCGTGAAAAACAAGTTCAGAAAAACAATCGACACGGCCGTACGCATTCACTTGTATGGGGCCCATGGGAGAAAGATATTTATCGTAATGAGACTATGAATGAATTAATTAAAGAAGTAGGTGGCAGTTTTTTAACGATTTCTGATGCATTAAAAGGCATGGCTGAGATAAATCCAGCAGATACTATATTTGGATTGTTAGCGGTTTCCAAAGACAGAGTGGAAGATAATAGTTATTTATTGAATATACTTTTCCAAAGTAGAAAATCGGATATTTTACTTAAATTGGAAGAGTTATTAAAGGGATACAAAAATAATGTTATATCCCATGAGCAAGTAATCGGAATGTATTTGAAAATGAACTTAGACATAGATAAGTTAAAGGAGAAAGAAGTACGTCTTTTATTCGAGCTAAAAAAATCTCTAGCAGGATCTAGCTCTATAAATGCAGAAGAAATAAATATAACTCAAGATGCAGAATCTATTAAT
>JABDBV010000015.1:0-3505 GCA_013288395.1 Gammaproteobacteria bacterium | reverse complement strand
AGATAAGCATGGTGAATTGTCAAACACAAAAGAAAATGTTTCTTTTAATATTGATGAACTTAAAGCTAGTATGTCTGATATTTTAAAAGTGAATAAGATATTGATTGATGAAAACAAATCATTCCAAGATTATGGAATGGATTCCATTTCTGCTATGCGATTTTCTGTGCAGTTATCTCGACGTCTTAATAAAGAAGTCCAACCAAAATGGTTTATTGAATACCCCTCGATAAATCAACTTTTTCAGAAAATTGAAGAGGAGATTCGAAATGGCAAATAACTCTGATCAGGACGACTTACTCAAGAAGTTATTGGACGAACCAAAAAAAACTGCTGTACCACATCGTTCGGATGCGCCGACTTTTAGTTTCATTTTCTTTTCTTCTGATGCTCTCCCGAAAGATCCAGATGTCACACCTTATGATTTAGTATTTGAGCTAGCTAAATTTGGCGATGAAAATGGATTTGAAGCATTGTGGCTTCCAGAGAGGCATTTCCATCATTTTGGCGGTGCTTACCCTAATCCGGCAGTTCTTGCTGCTAGCATTGCTGTTCAAACCAAAAGAATCCGTCTGCGATCAGGTTCTGTGGTGCTGCCTTTGCATCACCCCTTGGAAGTGGTAGAAGCCTGGGCAATGGTGGATAACTTGTCCGGGGGTAGAGTGGACCTTGGTTTTGCTAGCGGATGGAACCCCAATGATTTTATTTGGTCACCCGAGACTTACCCAAATTTAAGAGACGTCTGGAAAGAAAGAATTAAAATCGTCCAAAAACTGTGGCGAGGCGAAACGCTTACCTTTAAAAATGGTGTAGGAAAAGATGTTTCCGTCCGTGTTTTTCCTCCTCCTATTCAAAAAGAATTAGATGTGTGGTTTGTGATTACCAAGCTAGATGAAAGTTTCCGTTATGCAGGTTTGCAGGGATACAAGGTATTAACGATGATGCAAGGAGTCGGTTTTAGTGAATTAAAAAGAAAAATACAGATTTACCAGGATGCTCGTGTCGAGGCTGGATATGATAGAAAGGGTTGTGTGACTTTAATGTTTCATACTTGTATACACAAGGACACTCAGCGCATAGAGCAAGCGGTGAACATACCTTTTCATGCCTATATTAAAAGCGCTTTTACAGGGCACATACAAATGCTAAAAGAATCCGAACGTCCTAACCAAGACGAGATAAACAAGATTCTTGAATATTCCTATGAACGTTATTACAAAACGGCTGCATTATTTGGAACGGTAGAGGACGCAAGAAACGTTATTGCACAAGCGCTGGATGCAGGCGTTACCGAAATCGCAGTCTTGATGGATTTTGGAATTCCGCATTCATTTTTGCAAGAGTCATTGCCTTATTTAAAAGAGTTAAAGAGGTCGTATGAATAAACCCAGTTTAAAAACGGGAAGACGTTGTTGCAGATTTTCACCGGCTAGAGAACAAAACTCCAAACAGGAGGCCAATCATGCCCAAGTTAACTATCGAAGAACTTAAAGATGATCTCAAGCAATTTTTTGAAAAAGAAAAAAAATCAGAAATAGCTGAGCCTCTTCCTGACAAAAGAAAGCCCTCTTTAACAAGCGAGCCGGATGAAGTTGCCATTATTGGCATGGCATGCCGTTTTCCTGAGTCGCCTACGTCGCAAATACTATGGGAAAACCTAACATCAGGTAAAAATCTTTTTAAGCGTATTCCTGCCGACCGCTTTGAATCGAATGATGAGGCAGCTATATTATCTGGGATTGATGAGTTTGATGCTAGTTTATTTAAAATATCCCCGCTGGAAGCAGAAGTCATGGATCCTCATCAAAGAGTACTATTGCAAGTAGCGTGGGAAGCATTTGAAGATGCAGGCTATCCACTTAGTCAGCTTGCTGGCAGCAAGGTGGGTGTATTTATTGCTATGTATAATACAGATTATGTTATTCGTTTATCGGAAACAAAAGATCATCTTAATCCTTTTTTTGCGACTGGAGCCTCGCAAGCTGCCGTTAGTAACCGTATTTCATATGTATTTGATTTGCGTGGTCCAAGCGAAGTCATCTCTACCGCTTGTTCCAGTGCGCTAGTTGCTCTTCATCACGCGGTGCAAGCGATTAAAAGCGGTGAATCATCCATGGCGGTAGTGGGTGGTGTAAATCTATTATTAACACCTCACCGATTAGAGGCATTATCTAATCTTGGCATCATGTCTACCGCTGGATATTGCGCGCCGTTTGATAAGGATTCCCCTGGTGAGATTTTAGGAGAAGGAGTTGGGGTAGTCATTTTAAAAGCCCGGAAGCTTGCTGAGCGTGATGGGGACACTATTTTAGGATTAGTTAAAGCATCGGCGGTAGGTCATCATGGACATTCTTCTGGGTCCTTAACGATGCCTAGCGTCAGCTCTCAGAGCGATATTATTGTTGATACCTATACAACCTATGGCATTGATCCCGCAACAATAGGCTATATTGAGGGACACGGATCGGGAAACAAAGATGCCGATATGGTTGAGCTAATCGCTTTCGAAGACGCTTTTAAGAAGTTGTCTAAAGCGCCTCTAGAAAAACACGCCTGCGGAGTAGGATCCGTAAAAGGAAGCTTAGGTTTTGGGGAAGCCTCCGGAGGAATGGCACAGCTTATTAAAGTATTATTATGTTTACGCCATGGTGAAATTCCAGCAACACGCTCATTTAAAGAAGCCGATCCTGCTGCTCATTTAGAAGAAAGCCCATTATATGTTGTGAAGGAAAACCAATCTTTCGGCATTATCGCCCAGCAACCGCGCCGTGCAGCGATTCATGCTTATGGTCTGGCCGGAACAAGTGCCCACGTGGTCATCGAAGAAGCTCCTCCACGAACGATAAAAGAGACACCCATTAAGCCTTATTATTTATTAACGCTATCTGCAAATACAGAACAATCTCTAGCGCAACGGATAGTTGATTTATCAGATTGGTTGAAAAAAGACGAAAATAGAAAATTCTCGCTGGCACAGATTGCCTATACCTTGAATATGGGACGTAATCATTTTAATTATCGCGTAGCATTGGTAGCCGACTCACTGGAAACATTGAAAGTACTATTAGATAAAATAAACAAGAAACAAGCTTCGAAAGATTATTATCAGGCCACGACTAATAGTGTTAGAGAGGATGAGGCGATATATAAAAAAATTCTGGAGGTATCTACACAAGAATTAGCTGCCGATCAAAAACAAAATACCGAACATTATAAAAACAATCTGCTTACATTGGCGAACCTATACGTTAAAGGTTATGACTTAGATTGGAAAATATTGCACCAAGGTGAAGAAAAATTAAAGATTTCATTGCCAACTTATCCATTTGCTAAGGACGTATATCGTGTTCCAGAGAATAAAGCTAAAACCCTATTCGTAGATGATAAAACCTTAGCTCCACAAACGTCTGGAATATTATCGGCCAGAACAACAGAAATAAGCTCATCACCCGCAGCGGGATTAGCTCAATTGGAAAGAGAGTTAATGAACTTAATTGCGCAAGAG
>JABDBV010000014.1 GCA_013288395.1 Gammaproteobacteria bacterium | reverse complement strand
AATGATAAGCATCAGGATAATAAGATAACTCTTGATAATGAGATAGATCATGGTAATAAGTCATTCTTAATGAGTTGTTCAGCAATTTGAATAGAATTGAGCGCGGCCCCTTTACGCAGGTTATCCGCCACAATCCAAAAATTCAATCCGTTTTCATGCGAAATATCATCGCGTACTCGGCCCACATAGACTAGGTCATTGCCAGCTGCATCGTGTACAGGGGTAGGATATGGGTATAGTCCCGTTATCAGTTTTACACCAGGTGCGTTCGATAAAATAGCTATCGCTTGTTTTGCAGATAACTTATGCTTTGTTTCAATGTGCACAGAAGCTGCGTGACCGCAAAATACAGGGACACGAACAGCTGTAGGGTTAATCGCAAGCGATTCATCGTTATAAATTTTTCGCATTTCCCACACTATTTTCATTTCTTCGCGGGTATAACCATTTTCTTGAAAATCATCAATGTGAGGCAATACATTAAAAGCAATTTGTTGTGGGTAAACTTTAGGGTGTATCGCTTGATGTGAAAGCAATTGTTGAGTTTGCTCGGTTAGCTCGGCTACCGCTTCTTTACCCGTACCAGATACAGATTGATAAGTAGCAATATTCATGCGCGTAATACCTGCCGCATCATAAATAGGCTTTAATCCCACCGCAATGGGAATGGTATTGCAATTGGGACTTGCAATAATATTTTTGTGCGGATAACGTTGAATATCGTCAAAGTTTACTTCAGGAATAATGAGCGGATAAGAAGGATCATTACGAAAAAATGAACTTTTATCGAGAACAATATTACCAGCCGCAGCGGCTAAAGGTGCATATTCAGCTGCCAAGTCATTGCCTATGCAGAAAAAAGCGATGCGAGATTTCTGAAAGTCAAATGAAGCCAAATCATGTATGCGATGCATTTGGCCGCGAAAAGAAATTTCTTTACCCGCTGATTGCTTGCTGGCTACCAAAAAAAGCTCGTTGACAGGAAAAGAGCGCTCTTCAAGCAAAGACAGCAATGTGGCGCCTACAAGGCCAGTAGCTCCTACTATTGCGACGGGGTATGATTTCATTGTTATTGCTACCTCTAATATATTTTACACTTTCATTTGTTCAATGCTTTGCAACCAAACACTAATTGTTTCGCCTACAAGCTTAGGATTGCTTTCTTGCGCGAAATGTAACTCTTCACCCATATCTGCAATTTCTAAATTGGGTAAGTGCTCTTTTGCCCACATTACAGTTGCAATCGTCGTAATAAAACCTGGCACTGAATACAGTAAGAGTTTAGGTAAAAAGGAATGTGTTAATTGATTAGTATACTTTACAATTAAGTTATTAATTTCACTTTTGTCATTTGTTTTAACTAGCTCTTTAAAATATTGTAATACTGGCTTACCCGACCCTTCTTCAGCAAACGGTTGTTTATAATGCTCCATTGCGTCTGAGCTAAATTCAGACATAGTCATTGGGGAAATAATTTTATCAACAAATGCATTGCCATTCATTACTAAATCATAAATATCTTCTTGTTTTTCAAGCGTACTCAATTGCTCATAAAAAGGCAGGGCAACATCAAATGGTTCAATTGTACGTAAAAAAGCTTCATAAAAAACCAAACCTTTGCAATTTTTCTCATGACGCATAGCGTAATCAAAACCAATGACAGATCCCCATGCATGCATCACTAGCGTAATATGTTTTAGCCCTAGTTTTTCTATAAATTTTTCTAGGTAGTGAATGTGATCATTGACTGTATATTCGATATCGGGTTTATCTGATTGGCCAAAGCCGATTAAATCTGGCGCAATGCAGCGACCTAGTGGCACGAGAGATGGAATGATATTGCGCCACACATAACTAGAAGTAGGGATACCATGCAAAAAAAGGATAGGATCACCCTCGCCCATTTCTACATAATGCATGTTTGAACCATTCACTTCTATAAATTTTCCATTTTTCATCACACCTTCCTTATGCAGCCTGGACAAAATCAAATAGTTCACGCAAAACGACGGAATAAGTCACAAAGCCGCCCATGTCACTTGATTTGATATCACCCATTAGTTTTTGCCAACGTTCCGATAAGAATTGATGGCGGTTAATCCAAATATTAATTCTTTCTTGAATATCTTTGCCTTTAACATCTTTGGTTTTCAATGTAAGCACTCTGGCGCACAATTTTCGTTGCACACGGTCAAGATCATCTCTAAACCCTGCTCGCGCTAATTCATCCCATTGGCTAGCTACTTCATAAGAATTCATTGATTCGCGTAACCAGTTTAAATCTAACTGGTTTCCTAAAATATAATAAGTTTTAGCAGTTTCAGCCAAATCGATATTATATTTATGAGATGCTTCAATAATATCGAGCGATGTAAACATGGCATTGCATCCGGCCAACTTAATGGCCAATTTTTCAGGAACATTGTGTTCTAATAAATACGTAACGCCAGCATCATACGCTTCTTTGTCAACGCCATCCAATAACAGTGGTAATTGTTTGTAAAGAAGGGCGACGTCATGCTCGAATGTATCAATTGTTTTTTGTATTTCAATGCCTGGTTTACGGTTGCGCAAAAACCATCGGGTAGTACGACGAATTAAATAATAAATTTGCAGCATCATTCGGTATTGTACGATTGTTTGAATTTTATAATCTAAAGCAGTAATTTGTTGCCAAGTTTCCTCCATATGAAAAATATTGACTGCGATAGAAAATGCGCGAATGATAAAATCAGTGGAAGCGCCTGTTTCTCGTTGTAATCGGTCTACGAAATACGTTCCCATTCGGTCGGAAATGGCTTTGCATAATTGGGTAGCGACGATTTCACGACGCAGGCTGTGTTCTTTCATTTGAGGGAAATATTTTTCCCGCAGTGGTTTGGGGAATGCGGTTAGTAGATATTGATCGAAATAAGGATCTTCCGGCACGTTGGTTGCTAAAATATCTTGTTTGAGATACATCTTGCAATAAGCAAGCAGTAAAGCAATTTCAGGGCGCGTTAATGGTTTACTATTAATTTTTCGTTCAAGCAGCGTTTTTTCATCTGGAAGAAACTCTAATTTTCTATCCAGTCGGCCGACTTTTTCTAAATCATTTATATACTGTCGAAATAAATCCATTGTCTGTTGCGCAACCGATGCCTCAAGACTCAACATCAATGTTTGATCATAATTGTCAAGCAAGACTAAATGCGCGACTTCATCCGTCATTTTTTCTAATAATTTATTACGCTGTTCTTTTTTCATTTCACCTGAAGCAATCAAGCTATTTAATAAAATTTTGATATTTACTTCATGATCTGAACAATCGACACCGGCGGAATTATCAACAAAGTCGGTATTGACAATGCCACCATGCAGTGAATATTCAATGCGAGCTAGCTGCGTCATGCCCAAATTGCCACCTTCAGCAATGACGCGCGCATTTATTTCGGGTGCATCAAGACGGATGGCATCATTGGTACGATCCCCAGCATCTGCATGCGATTCGGAAGTCGCTTTAACAAAGGTACCAATCCCGCCATTCCAAATTAAATCAACGGGTGCTTTTAATATCGCACGAATAAGCTCATTCGGTGCCATGCTGTCTTTTTTCGTGTTAAGCGCCTGTTTAATTTCAGGCGTCAATTTGATGGTTTTAGCCGTTCGGCTAAATACGCCACCACCGGCTGAAATAAGTTCAGGATTGTAATCTAGCCAGGAAGAGCGCGGTAATGCAAATAAACGTTTTCTTTCTTCAAAGCTAATGGCAGGATTTGGGTCAGGGTCTAAAAAAATGTGTATATGATTAAACGCACCAATAAGTTTAGTATGCTTAGACCTTAACATACCGTTTCCAAACACATCGCCGCCCATATCGCCAATGCCGACTACAGTAAAATCATCTTTTTCGGGATCAAGTCCCAATTCACGGAAGTGACGCTGCACAGATACCCACACACCGCGTGAGGTAATCCCCATTTTTTTATGGTCGTAACCTGCTGAACCACCTGAGGCAAACGCATCATCTAACCAAAAACCATATTTTTGCGCGATACCATTGGCAATATCAGAAAACGTGGCAGTCCCTTTGTCCGCTGCCACTACTAAATACGGGTCATCTTCATCATATCGAACAACATCACTCGGTGGGACAATCAGACCTTCCACAATGTTGTCAGTAATATCTAAGAGCCCAGAAATAAATATGGAGTAGCAGCGAATACCTTCTTTCAAATAGTCATCGCGACTCATCTCGGGTGTCATTAATGTTTTGACGACAAACCCGCCTTTCGCTCCTTCTGGAACAATAACTGTATTTTTAACTTGTTGCGCCTTCATCAAGCCTAGCACTTCAGTACGAAAATCTTCACGTCGGTCTGACCATCTTAAGCCGCCACGCGCCACTTTGCCGGCACGTAAATGAATGCCTTCTACACGTGGAGAGTAAACAAAGATTTCATATTTTGGTCGAGGTAAGGGCAAATCAGAGATAGCGGACGGATCCAATTTGAATGAAAGATACGTCTTGGTTTTCCCATCGGCATATTTTTGAAAATAATTCGTGCGAATGGTCGCCAGGATAATTTCTAAAAGACGACGTAAAATTTTGTCTTCGTCTAAACTAGCAACGGAATCTAGAGATTTATTGACAAACTCCACCAATTCAGAGGTGTCTGAGCGCCCTTCTGTGTGATAACTAGGGTCGAATCGCAAAACAAAGAGTTGTACTAGTGCTTTGGTGATATCGGGATTATTTATTAAAGCTTGCTCAATGTAACTCTGACTGAATGTAAAACCAGTCTGCCGTAGATATTTGGTATAAGCCCGCAGCATGGCGGTTTCTTGACACGTTAAATTGGTTTCAAGTACAAGACGATTAAACCCATCATTTTCCGCATCGCCAAACCAAATTTTTGTAAACGCTTCCTGGAACGTATCTTTGATATCATTAATATCAATGTCTTTATTCACAGCGCAAGTCATATCAAAATCATTAATCCACACACTAGTGCTATCTTTAAATTTAACTTCATGTGGACGTTCGCCAATAATGCGCAATCCCATGTTTTCTAAAATGGGTAACACATCGGATAACACAATAATTTGTTCTGCATGAAAAAGCTTTAACCGAAGCGTTTTATCACCTTCTGATTTTGTAATTAACATGCCGAGTGGATTGTCTTTGGATAAGGCTTCAATTTTTTGAATATCTTCAATCGCTTCGTGCGATGGGTAAAATTCAGTGTAGCTTGTGGAAAATGCGCGGCAATATTTGAGATAATAACGCAATCCCTCGCCTTCGCCATAATTATTAATTAATTGCTCTTTTAATCCGTCCGCCCACGATCGCGCTATTAAAATAAGTTGTTTTTCAATTTGAGTTACATCCGCATGAACAGGAATTTTTGGATTAACGCGAATAAGAAAATGGATGCGCGCCAACACTGAATCAGAAAAATACGTCGTAAAAGTGCATTGTAAGCCTTTATAAGCTCGCATCAGTATATCTTGCATAGCCATCGCAAGATCTGTCGTAAACACTTCACGCGGCACATACAATAAGCAAGAAAAATAACGATAAAACGCATCGCGCCGTACCAACAAACGAATACGTTTGCGTTCTTTTAATTGAATAATAGCTAAGGTTAATTCAAGTAACTCTTCTTGGGTCGCTTGAAATAAATCATCGCGTGGCAGTGTTTCAAGAATATGTACTGCTTCTTTGCCATCATGGCTATCCGGTGGATAACCTAAATCTTGAATGATTTTATCGACTTTGTGACGTAAAAAAGGAATTTGTCGTGGACTAGAATGGTAAGCCGTCGATGTATATAGACCAATGAAACGACGCTCACCAATCAATTCACCCTTCGCATTAAAGCGTTTAACGCCTATATAATCGGTATAAGCTTCACGATGGACAGTCGACGATGTGTTTGTTTTAGCAATAATTAAAATATTCTTAGAAAGCGCCATTTTTCGCGCTAATGGTGGTAGTTCTGCATATGATTTTGAACTAGCTGCGGTACTTTCCTCCCGCAAGACACCCAATCCAGAACCTGGCACCACTTGTAAGGCACGGCTGGTACCATCGCCTATTAATTTATAATCCCGTGAACCAAGAAAAGTGAAATTATTATTAATAAGCCAGTGTAAAAAATCCCGTGATTCTGCCACTTCAGAAGGGTCAAGGCTGGTGGGATTGTTTTCTAATTCACTCAAACAATCTTCAACCCGCGATACCATTTTACGCCAATCCGTAACGGAAGCACGCACATCACTCAATACATGCTCAATGTCGGCCTGCAATTCTTTCATGCAGGACTCATCAACGATGCGATCAATTTCAATGTAAATGGGCGCCTCAGTGGATACGTCTTTTTGTGGCAACGTGGAGGTGGAAGTGACTAACTCGGTAATTTTATGGTGACTATCACGTTTTACTTTAAAGCCACCAAAATGAACAATGAAATGTATTTGATAACCATAATGATTAATCGCCATACGCGCAGAGTCGACTAAAAACGGAATATCATCATGTGAAATAAAAATAACGGTGTGTGTACTGTACCAACCATCTTTGATTTTATCAGGATTGAAAATTTTTATTTTTGCGTCCCCTGGCGCGCGTTGATAAATGAATTTCCAGTGAGCAAGCACGATGCCATATAGATCTTCAATTGAACGGGAAACTAAATCGTCATAAGAAGCCGAAATAAAATAGCGCTGTGCGAATGCTTCTAGCAGCTTTGCTTCTTTCTCTGGCGCATTTTTTTTAATATGCGCGCGAACCTGGTTAATGATATTTTGACATTCGCCATTATTAACGCCAGACATAATCTCTCCTGCATTTAAACACTTTTGCCTAGTATCATCTTCGTTTTGTGCCTTATAAAATTTTAACCTTGTTAGGTGCTAAATCTCAACGTAGATATATAGGCGCCACATCCGATGCAAACACACCCCTTTCTCCTTGGTTCAGCCTTATTTTTGCAAGCATAAGCACCGCTTCTGCAGTCGCTGTCTGTGTAGATAACACTTGCTGCGGCTGAAACCCTAAGGCTTCAATGAGTTGCTCTTTATACGGCCCCCACCCATCACCCACACCAAACCAATTTGGTACATCAGACGCCTGTTTATCAAACAGGATAGTCTCTCCTGGAGTATATACCTTCTCCTCGCCAATTAACGCTACTATTCCTTGCTGATTCGCCTCATAAACCGCCCAGTATACTTGTTCCATGCGGGCATCCACCGCAACCAATAATGTGGTCCATTGGCGCTCTAAATAAGCAGCTTCTGCAATCGCTGCCAGTGTTGAAATATGAATAATAGGCAACGAATACGCAAACCCAATCCCCTGTGCCACACTACTAGCAATGCGTATACCAGTAAAACTGCCCGGACCACAGCCAAACGCTAACGCATCGAGATCGTTCAACCTCATTCCGGCGCTATCTAACAATTCTTGAATCATTGGCAATATGAGCCCCGCTTGTTTCATGGGGGCAATTTTATGTTGGGAATATAGTTGATCGCCTTTGGCTAAGGCTACCGAACAAGCGGTAGTGGAAGTATCAAAAGCAAGGACATTCACTTGGCTGGCCAATCTTTCTCTAGATACTGCAATTTATCTTCCGTATCCTTCCATTGGTCCGCATCAGCGGGAGCGGGTTTAATACGGGTAATATTTGGCCATTTTTCAGCGAGCTCTGTATTTAGCTGCATAAAAGCTTGGTATTTTTCAGGTAGGTCGTCTTCTGAATAGATGGCATTGACAGGACATTCAGGCTCGCACAATGCACAATCAATACATTCACTAGGATTAATAACAAGGAAATTGGGACCCTCATAAAAGCAGTCAACCGGGCATACTTCTACGCAGTCTGTATATTTACAGCGTATGCACTTCTCTGTTACTACAAACGTCATGCGGTTTAATCTTACCTGTATGTTTCATACTAATGGTATTTATAGCATGATTATGAGCAGCACGGATAAAGATTCCACTCTTTATCCGGCATACTTAAATCTATGCCCGAGGCCGGAATCGAACCGGCACGGGATCAGATCCCGAGGGATTTTAAGTCCCTTGCGTCTACCAGTTCCGCCACCCGGGCATGTGTAACTTATCTAATAGGCTGAGGTCGGAATCGAACCGGCGTCCACGGCTTTGCAGGCCGCTGCATAACCACTCTGCCACCCAGCCATAAACAAAAAACCTCAGTTGAACCGGTAATGGAATCCTGAGGCGTAAAAACTTGGAGCGGGAAACGAGGCTCGAACTCGCGACCCCAACCTTGGCAAGGTTGTGCTCTACCACTGAGCTATTCCCGCATAAAAAGTGCGACGACTTATTTGCGGCTAATTCTATCCCGGCACCTAGGTAAGTCAAGAGATTTATGAGAAAATTTCAGATGAAGCCGTCATTAAGTCGTCAGCGAGGAGCGCGTAGTTTCCACTCCGTCAGGAGGAGCGCGTAGTTTCCACTCCGTCAGGAGGAGTGCGTAGTTTCCACTCCGTCAGGAGGAGTGCGTAGTTTCCACTCCGTCATTGCGAGGAGCCCAAAGGGCGACGAAGCAACCCAGCCTCGGTTTCTGGGTTGCTTCGTCGCCCTTTGGGCTCCTCGCAATGACGACGCAATGACGACGCAATGACGACGCAATGACGACGCAATGACGACGCAATGACGACGCAATGACGACGCAATAACGACGCAATAACGACGCAAAGCTCTAATCCGCAGTCAACTGAACCCATGCAGCGCTTAAGTAAACACACATCGACCAGATCGTGAGCACTGCTGCAACATACAACAAGAAATAACCACTAAAGACCAAGATAGCGTTTGAGGAATTATCGCAATATAACAAAATGACTAATGCGAGCATTTGCACTACTGTTTTTAATTTACCTAGGCTTGAGACGGCAACACTTGCCCGTTTACCAATTTCAGCCATCCATTCACGCAGCGCAGACACAATGATTTCGCGAGCAACAATAATGGCTGCTGGAATCGTAATAACCGGCGAGGGAATGGTCACAATGGCAGAATTCGTACTAACATATTGGAAAGTGGGCTCAGCCACGATCAACACCAATGCAACAGACACCATCAACTTATCCGCCACAGGATCTAAAAACGCACCCAATTTAGTGGATTGTTTAAGATATCTAGCTAAATAGCCATCTAACCAATCAGTAATGCAGGCTAGTGCGAAAATAATAGTAGCCACTAAATGTGACCAGGAAACAGGGAGATAAAAAAAGACAACTAATAAGGGAATAAGGGTTATACGTACTAGAGTCAGTACGTTAGGCCACGTAAACATTTGATCATAAGGTCGCATCATGTAAGGTAGTAAAAATTCGTTCGGCTAAAGATCTACTAATTCCAGGGACTTTCATTAATTCGTCAAGACTAGCATGGGCAATGCCTTGAATACCACCAAAATAACGTAACAACTCCCGCCTACGTTTTGCTCCGATGCCAGGGAGTAATTCTAAGGAAGATTGAGTACGGGTTTTATCACGGCGCTGGCGATGCCCGGTGATGGCAAAACGATGTGCTTCATCCCGAATTTGCTGGATAAAATGTAATGCGAGTGAATCTGCCGGCAGATGAAAGGGCGGGTGATTTAGGCGATGAATAGTTTCGAAACCTGGTTTTCGCTCAGGACCTTTTGAAACACCGACTAGCAACACATCCGTGATTGCCAATTCTTCCATCACTTTATGTGCGGCAGACAATTGGGTTTTGCCACCATCAATGAATACAATGTCTGGAAGTGTTACCGCCTCTTTTTGTAAGCGTTTAAATCGTCGTGATATGACTTGATGCATAGCAGCCACATCATCCCCTGGGGTTATATGCTGAATATTAAAACGCCGATAATCGCTCTTGATGGGTCCGTTAGGATCGAACACCACACAGGAAGCAACGGTCGCCTCCCCCATGCTATGGCTGATATCAAAACACTCAATACGCCGAGGAATTTTTTTCAATTCCAGTGCTTTTTGTAGCGCAAGCAATCGCTCTTCCACGTTTGTTTTAGAAAAGAGATGCAAAGCAAGTGATTGACGAGCGCTCGTAGTCGCCATTGCCAACCATTTCTTTTTATCGCCGCGTAGAGGACGCACCATCTCCACTTTATGCTGTGCATGTTCTGATAAAACATCGGTTAGTAGTTTGCGTTCCTTCATCACCGCATCAATAATAATTTGTTTTGGAATACTTTCAAAATGCGATGGATGACTCAAGTAATGTTGCTTAATAAACGCCGAAAGAATTTCTTCTTTTTCTGTGTTAACAGGGACGGTGGGATAATAAGAACGACTACCTAACACTTGACCGCCGCGTATAGAAAGCAATTGCATGCATATAACACCTGCTTGCATCGAAAGCCCAATAATATCTGCATCCCCTTCCGCCACATTGACATATTGTCGCTCTTGAATTTGCCGCATTCTAGTAATTTGATCGCGGTAGTGCACTGCAAGCTCAAAATTTAATTCATCAGAAGCCTGCTCCATGAGTTGATGTAAGTAGTGAATCACTTCTTGGCTTTTGCCCTCTAAAAACAAAATAGCCATTTTTACATTTTTATCGTATTCGGTTTTTGAAATCCGGCCTACACAAGGCCCTGCGCAACGACCAATTTGGTAAAGCAAACAAGGCCTGTTCCGTGCTTCATAATAACTATCCGCACACGTACGCAAATGAAACAATTTTTGCAGCAAGCTAATGGTTTCACGTACGGCAAGCGAGCTCGGGTAAGGCCCAAAAAAACGCCCATTTTTCTTGCGTTGTCCGCGGTATAAATCGATACGTGGAAAGGGATGCTGGGTTGTGATCACAATATAAGGATAGCTTTTATCATCGCGTAACAATACATTGTAACGCGGCGTATGTTTTTTTATTAAATTACACTCAAGTAATACCGCCTCATTTTCACTGTTGGTGACGGTAATTTCTATCCCGTTGATTTTTTTAACCAGAGAAAGCGTTTTGGCGTCTTTAGCGCGACCACTAAAATAGCTAGAGACACGTTTTTTTAAGTCATTCGCCTTGCCTACATAAATAACGTCACTCTTCTCACCCAGCATTTGATAAACACCAGGAAGATGCGGCAAATTGGCTAAAAAGGCTTTAATATTTTGCATAAGCGTATTGATATCGCAACACTATCTCACACTAAGTATAATGCTTACAACGGAGGATGTCTTTGGATTGGTTATTCAAAATCGCCAGATTTTGACCCTTCGATCATGCCTAGACGCATGGCCAGGAGAGTCAATTCTACATCGCTGTCGATGTTTAATTTTTCAAAAATTCGATAACGATAGCTATTAACTGTTTTAGGACTTAAACAAAGTTTTTTAGAAATATCTAGAACTTTCTGCCCTTGAGTAATCATCATCATGATTTGCAATTCACGCTCAGATAATGCATCCAGCGGTGAATCATCGCCTTTAGTAAAGCGCTTGATTGCAATTTGTTGTGCAATACCAGGGCTAATATAACGCTGGCCTGAATTAATGGTGCGTATAGCGCGTATCATTTCTTCGGGGTCACTGCCCTTCGTGATATAACCAGATGCACCTGCTTGCAACAAGCGCGATGGATAAGGTTCATCTTCATAGATTGTTAACGCAAGAATTTTGATGTCAGGGTTATGACGCAGCATTTTTCTGGTTGCTTCTAATCCACCAATACCAGGCATATGCACATCCATGATCACCACATCAGGAACCATTTCTTTTGCGAGCAACACTGCTTCTTCGCCGGTACTTGCCTCACCAACCACTTTGATTCCTTGTGTATCTTGCAACAATCGCTTGATACCCAACCTAACAAGTTCGTGATCATCGACTAACAAAACTTTTATCAAACTCGTTCCCCTATTTTTCTTTGTTTTGGCGGAGAGAGAGGGATTCGAACCCCCGGAGCCCAGAGGACTCAACGGTTTTCAAGACCGCCGCATTCAACCGCTCTGCCATCTCTCCAATGTAGTATTCGCATGTGTATCTCTACTGGCGGATATTAACCCTATTTTTTATGAACGTCTACAATCCCGCTAGCGTTACGCTTTGTCATCCAACCACAAGCATTTGCCTTTCTTTTTCATCGCTTCTAGATAAGTTTGGTGTGATTCAATTTCTTCTGTATTCGCGACAATGACAGGTAAATTAAACGATTGACGCGGTGAATAAGTATTATTAGCTGACTGAATTGTATTTGTTGATTCTTTTTCAACCATGGAATCAAAAAAGCTTCCTTGCCCACCTGTCATGGCTAGATAAACAAGCGCAAGTAAATGAGAATCCAATAATGCGCCGTGTAAATCCCGTTTTGAATTATCCACTGCGTAACGCTTGCACAAAGCATCTAAACTATTACGCTGACCCACATGGATTTGCCTGGCAAGTTGCAAGGTATCAATCACACCGCAATAGTCTGTCAGGCTTTTATAGCCACGCTTCGTTAACATTAATTCATTGTTAAGAAAGGACAAATCAAAGGGTGCATTGTGAATAATGAGTTCCGCACCAGAAACAAACTCGATAAACGCATCCGCAATAGTGCTAAAAACAGGTTTATCTTGTAAAAATTGATTCGTAATACCGTGCACCGCCAACGCCCCTGCTTCCACTTCACGTTCGGGGTTGATGTAGTGATGAAAATAATGGGTTGTCAATTTACGGTTGATCATTTCGATACAGCCAATTTCTATTAAACGGTGGCCGTCTTCAACGCGTAAACCCGTGGTTTCTGTATCCAGTATAATTTGCCGCATAAATTTATCCCTAATCTTATTTTTTAAACTGAAGCAATTCGTCAATGGCTTGATTTGCAATACTATCAGCCATTTCATTTTCTGGATGTCCGCTATGGCCTTTTACCCAATGCCAAGCCACTTGATGGCGGCTTGCTTCCTGGTCTAGTGCTTGCCAGAGGTCAGCATTCTTCACTAATTTTTTATCTGCTTTTTTCCAGTTATTTTTTTTCCATCCAACTATCCACTCAGCAATTCCCTTTTGCACGTATTGCGAATCAGTATACAAATCAATTTTGCAGGGTTCTTTCATTGAGGCAAGCGCTTGAATGGCTGCCATCAATTCCATGCGGTTATTGGTCGTATGATCTTCAGCACCCGAGAGAATTTTTTCATGCTGTCCATATCGCATTAAAACACCCCAACCACCAGGCCCTGGATTGCCGCGGCATGCGCCATCAGTGTAAATCATTATGTGCTTCATTCATTCACCTTTGCGTACGCACACGTCTGGCGATCTCGCGATATGTCCGGTGATAGCCGTAGGAATGCGAATACTGCTCAACTGTTGTTTCCATTTTAATTTAATCGGTGTCAGTGGAATGACTTTGGCGCGCGCTAACAAAAAATAGGCGCCTCCAAGCATAGGACACCACTTGCTGCCAATGGTTTCAAGAAAATGAAATTTATCATACATCCGAGCGTTGGTAACGGGCGGAGAAAATAGTGCTGCCTGTTGCGTTTCTAACTCAAAATCTGCAAGTTTTAACCAGTTTTTCACTTTTCCGGGATGTATAAATTGCCCAGACCACGGCATGCTGTTTTCTTTAGTAAACAATTTTCTCACGCCCCACATGCTGGTTGGATTAAAACCGCAGATAACGATCAATCCTTCCGGTTTAATAATTCGACACGCTTCAGTCAATAATTGTCGGGGGTTATCAATAAATTCCAATGTATGTGGCAACACCACCAAATCGACACTGCCCGTGAAAATGGGCAATTCATGCAAATCACTTTCGATGAAGTTAACCCTGGTTTTTTGATGATTCAATGGGCTAAGCAGTGCGTGATAGGGTAATTCAGTTAAATTGAGCAAGCTTTCTTGCTGCGGCACACCAATTAATACGGCATGCTTTCCAAAATGTTGATGTAAAAGTGCAGCTAACGAGCTTTGCTCTGCCTGTAGTAGACGCTCACCCAAAAAGTGATGGGCTAACCATTGGTTAAAATGTTGCAGGCTACGATAGCTATGTGCCAAAGCTTTTCCATCTCCCAAACAATTTTGATACTATAACATATCAAAACTTGACGTACAGTCATTAATCAATCTGTATACAGTGCGGACTGGCACCATTAAGGTATTTATTAAACAATAAGTTAAAACAAATAGCTTACCTCTGAAGGAGCTGCTGTGTGTCAACGAAAGTAATAGCGCTATTTTTAATATTTTTTTGCTGCATCTCAAGCAGTGTTACATTCGCTTTCCCCAATTTGGAAGGGATACACTTCTATCAAAAAAATGCACATCTTTCCCCCACGCATAAACAAAAATTAGCCGAAGCCATCACTCGTTATCGTAATGCCGACAATCTCTGGGATGTGTTGCGCGATGAGTTTACATTGACACATTTTGAAGAAACGCCCGCTGTACAAGAAAAAATTGAATGGTTTATGAACAACCAAGATTTTTTACTTCGTTCCGCCTCTCGAGCTGCACCGTATCTTTATTATATTTTACAGCAAGTAAAAAAACGGCACTTGCCGGCTGAATTGGTGTTACTGCCTATTGTAGAAAGCGGATACAATCCCTTTTCGATGTCTAACATGGGCGCATCAGGTATTTGGCAATTAATGCCAAACACAGCCTTAGGATTAGGCATCAAGCGAGATGGCGCTTTTGATGGCAGACGCGATGTCATTTCATCCACACGCGCCGCACTAAATTATCTTTCGTATCTGCAAAGTTTTTTTGATGGCAATTGGCTGCTTGCGATTGCCGCTTATAATACCGGTGAGGGAAATGTATTGTCTGCTATCCGAAGAAATATCCGTGATGGCTATGACACTGATTTTTGGTCTCTACCCGTTGCGCAACAAACGAAAGACTATGTGCCAAGCCTCTTAGCATTAGCCATTATCATCAGTCATCCTGATCAATACCCTGTTTACTTCCCACCTGTACATAATGCACCTTATTTGGCACAAGTTGACATTGGCACCCAAATAAACTTGAAATATGCGGCAAAACTAGCTGGTATCAGCGACACAAAACTGATGCAGTTAAATCCTGGGTTTATGCACCAAACCATGTCTACCCGCGGGCCTTATAAGCTGGTGCTGCCTATCGAAAATGTCGAACAATTTTCTGAAAATTTTGCTTTATCACCATTTGGTCAAAGTAAAGTGACATGGCGTCACTACCGCGTCAAACCAGGTGATACACTTGCATTGATCGCGAAAAAATTTAATACCACCACGACTGCCATTCGCCAGCTGAATCATTTGACTAAATCAAGCGTAACACACGCTATGAATTTGTTAATTCCAAACGCGCCAACCCCAGTTTTTACCAAACACTATGCGTTACAACAAATGTCGCCCACCGTTGCACGTAATCACATGCAATCCATCATCAGCAAAGACGCTGTTGCTTTGAATTATTCTTTACAACCGGGTGACACTATTTACATGGTACGTGCAAAAGATTCACTCGATAGCATATCTAAACGCTTTCACATCAGCAGCAAATTATTGCGCTCAGCGAATCGCTTAACTGGCCAAAAAGTTCAACCAGGTGCACAATTGATTATTCCCACCCATGCGACAGAACACGTACAAGCTAATGCCGCGCCGGAACGAAATGCCATCATGCCTGGTGATACCATTTACATGGTTAGACGTGGCGATACCATTGCTAAAATTGCACATAAATTTCATACTACCGCAGGCGCCATCCGATTGGCCAACTTAACGGATGACGGCTCAATTCAAGAAGGCGATAGACTGGTGGTGCCCACTGGCAGACTTCGCGGTTAATTATTGCACTTAGCCTCCTTTCATTAACTGCTTGCTGGTCAAGCATTCTCAGAGTATTATTTTTCCATCATAATAAATCTCTATAGGAGTTAATAATGTATAATAAACAACTCATTAAGCAAATTGCTGCGATTGGACTTTGCTTGCTACCTGCTTTGTCTTTTGCAAACGCATTAGCTATTTCAAACAACACAAATGAAGATTCCACGTCCCGAATTATCAAAGATAAATCCAGAAAATGCACAGATTCCATGAAGAATGACGCAGGCATTACACGCGCACACGAACAAAACCATCCTATAGACGAAGCAAACATTAAAATTGCTTGTCATCCAAACCCTGAAAATTGCCAAGCTGTCGTTTACATGAATGATCATTGCGGCGATCCTGCTATTGCCACTGTTGTATTCAGTAAAAGCCAAGGCGTTTTAGGCGTATCTTCCATCCCAGGCAGTGGCTACGACATCAATGCACCGATCGGTACATTTAATGTTATTATTAATTACGCTTCAAGCGTTGCCAAATAATTACTGGAGGGAATCGAATAATGAATAAAATGAAACAATCTTTTTTATTATTACTTGTTTCTTGCTTAATGCCTTTCTCGGTATTTGCGAATGTGCTTAATCCCGTTGTTATTGAAAATCTTACTGACTCGGATGCAACTGCCTCTTCAGTTGCTTTTAATAATGCGTGCTCTAAAGATGTGGGGGGCATCATCAAACCACATGGAAGCATCAAAATTAAAGCTTCTCTTATCAACACAAGCTGTGTTAGTAAAGTGTGTGATGCGCAAATTCATATGTCCGGAAACTGTAGCGGCAGCATTATCGGTACTGCGGAGATATCGAGTAATGGTGGCATTATCAACCTTAGCAGCATGAATGAGAGTAGTTTTAGATTAAGAAAAATCGACGAGTTTCATGCGGTGATTGAGGGTGGTGAGACTAAGAATTTATTTAGGTTATTGTTTGGGTGATATTGGTTGGAGTGATGCTGTTGCCACATCCTTCATATCCCTCCACACCCCTCATCCGCCCTTTGGGCACCTTCTCCCCTTGTGGGAGAAGGTGCCCAAAGGGCGGATGAGGGGTGGCAACAGCATCAACTCAAGCAATATCCCAAGTCACCTGTCCCGAAATAACATCTGCCCCACCTTTAACGGTGCCATTCGTTATACCCACTTCTGCACCCGTCATTTGTGGCGGTGGCGCAATATGCGCTTCGTTCATGAATAAATGCATCCAGCCTAAATCAAGACCAATAACTTTTGTTGCTTGAAAATGACCACCAAAGGCGATAACGAATCGATTATTATCTGGCATTTGTACATTGCGATAATCATAACGAGAGGGTGTTTGATCGTAGCCCACACCACCTCGCAGCGTTATTTGATCCGTCGCAAAATAATCTGCACCCACGGTAAAATTCCAGGTATTACGGAAATGCTGAGGAATCGTCACAATAATGCTGGTACTGGGTGTTGGAATATCATCTACTAACTCAACACCCGCCACATTTTGCAATACCAGATTTTGTATGGTGCTCCATTGTGTATAAATCGCACTTGCCATTAAAGCCCATGTTGAATTCAATTGGTGATATGCACTCAATGCAGTGTAGGGAGGCAAGGTAATATTTACTTTTGCGCGACGTGAATGAATGGTTGCTTCCAATGCTTCAGCAAGAGGCCCTGTAAATGAACTGGTACCTGTTAGATGATGCACCACTTGTGAATGGTAGCTAAGTCCAGCGCGTGATTCAGGCGTGAACTCATATAACACACCTGCGTGATAACCATAACCAGTGTCGCTCGCTTGATTAATACCATTGCTATCCATGGTTTCATCTGCGTAAGTGCCTACTTGATCAAATTCGCCTTTCATTATTTGCGCATCCGGCCCAAAGCCAATCGATGCTTTATTCGTGACTTTTATCCCAATGGTGGGACTAATATCGACAACCATCACAGATGATTCGGTGGTGATATAACGCAATATGGTTGATTTGCCATAATCTGTTTTTAAACCAAAAGGTGCATCTACGCTAAAACCAAAAGCCAGAAAATCATTCAGGGGCGTAGCAAAATGCACAGCGGGAATAAAACCGACTGCTCCACCCTGAGCAGTTACTGCTTGTGGCCCCGTATTTTCAAGTTGATTAACACTGACCGTGCCTTGATATTTAAGACTGGTAAATACACCAGCGCCTGCAAAAACCAGTTGTTGATTCTTAAAACGCGTAAGACCTGCAGGATTATAAAAAGCTGTACTCGCGTCATTTGCTGCGGCAGCATAGCCCGCATGGTAATTACCCACACTAGCGCCATCTTGCTCCCATAATTGAAAACCAGAAGCTGAGGCTTCTGTAGCCAGAGCGACAAATCCAGTCGTATATAATAGCGTCAATAGAGGACGAACCAGAAAACGATTCATTACGCGTTACTCTCCATGTTCCAAAGTGCTTGATAAATAAAGCGCACTAAGGATACCGTATTCAACAAACAAAACAACCACTTCAATCATCGTTTCTTAATTTCTAGGAGAATAAAATGGCGATACAATCAAACATGATTCCACTGGGCACAGTCGCACCTGATTTTCGATTAAAAGACACGCGTACAAATCAATTTGTTGAATTGCATAACATCAAATCGCCGATCGCGACTGTTGTGATGTTTTTGTGTAATCATTGCCCCTATGTAAAACATATTCAAAATAAATTGGTCGAGACGGCGCGATCTTATCAAGCAAAAGGGATTTGTTTTGTGGCAATCAGCTCGAATGATGTTATCACGCATCCCCAAGATGGTCCCGAACTCATGCGCTTAGAAGCAGAGAAAAACAACTATACTTTCCCTTACTTATACGACGGATCTCAAGAAGTAGCTCATGCTTATCACGCTGCTTGCACACCTGATTTTTATGTATTCGATAAAAATCTACATTGCGTCTATCGAGGCCGTTTCGATGATTCCTCACCTGGAAATAATAAAGAAGCTTCGGGTGCAGATTTATCTCATGTGCTAGATAGCATGCTCGCAGGCATTGCTGTACGCCATGATCAAATAGCGAGTATAGGCTGTGGGATTAAGTGGAAAAAGAAAGAGGACGAATAGTGTTATTCGCCCTCTTCTTGTTATAGGGAGATAACTTATTTATTTACGGCTGCCTGGTGTGTTGGTTGTTCCTGGACGATTTTGATTTTGTCCATGGCCACCTTGACCTTGACTGCCTTGTCCGGGACGATTTTGATTTTGTCCTTGACTTGGGTTTTGACCTTGGCGATTTTGATCTTGACCTTTACCTTGATTCTTATCGAAGTTACCCATTTTACATCTCCTTAAGATTATAAAATTTCCGTGTAACAGAACTTACAGCATAAGCTAATTTAGAAAAAAAAAGTAGAAAATCTTTAAAGACGGGTAAATGTTTCTCTATATCCACTTTTTAGTTCTGAAATAATACAGCATTCCTATGGCTATAGATAACATTACGCATAAAACAATCGGGTAACCCCAGTGATATTTCAATTCAGGCATGTAAATAAAATTCATCCCGTAAATACTGGCAATCGTTGTGATCGGCATAAAGATAGTGGCAATGATGGTAAGCGTTTTCATGATTTCATTCATGCGGTTGGTGAGACTGGATAAATACATATCCATCATGCTGCCTACCATATCTCTAAAGGTTTCGAGGGTATCAATGGCTTGCACCGTGTGATCATACACATCTCGCAAATAGACGCGGGTAAAGTTAGTGATGAGCTTATCTTCCACATGCACGAGATGGCCTATTGCTTCTCGCATTGGCCAGATGGCTTTGCGCACCAAAAGCATTTGTCGTTTGAAACGATACATCGTATGCATGTTTTGTGTCGTAGGGGCAGCAATAATTCGTTCTTCTATTGCCTCAATATCATCACCCAGCGCTTCTAACACAATAAAGTATTTATCAACAACCGCATCGATTAAGCGATAAGCAAGATAATCACTGCCATGTTGCCGTAACCGTTGGTTAGCCGTGCTTTGTAATCGTTTCTTGATACCATCAAAATGTGGGGTTTCCCCTTCTTGAAACGATAAGACAAAATCATGTCCAAGCACTAAGCTCAATTGCTTCACAGAAAAAGTAGAGGATTTGGTTTTCCAAAGTAATATTTTTAATGTAATAAATAAATAATTATCAAATTCTTCCACTTTAGGGCGTTGCTCAACGTTCATAATATCTTCTAACGTTAATGGGTGCAGATCGTAACGTTTAGCAATCGCTGACATTAAATTACTATCATTCAAGCCATGTATACTCACCCATGTATATACATTTTTTTCTATTTTTTCGGGAAGACATTTATCTAAATCTGTGCCGGTGGTTTCATGGTAGTCGTGTTGATTATAAGTAACTACATCAATGATAGAAGGAGCGGCTGGTTTATTGCCAGTGTAAGTAGGCGTACCTGGTGGCTCGCCCACTTTTTTGTTTTGTTTATGCGTATCTGAAAACATACTCAAACTGTGGTCTCCATCCAAGATTGAATTTTTTCATTTTTTTCACCGCGCGCTTGTTGTTGGCGCATAAATTGCTGAAAAAGCTCATTAATCCCCTGCGTTTTTGCATAATGAATGGGGCCGCCTCTGAAGGGTGCAAAACCGGTGCCAAACACCATGCCAGCATCCAGTGAATCGCCGTCTGAGACCACGCCTTCACGCAAACAAGCAAAAGCTTCATTTAGCATACATAAGACTAAACGATTCGAAATGTCATCTAATGGTTTATCATATTTAGGATAATCGGTTTTGACTTGCTTGCCCGATTTGTCATATTTATAAAAACCTTCGCCAGTTTTACGTCCTAGCTTACGCTGCTCTACTAATTCTATCAGCCGTGCAGGAATTGGCGTGTTTAGATATTTACCTAAATGCTTTGCTACAGAAAGGCACACATCCAGCCCTACCGTATCAGCCAATGTAATAGGCCCCATCGGCATACCGAAATTTGTCATGGCTTTATCAATGACATCCATTGGTATACCTTCATTCAACATCACCATGCTTTCCATTAAGTAAGGCGAGAGTATGCGGTTAATCAAAAAGCCTGGGCTGCTTTTGACTGGCAGCGGTAATTTATCCAGTTTACGTACAAAACTAGTGGCTTTTTCTATGACATCAGGACTGGTGCGCTCACCCTTCACTACTTCCACCAACATCATTTTAGAAACGGGATTAAAGAAATGAATCCCCACTAATCGCTGCGGTAGTTGTAAAACCGTGTTAATTTCATCCAGCGGAATACTGGACGTATTGGTGGCTAAAATCGCATGTGGTTTTGCTTTAGCTTCAATTTGTTTGAAAATGGTTTGCTTGATGGCAAGATCTTCAACGACTGCTTCGATGATGATATCCGCCTTTGAAACGCCCTCACCCGTTAAATCAGGAATGAGATGATCCATTGCTCGCTGAATAAGATAAGGTTCTTTTAATATGTCTTGATAAAGCTTATATGCGCGATTAATGGCTGGCGCGACATTTCGTGCTTCTATATCTTGTAATGTCACAACAAACCCATGCATCGCACACCATGCCGCAATGTCACCACCCATGACACCTGCGCCTATCACATGAATATGATGCGGGGCATAAGATGTATCTTTTGCTAATCCTTTTAATTTTTCTTGCAAGAAAAAAATGCGGACTAAATTTTGGCTCGTTTCACTAAAAAATAATTTACCGCAACTTTTTGCTTCGCGTTGATACGCTTCTATTCCATCAACACCAACATGCTCCCAATTATCTAACGCGTGAAATGGCGCAGGATAATGCAATGGATTTACTTTGGCCTTTAGTTTCTTTCGCATGAAGTAACCGATTATTTCACGCGCCATTTTATGGTTTGTCAACGATTCTAATTTGCTTGCCTTATGCGATGCAGGTTTATTTTGAATATAGTATTTAGCGGCATGTATTAATTGACGTCTGGGAACCGCGGCATCGACAAAACCAATTTTTGCCGCTGCTTTGCCGCTTACCGTATTGCCAGCGAGCACTAAGCTTAAACCGTTGAACGCGCCCACTAAACGTGGCAACCGCACCGTACCGCCCCACCCCGGATGTATACCTAAACGTACTTCAGGCAAGCCTAAGCGTGTTTTAGAACTTTCTTCCGCAATACGGTAACGACATGCCAACGCAAGTTCCAAGCCACCGCCTAAACAAAAACCATCAATCATGGCAACCGTAGGCATTTTCAGCGACTCTAATTTACTTAAAATATCCTGACCCATTGTCAACGTGGAAACTGCATCATCAATGTCTTTGAATTTGTTAAAAAGTGAAATATCAGCGCCCGCAATAAACCCAGATTTTTTTCCGGAAGCGATAATCACCCCTTGTGATGCCGTATCGAGCGCCAAGGTATCAATGATTGATGAAAGCTCCATCATTACCTCTTTATCAATGGTATTGACTGATGCGTTATGTTTGTCGAAATAAAGCCATATTATATTGTCCGCATCTTTTTCTAGCCGCCAATTTTTATAAGTTTGCGTTAGACTCATATTACACCTCGGAAACATTTTCAATTAACATTGCGCCGCCCTGACCGCCGCCTATACAAATAGTAGCGACTCCCTTTTTAGCTTTTTGACGCTTCAATACCTCTGCAAGATGCAACACGATACGCGCACCACTTGCTCCTACAGGATGTCCAAGTGCAATGGCTCCGCCATCTACATTTAATTTAGAACGATCTAATTTTCCTAGGGCGCGTTCTAGACCTAAATTTTTTCGGCAATAGTCATCGCTTTCCCAAGCCGCCATGCAAGCTAACACTTGGGCGGCAAAGGCTTCATTTATTTCCCAATAATCAATGCTATCCATAGACAACTGCTGACGTTGTAACAGCTTGCTGGTGGCATACACGGGCCCAAGTCCCATTTCAGCAGGATCAACACCTGCCCATTGCACATCAACAATGCGAGCTAAGGTTGGTAAGCGATATTTTTGTACTGCTTCTTTGCTTGCCAATATGAGCATGGCGGCACCATCAGAAATTTGCGAGCTATTACCTGCTGTCACACTGCCAAATTTTTTATCAAAAAAAGGTTTTAAAGCAGCCAATTTTTCTATCGAGGAATCGCGCCGTATGCCGTCATCCGCCACATAAAAATCGCCATCATTGCCAAACACTGACATCACTTCTTTAAAATGCTGGTCTTCTTGACCTGCTGCTGCGAGTTGATGACTTTCCAGTGCGAATTGATCCATTTGCAGCCTGGAAATAGTAAATTGGTCGGCAAGTATTTCAGCCGTTTGACCCATGGATAAGTTGACGATGGGGTCAGACAGTCCTCTCAATATGGCAATAATAGGTTTTAAATAGGACGGTTTGAATTTTGCATATTCTTTTACTTTTGATTTCCAATTTTTTGCGGCAGCAAGACTTGCCAGCCAATTTGTCATGCCTTCATTGTAGAGCAATGGCGCACGGCTCATTGCTTCTGTGCCGCCTGCCAAGACTAGATCATGCCGTCCCATTGCAATATCTCTTGCTGCACTGTCAATCGCTTGCATGCCTGATGCACAATTTCGTTGCACAGTCCATGCTGGCACTGCTTTCCCGCAGCCCACACGTAGAGCAATGACGCGAGCGATATTCGTTTCCTCTGCACTTGGCATCACACAACCCACCACCACTTCATTCAATTCTTTTGCGGAAAATGGCTGTCGACCTAATAATTCACGCGCCGCATTCACAGCAAGGTCTGATGCAGAAAAAGGACCCGTTTTTCCCTTCGCCTTTAAAAATGGTGTGCGCTCACCATCAACAATGTAAACATCACGCAACATGGACGTGGTTGGTACAGTCATAATTTATTCCTCTTCCTTACGCAATAACTTCAGCTAAATCAAATGAAAACTCATTTACTTTAATCACTTCACTTCGTAGCGCTTCAAACTCATTTAATTTGATTAATTCTTCTTTTGTTAAAATGCCAGCTTTTTCAGCCATTCGCAAACGTGCTGCCGTGTCATATCGATTAGGCGGAATAATTCCATCTTTTACAGCCGCTCCTACTTTTTTCAACATCGGCTCTATAGTAGCTGTTTGCGACAAAAGCAGATTTAAGCGATGCCCAGTGTCCGAACTCTCATTACTCGTGTAGCAATACTGTGTTAAACGATCGCGCAAGGCAGAGGGTTCTAGCATGGGTAGCACAATATTTTTATGCAATTGATCATCGGGAGCGCGATACGCTTGGCCAAAGGGAAAAATAATCCAACTTAATATTTTACCTACCCAGCGATAAGGGAAATTATCAAATAACTCATCACAAGCAATTTGGATTTTTTGCAAGCATTGCTGTAGAGACCAACGCACGTAGTCTACCTCGTCAGCTGGTTGTTGATTGTCATTGTAGTATTTCAATACAGCAGAAGCGAGATAGAGTTGGCTTAAAATATCACCTAAACGAGCGGAAATTCGTTCGCGACGTTTTAAACTGCCCCCTAACATGATCAGGCTGGTATCTGCGAGTAGTGCTAATGCTGCGCTCATGCGTGTTAATTGCCGTTGCAGTTTTTTCACTTTCGCATTTTTAAATGACGCAATAATAAAACGTCCGCCGGATAATCCATAAGCGATATTTCTCAGCAAATTGCTGGTATAAAAACCTATATGTTTCATTAACACTTTATCTAGTTCGGGGATATTCGTATCTGCAGCAGAAATTAATTCAGACTCTTTAAGTAAATAAGGATGGCAACGAATGGCACCCTGGCCAAAAATAATTAAATTACGGGTTAAAATATTGGCGCCTTCAACGGTAATGCTAATAGGAATAGCAGAATGCAAATTAGCTAGAAAATTCCGAGGCCCGACTTGTATCATGTGACCTGCATGTATATCCATTGCATGTGTAATAGCAAGTCTAGATAATTCTGTCATGTGGTATTTAGCAATAGCGGAAGCGATGGATGGCCTGATTTTTAAATCGACTGCGCCGGCTGTCATTATGCGGGCCGCTTCAAGCAGATACGTGTAACCAGCAATATAACCTAGCGCTTCTTCAACGCCTTCAAAAGCAGACAGCGGTGAATTAAATTGTCTGCGTAATCGCGCATAAGGACCCGTATTGCGGTAAACCAGTTTGCTGCAAGCAGTGGCAAGTCCTGGCAATGAAATGGCTCGGCCAATGGAGAGGCATTCCATCAGCATTCGCCAACCATTTCCCGCCATTTTGCTGCCACCAATTATCCAATCAATAGGAATAAAGACATCTTTGCCGCGTGTGGGGCCATTCATAAAGGCAAGATGCATAGGATAATGCCGGCTGCCAATTTCCACGCCAGGATGCGATGCTGGAATCAAACATAATGTAATACCAATGTCCTCGCATTGGCCGAGTAAATGGTCTGGATCATAAAGACGGAAAGCGAGTCCGAGCAAGGTGGCAACAGGAGCCAGGGTAATATAGCGTTTGTCCCAATGGAGACGTATACCTAGGGTTTCAACCCCCTCATGCATTCCTTTGCATACGACGCCGCTATCAGGAATAGAACTAGCATCGCTCCCTGCTTCTGGCGCTGTTAAAGCAAAACAAGGGATTTCTTCGCCGGTTGCTAAACGGGGCAAATAATGCGATTTCTGCTCTTCTGTACCGTAATGTTGCAGTAATTCCGCAGGCCCTAAGGAATTCGGCACCATCGTATTTACTGCAGCGCTAATGCTGCGCGTAGCTATTTTTGTAACGACGGTTGAATGCAGAAGCGCAGAAAAACCCAATCCACCGTATTTTTTAGGAATGACCATCCCAAAAAATTTTTCATTTTTAAGATATTGCCACACCGCTTCGGGTAGATCGCGTTCAGAAAAAATAATGTTCCAATCGTCCAGCATGGAGCAAAGCTGATCGACTTGGTTGTTTAAAAAATCTTGCTCTTCCTGGGTCAGTACCGGTTTGGGAATGGCCAATAACGTCCGCCATTCTGGGCGGCCATTAAATAATTCTTTCTCCCACCAAGTGTTTCCAGCTTCGATCGCTTCACGCTCTGTCACACTGATGGCGGGTAATTGTTTTTTTAATACAGGTAAAAGAGGTGCAATGAGGTAACGTTGACGCAGCTTATGTAAATTAGCAAAAGCAGCCGCCAGGATAAAGCCTATCCAGAAGAGTATAGCTGGTGTGATTGATAAAAAGCCAAATACGGTTAATACCGTTAAAGTCACACCAACGCAAATCGTCCAAACTATAGCTGAAAATTGAAAGAATGCCGAGGTAAAAACGACGCTCAGCATCAAAATCACACCACAAACACTCAACACGTCCATACTGATGATGTTCCTTATCTAATTTATGCAAAAAGTATATCGAGGAAAGCACACCGACGGTAGTTTTTTTTGCCAACTTGCTTATTTTCCATTGTGAAATATAATGCGGTTCCTTTAATTTTAAACCAGAAGAGACTTTATATGAGACTTGGAGCGTTTGTGATTTTCAACACGGCATTATTTGCAGCCGCTACGTATTATTTTTCACCACAAAAACCTGCGGAGATGACCGCAGCCCATCAGCTTTACGAAAATGGTGTTTACCCATTTGCTGACCACTCAACCTCTTCCGCCGCCAGCTTGGTAGGCACCGTCAATGTACTTGGACTTGCTGTTTACTTATTATGGACTTCCTTGTCTTCAAAGAAGACTGAACGGGTATTGGCGAATAACCAACAAACGACTTTGTTTAAAGGTAAGCAAGAGAAACGACTTCCAGACGAGAATGATAAAAATAGAGATTATCTTAGCGATGAAGGCGATGAAGGCGATGAAGAAATTTCGCGGCACCAGTTAGGTTGAAATTACTATCTTGATGCGTACGTGCGCTTGTCTCCCTGATGCTCTGCCATATAACTCATGGCAGCGTCAACCAAGAACCCGGAACGATTGCACCCATGCTGCTTCGTATATTCATCAATCTGTTTTAAAAATCTTTCAGGCAGGCTCACATTAATTCTTGTAGTTTTGCCAGAAATTTTTGAAATATCAATTTCGACTAGAGCCAACACGCCATCTTTTAGATCAGGATCACCAAGATGCTGTTCTACGGATTTTTTTAATGGAATGGATTCATTATCCATTAATAATCCTTCTAAATGGCACTCAATAGCTTCGTGAGCATTGTGAATAGCTTCCTCGATTGTGCTGCCTGCTGAAAAACAACCCGGAAGATCAGGAACAATCACGCCGTAATCACTGTTTTCATCTTTATGGATAAAGATTGGATATTGCATAATCGTGTACCTCTCTCATTTTAGACCCGATTGTTTCAAAATACTTTGCACAGTTTTAACAGGTAAATCCTTTTTAGGATGAGGCACCGTTACTTTGCCCTTTTTGATTGGATGCCTATACTGACAATGACTGCCCTTCTGCGTATGCTTTACCCATCCATCAGATTCCAATATCTTGATAATCTCTCTACTATTCATCTTTAATTATACACACTATACACACCGATTCAAGGGCCTTCATTTACCCAATAATGGTCATGATCTCAAAATACAATATTATTCAATACATTATTGAGTTTAGCAGGAAGGATGTTTTGGCTTAGAGAAGCGCAGAATAATTACCCACAGTCGTTCCACAATTTGACTGTAGTCACGTTATCACTGAAAGCTTTAAGGCGCATTATTATTCGACACATCATTTAAAAACAAGTCGATGCGTGAAAATACTTGATCTGGTTTTTCGATATAAGAAAAGTGGCCACACTCTTCCAATGTAATCATTTGTGCGCCTGGAATCGCTGCTTTGATTTTTTCCGCTGTCCACAACGGAATAATGTCTTCTTTGCCATGCACAATAAGAGTAGGTACGTTCAACTTTTCAAGTTGAGGATAGAGATTGATTTCCGGCTTCATCCAGGAGGTTTCATTCATTACTTCTAATACTTTAAAGCCGCTTTTTTCAGATTTTTCTGTCATGTTTAATGATAATTCAGATTCGTCTTTGGGATTGTAAAAATAAACAGAGAAAAGCACCTTATACATTTTTGTAATATTAGCTGATGATGATTGTTCGAATGCACTCGGATTACCTAATGCGCTAATTTCATTTTTAATAGGCTGCGTACGTTTAGAAAATTCCACTGCAAACGCTTGCTGGCCTTTATAATCAGCAGGTCCAGTATTCATTAAAATAAGAGCAGATACATGATCAGGATGTGCGATCGCATAATTCATTGCAAGAAACCCACCCCATGAATGCCCCAGTAATACGACTTTATTTAATCCTAGTTGGATTCTTAACGCTTCCAAATCTTTTACAAATTGCACCGTGTTGAGATAGGTTGGACTCATGTTGGTATCCAAGGATTTACCCGATCCGCGTTGATCGTAAAAAATAACTTCGTGGTCTTTGGCGAGTGTCAGCATTTGCGGTAACAGGTAGGTTTGATCTAAACCAGGCCCACCATGCAGGACAATAATAGGCGTTCCTGTGCCGAAAGATTGATAAAATAGTTTTGCTTGATCCACCTGAACAAAGCCAGAGCGCTGGGTCTTAAATCGAGCGTTTTTATCCGGCTGAGAGCAACTGACTGTAACCAGTATAACCATCAACCATACTACCAGAGCCTCAAGCTTTAGGTGCAACCGCATCGTAGAATCTCCAACTGGTGCAAAAAATATAGATTAGCATGTAGACGCGCTAGGTTGAAATGAAGTTTATCTGTGGGGATCATTCCGCTGGTATCTTCCATGGCGGGTCCTTAAAAAACTCTATTGGATTTGTTACCAAAATATTATCTTTTTTAAACGAATGCTTTA
>JABDBV010000013.1 GCA_013288395.1 Gammaproteobacteria bacterium | reverse complement strand
GTAAGGTTTTTCCAAAACGATCCTTTAAGTTACTTAAACCAGGTGAAACAGCCTCCCCTAGCCAACCTACCGCCGGCTGGAAAGCAACCACTAATTGCGATTTCTGCCACAATGCCGCAGTGACAAATGGAGTGAGTTGCACGATAAAAATGATCACCATGCAAAAGATAAAACCACGGGCAAAGCCAAACAATGCGCCTAATATGCGGTTTCCAACGCCTAACATACCCGTTTGAAATGCAATGTTGAGAAAAAATCCGATGAGCGCGCCTATGAGAATAGTGCCTGCAAAAAGAAGGCCAAAACTAATACCGATGGCAATATAAGAGACAGGTTGCGCTGTGCTGACACCAATAGCGGACGATGCCTGGTTAACGACGCTTTGTACGCCAGCCGTATTGGTGAATGAACTAGCCAAGGGGCCTGCAAACATAACAGCGACGACCACCGCGGCGATTAAAGCCAGCAACGAAATCATTTCTCTGACAAAACCGCGTCCAAAACCAGCTAAAATAGAGAAAGCAAAAACGGCAATCAGCAGATAATCGATGATATTTAAGTTTAAGTTCAAGTTGTCCATTGGGCATCCTCTACGCTTTCTTGGGTTTTCGTATATTTTATTATATCTGGACTTTGGGCTACGCTCTATTAACAAGTGTAGCTTGGACACGTTTTTTGTGTCCAGGGTAGCGGCTTCGCTATATGCACCTTCCCGGACACAAAAAGCGTGTCCAGGCTACTTGCTTAATTGCAGACCCAACGAAGCCATTGTACCTTCACACCCCTCATCCGCCCTTTGGGCACCTTCTCCCACAAGGGGAGAAGGCTCAGTAGTAAAGGTGATGGGAAATATTATGCTTTTGAATGTTGAGGACGTACACAACCCTCACTACACAGCCTTCTCCCCTTGTGGGAGAAGGTGCCCAAAGGGCGGATGAGGGGTGTGAAGGTACAATGACAGCAAGTGTAGCAAGTGTGTAGCCTGGACACGTTTTTTGTGTCCAGGGTAGTGGCTTCGCTATATGCACCTTCCCGGACACAAAAAGCGTGTCCAGGCTGCTGCTTGCATCCTGCCCGGATTGTGTATAAACTATACACCTATAAAATAACATAATAATCATTCATCATAACGAGGCAGATATGGCGGGCAATAGACGCATTTCTAAATTAAACGACAGGGCCTACGATGTACTCAAAAAATCCCAATCGGATTACTTGAAAACAAATGGCTTTTTTTCTACTGACATTTTTTCAATTTCATCTGATGCGCCCAATCAAGTACGGGCCGCTATCGAGATAGCCAATCGCGTGACCTTTGCTATATTTTTGCAAGCTGTGATTGATGATGATGTAGAGACCGTAAAAAAATGTTTAGACGCGGAACCTGACTTAATATCAGGACAACCAGATAAAAATCTTGTGATTGAGAGCAAACTGACTTGGCAAAAATTTTATGCAGAAACTGCGCTTACAATGGCAGTGAAGCGTAAACAAATTAAAATGATTGAACTGCTACTGCCCTATTACGATAAACTTCCGCAAACTGAAGATATTATAAAAGCGAAAACAGAAGCCTTATCTGCTTGGGTTTTCTATGAAACACAAAAAAACGCAGAAGGTGTAGATGAAATTATTATTCCGCAAGAATATGCCGCCTATGCGCAATCATTGATTGATGTGTTTCAAGAAGAAACGTTTCCGAATGGTGACCCTGGTGTCAATGGTATTCCTTTGAATGTAGCGTTAAGTGAAAAAACAGAATGCGCTCTAGAATCATTATTCAACATCCTGTTACCAAAAAAGGCAGTGAAGTTAGATGATTACATTGATCCAGAGCTATTTCTTCTTGCTCTTTACAAAACCTATGACGATGACCACGACAATAACGATGAAGGGTTTGAAAATTGGGAGCAGCGTGATGCATTTTGTATACGCATGATTGGTTTAGCGCAGAGTGTTCTGCCTCCTGAAACCACGAATATTTTTTGCTCTGGACTTTATTTTTTTGAAGAAAACACGAAAATAAGTGCGCACACGAATTCTCTCAAATTAAGGAATGGCAAGGCGTTTTATCGCCCGTCTCGTGACGTTCGCTCTGGTCTTGGTTTTGAATATGTATGCGATAACGGGGGGTACGCGGGTAACCGCGACGCGGCGTTTGAAATTGCATTTTCGCGCCGGGATTTGGAAAAGATATGTCGAGCAAAAACAACAAGTTTTCGGAAATATTATGCAACAATTGCAGCAACAGCCAAACCACCATCACTCAGAAAATGACACGCAGTCCGGTTGTGTGATTCTCTGATACGTCTTAATTGCAAACCCAACGAAGCCACTGTGCCTTCACACACACCCCTCATCCGCCCTTTGGGCACCTTCTCCCACAAGGGGAGAAGGCTGAGTAGTGAGGTAGGTGAGTGATTTCAGCCTTTTAAAAACTCAAATGTGTCCACAATCCTAACTACGTAGCCTTCTCCCCTTGTGGGAGAAGGTGCCCAAAGGGCGGATGAGGGGTGTGAAGGCGCAATGACAGCTCGCTCAGGATAACAATTCCAGCGCTCAGGGTGACAGCAAGAGGATTTTATCCGGTATATCGCTAAACACCGCATCAACGCCCCATGAAAAAAGCTCCGCTGCGCGTAATGGGTCATTGACTGTGTAACAAAGCAGGCGCTTTCCCATTGCTTTAATCTTTAATGCCTTTTCTTCTGTCAGGATGGCTTCATTGACGTTCACGGATACACAGTTCAATGCGATGCAGTTTTTTTCCCAGCCTTTATCCCATTTATCTAATAACAAACCCAATAAACAATGCGGTGAAAGACGGCGCAGAGAATGTAGGGCTTCTATAGAAAAACTGGATAATAAAATATCGGGATGTGGCTGGGGGAAAATAGTCTCAATCAGGGTCAATGCCTGAACCACGGTGCTTTCATTCGCGCCTGCTAATGGTTTGATTTCAATATTGGCTGACAAATGCATTTCTTTAAGAAAAAGTAATATGTCTAGTAACAATGGAATGCGTTCGCAGGAAAATTCAGGCGCAAACCAACCGCCTGCATCTAATGCACGTAATTCTGTATAGGTGTAATGACCAACGAATCCATGACCGTTTGTGGTTCTATCTAATGTTTCATCGTGAAAAATAATGGGTTCGCCGCATGCGGCAGACATTACATCAAATTCCACCCATTTAATACCTAATTGCGCTGCCTTAATAAAGGCAGACAGCGTGTTTTCAGGAGCATAAGCACTGGCTCCGCGGTGCGCTATCACTGGTGGGTTGAAATCAAGAGAAATGGCCACTGATGTTAATTCCCATTACGCCAATCACGATTAATAATAAATAAAGGATCTTTTTTATTGATACCCTTTCTTTAAAATGCAATATGCCAATTGTCGCCACTAATAATGTGCCCATGCCAGACCATATTGCATAAACAACGCTTAATTGGATACGTTTCATTGCAAATGTCATTGCAATAAAACAAACGGTATAGAAAAAGGCGAGATAAAAAATATATTTTTTATTGGTTAAACCATGCGACAATTTCATCGAGATGGTGCCGAGCACACCAAAAATAATGGCGATACCAAGCGCAATCCAGCTATCGATCATCAATGTCATTGTCATGCTTGTTGTAATCCAATTACACCCATAATAATGCAAAATAAAGAAAGCGTTTTGATAATGGTGACTGGCTCCAAAAAGAAACATACGCTAATAATATATATCAGTAATGTACCAAGCCCTGACCACGTCGCGTAAGCAAAACCTACTTCAAGACGTTTTAAAGAAAAGGTCAGGAACATAAATGAAAAAAAATAAAATATAAAAATAAAAATTGAGGGGGTCAGATACGTGAAACCTGCCGATAATTTCATGGAGGTAGTGCCCGCCACTTCCGTCAGGATGGCAAGCGTGAGAAAGAACCAAGCAAGAGCGTTTTTCATTATCATCATGTAGGCAAGCATCCTATCCTAATATAATTTAACATGTTAGATGTTAAAAAGCATTAGCTTGCCTCGCATTATGTGGGCTGCCCTGCTCTATTGCGCGCGTGGAAAAGCTTGCATCCATATCAGCCCAGATTGAAAAATGGGTATAAAGTTTGGTTTTTTTAGGCATCACTTCCAACTCGTACTCATTCTCTGCGCCAAAATCTGGCTCAATTAGGGGAGATAATGGTATCTGGGGTTGATTGGGTAAGGGACCTAATAATGCTGAAACTTGCTCTGACGACATATTCTCTGTCTGCTGTTGCTTGAAATAATCAATAAAGACACCCAACCCAAAAGTAACCGTAGACACTGCCGCGGCAGAGGCAGCAATAAAAACGATTAATGATATGGACCAAAGTGACAGTGCCAAGATACCTATCAAAGCTGAAATAATGACACTTAACACCATGCTTAACAAAATTAATGGCCAATAATTCGATATTGTTTCAGTGAGAGAAAATGAGGGTTGAATGTGGGTGGCAATAGTTAAATAACTCTCAGCGATGGAAGTAAGTTGATTAGCACAAGTAGACCAAAAATTTCTTATTGCCTCTATGTGTTGAAAAAGTTGTAGCCTTGTTTCAACACGCTGATCTTTTACTGCAGTGAGTTTGCTCACGTTTTCTTGAAATTGATCAACGCTATCGAAGTGCGTTTTATATTCTTGTAAAAAACACATAAAATCGTTAGAAAATGTTATTAACAAGCTTTTATCATCTTCTACCATCTGATCTAGCACCTCCAGCTCAAGAATAAACATTATGCCTGGCAATATGTCACTACACCGGCGTTGCTCACGATCAAGTAGACCATAGAGATATTGAATATTGCTTTTAATATCTAGTAGATGGTTGCTCAAATACAGGGAGACACATTCTTGTGATTCGATGTGTTGATGAGAGTCGGATATTTTGGATATCAACCCTTCTAATACTAGCAAGCGGCGGTTGAATTTTTTATTGATAGCAGCTAAAACATCGCGTATTCGGATCGCTTTTGCTTGAGATTTGGCGCGACAATTGATCAGTTTAATTGTATCACCTTTCACACTGGCAAGTTCTGCTAAAAATTGGGCTCGCTTTACATTTGATTCAAAATTTAGAAATTGAGGGGTCCCACCATTGCCGACATTAACGGACTTGGCGTATTCCGCTGGTAGGCATGTTATCCATTTTTCTATGCTGTCTGCTGTTTTATCTTGGTTTGTTCGCAACTCAGTGGCTACGAGCTCCCACTTTTTAACAGCATAGCCTTTTTCTATGAGTTTTTTTGCTGTGCGATTGCATATTATGCTAAGACCATGCATTGCGTTACGCACTTTTGTTGATTGAATATCACTGGGGCCTTTTATTTTTTCATCATAAATATTATTGAGCGCGGAGGTTGCGATTGCGAAATTCTCTGCTGTATCTTTTTCTGAAAATTGGATTAAAATAAATTTAATGATAGAGAACATTGCGCATGCGTAAGCATAATCTAATAAATAATTTATTTTTGAACGATAGTTAAGAATGTTAATATTCTGTTTTTCACAATAACTATGTATAAATCGTTGATGGGCTGATGTTATTATCAATCCCTCATTTAAGGCTGATATTTCCTTTGAAAACTCAATGTAAAACGCTTCTACTTCATCCACATGATTAAATGCATTTAAATTGACGTTTAAATCACTCGTTAATGCGTCCAACAAGCCTTTTAAATGCGGGTCTGTTTTTTCACTAACAAAAAAATGATAAAAATAATAATCACTGGATTCTATTTTTTTTAACGCTGCTTCGTACAAGCTTAAACTGATTTTTTCGATTATTTCGCATAGTTGATGTGCGTGCATAAGCGCCTCCTGTTTAATTTTTTTTCATCTCTTTACTCAAAATAGGTTTCTATTCTCGTATCAATTGTTAAAATACAGCCCATTGTGGATAAGGCATCGAATCACCATGCAACCGAATGATATTTTTCACCCTCCCTTGCCGTCTGACGGCAGTGACCGTTTGTCTTGGAATAATCTAAGAGGCGCAAGCGTGGGCTTGGCGTTGTCGCAGGCGTTGGCGGCGTGCAATCAGCCTATGCTGATTATTGCGCCTGATAGTTTGTATGTGTCGCATCTCATCGAAGAGTTGCGCTTTTTTAGCGGCGAATCCGAACAGTTGCTGTACTTTCCGGACTGGGAAACCCTGCCCTATGATCATTTTTCCCCACATCAAGACATTATTTCGGAGCGTCTTTCTACCCTGTTTCAGCTACCTACCTTACAAAAAGGGGCGGTGATCACCACACTTTCAACCTTGATGCACCATTTGCCACCTAATGATTTTATAGATGGGCACAGCTTTCAATTGAAACAAGGCGACAAGCTAAACATTGACACACTACGCACGCGTCTTGCGCATGCTGGGTACCATTCAGTGAGCCAAGTGCGCGAACATGGCGAATTTGCTGTGCGCGGATCGATCATTGATCTCTTTCCTATGGGCAGTAAAACGCCCTTTCGTATCGATTTGCTTGATGAAGAAGTAGATTCCATTCGACTCTTCTCGCCAGAAACACAACGATCTCTGGAAAAAATAACAGAAATTCGACTGCTTCCTGCTAAAGAGTTCCCATTAACCGAAGATGGCATCGACTACTTTAGACAAAGTTGGCGCAGTCAGTTCAGTGGTAATCCACTGAAATGCCCCCTTTACCAAGATATCAGTGAAGGCATCTACTCTCCCGGCATTGAATACTTTTTACCTTTCTTCTTTCCCAAAATGACTACGCTGATTGATTATTTGCCTAAAAATACGCTGATCGTCACGATTGGTGATATGAAGGCAAAAGCGGAAGAATTTTGGAGTGAGATTGCAATGCGCTATGAGCAGGGAAGTAATGATATATCACGACCAATACTGTTGCCAACAAAAATTTTCATATCGGCGCAGGATGTATCCGCCGCTCTTCGATCTTTCCCTTGTATAGCGATTAATCAATCTGAAGCTCCATCTAATAGCTCTTTTTCTACTGCCCTTGCGCCAAACTTAGATATTAATCACAAAGCATCACAACCGCTCGCGCCTTTACAAACGTTTGTGCAATCTTACAGCGGCAGAATTTTATTTTGCGCGGAAACCATGGGCAGACGTGAAGTGTTGCTGCAATTATTTAAAAACATTTCCTTACAGCCATTTTATTTTCAATCCTGGCAAGAATTTTTAGCTAGTGATAAACCTTGTGGTATCGTCGTCACAGCGATTGAAGAAGGATTTAGCTTAACGAATCCCGCGCTTACTGTACTCACCGAAAACCAACTCTATGGTAAACGTGTGATGCAACGCCGCCTGCGTAAACGCACGACACAAGATACAGACGCCATCATTCGTGATTTAACAGAATTACAAATTGACGATCCAGTGGTACATCTAGATCATGGCGTAGGACGTTATCGCGGGCTGCAAACAATTACGGCGGGAGATCTGCCTGCTGAGTTTCTTTGCATTGAATATCAAGGCGGAGATAAATTATATGTGCCGGTTGCTTCATTACATTTAATCGGTCGTTATGCAGGCGCTGACCCTGAACACACGCCGTTGAATAAATTAGGTACGGAACAATGGCAACGTGCAAAACACCGCGCTGCGGAAAAAGTGCGTGATGTAGCGGCCGAATTATTAGATCTTTACGCTAAGCGCGCAGCACGTAGCGGGCATCGTTTTGTGGTGTCTGACGATCAGTATGCTATTTTTGCTAATGCGTTTCCTTTTGAAGAAACACCCGACCAAATGCAAGCCATTGAAAACGTGTTTGCGGATATGACGTCTGATAAACCCATGGATAGAGTCATTTGCGGGGATGTAGGCTTTGGTAAAACAGAAGTAGCATTACGCGCAGCTTTTTTAGCCGTACAAAATGGAAAACAAGTGGCGCTGTTAGTGCCGACTACATTGCTTGCTCAGCAACATTTTCAAAACTTTCAAGACCGATTTGCCGATTGGCCGATTCAAGTCGATGTGTTGTCACGCTTTCGTACCGCTAAAGAAACAAAAAATGTATTACAACGCATGGAAGATGGAAAAGTAGATATCGTGATTGGTACGCACAAATTATTACAAGATGATATCAAGTTTAAATCCCTGGGATTAATCATCGTAGATGAAGAGCATCGTTTTGGTGTGAAGCAAAAAGAAAAGCTTAAAGCATTACGAGCAATGTCAGATATTTTGACATTAACCGCTACTCCCATTCCGCGCACTCTGAATATGACATTATCAGGTATTCGAGATTTATCTTTAATCGCAACGCCACCCGCGCGACGCTTATCGGTTAAAACTTTTGTGCATGAATATCAATCGCAATTAATTCAAGAAGCCGTACAGCGTGAAATTATGCGCGGTGGGCAAGTTTATTTTCTACATAATGATGTATCGACTATTCAAAAAAAATCTGAAGATATTATGGCGCTGGTCAGTGAGGCGCGTGTTGCTGTTGCGCATGGACAAATGCATGAGCGCGATCTTGAGCGTGTTATGTCTGAATTTTATCATCGGCACTATAATGTTTTAGTCTGTTCGACGATCATTGAAAGCGGCATTGACATTCCTACGGCGAATACCATCATTATTAACCGGGCAGATAAGTTTGGCATAGCGCAATTGCATCAATTGCGTGGACGGGTTGGCCGTTCGCACCATCAAGCGTATGCGTATCTCTTAACGCCCGCAGAACAACGTATCAGTAACGATGCGATTAAACGCCTGGAGGCAATTTCTACGTTGGATGAACTTGGTATAGGCTTTACCTTAGCCACACATGATTTGGAAATTCGTGGTGCGGGTGAACTACTGGGTGAAGAACAAAGCGGCGATATGCATGAAATTGGCTTTACTTTATATATGGAATTATTATCTAGAGCCGTAGATGCGTTAAAATCTGGTAAAGAAATTGATTTGGATAAATCATTATTACATCAAAGTTCTGAAATTGATTTACGAATTCCTGCACTCATCCCAGAAGCTTACCTTTATGATGTGCATTTACGTTTGCAATTTTATAAACGCATTGCAAATTGCAGCACAACCGCCGAACTGGATGAAATTCAAGTGGAAATGATTGATCGATTTGGATTGCTGCCTGATCCGCTTAAAAATTTATTTGCTATTAATGAATTAAAATTAAAAGCGGTAAAATTAGGAATCATTAAAATTGAAGCCAATGATAAAGGTGGTAAATTTGAGTTTAATGAGAAACCGAATGTCAAACCGGAAACTATTATTCGTTTAATTCAAGATAAATCCCGGCGTTATAAATTAGATGGGCCTACACGTTTGAGGTTTGTGTTGGATAAACATGAATTGAGTGAGAGGATTGAATGCATCGAAAAGATGATTGAGGTGTTAGCGGGTTAAAAGACTATATAACCCCAGAGGGCTTTGTTGCATGAAATGCAAAACGGCCTAAAACGTCATTGCGAGAAGCGTTTTTTGCGACGAAGCAAACCAGGCTGTGACGTAATTTTTTCCTCAGCTACTCTAATTGGTTTGTTTAAAGCCAAAGCCTGGATTGCTTCGTCGCAAAAAACGCTCCTCGCAACGACGTTTTTTCTTCGTAATGTCGTTTTTGCATTTCATGCAACAAAGCCACCCCGGAGAAAAATGAAGAGCACATTTTTGCAGACTACATCATGCGCGTATCGTGATAGTGGGATATTCGGCAATTTGAGCATCTCTAGTAATGATCACTAAATCATATAATTTTGCCTGCAAAATGAGTAACCGATCAAAAGGATCTGCATGAAATAATGGTAAATCAGCTACTCCTATACATTCTTCAGGCATAATAGGTAATATTTTAAATCCTTCCATTGCAATGGTTTCCAGTAAATTATGCGGCATAGTAAGCCGCCCTATACTTTTCTTAATCGCGATTTCCCAAAACGATGCGCTGCTGATCAAAATTTCATTTGATCTGTCGCGAATAATTTTTTGCGCTTTCATGTGTATTTTTTTAGGTTCGGTTAACCACCATAAAACAACATGCGTATCGAGCAAATATCGCATTATTTCTCATCCTGGTAAAATTTCGTTAAGAGATCATCCGGCAAAGGCGCATCAAAATCGTCACTGATTTCGATAAGACCTTTTAACTGTCCGCCGTGCCGTTCATTTATCGTTTCCGAATAAACAACAAGCCGCACCAACGGCTTACCATCTCTGGCAATGATAATGTCCTCTCCCTTTAGCACCTGATTGATTAATTTAGAGAAATTTGTTTTTGCATCGTGTATATTCACTAGCATGGTGTTATCCTCATCTATTGTTTTAGTATAGTGGACTAACCGGGCTTAGTCAATATCCATAGTGACTTCCATAGTGGCTTCGGTATACACACGATCCTGGACACAAAAAGCGTGTCCAGGCTACTTGTATTCTGTCCAGACTGCGTATAAAGTATACAGCCATAAAATAACATAATAACCAACCATCAAAACGAGGCAGATATGGCGCTCAACAGACACTTTTCTAAACTTAACGACAGGGCCTACGATGTACTTAAAAAATCCCAGTCGGATTACTTGAAAACGAATGGCTTTTTTTCTGCTGACATTTATTCAATTTCATCCGATGCGCCCAGTCAAGTACGCGCCGCTATCGAGATAGCCAATCGCGTGACCTTTGCCATTTTTCTGCAAGCAGTGATGGATGATGATATCGAGACAGTAAAAAAATGTTTAGACGCGGAACCTGACTTAATATCAGGACTACCCGATAAAAATCTTGTGATTGAGAGCAAACTTACTTGGCAAAAATTTTATGCAGAAACTGCGTTGACGATGGCGGTGAAACGCAAACAAATTAAAATGATCGAACTGCTGCTGCCTTATTACGATAAGCTCGAGCAGACGGATGATGTTATAAAAGCGAAAACAGAAGCCTTATCTGCTTGGGTCTTTTATGAAATACAAAAATATGCAGAAGGTGAAGATAAAATTGTTATTCCTCAAGAATATGCCGCCTATGCGCAATCATTGATTGATGTATTCAAGGAAGAAAGCTTCCCACACGGGATTCCAGGCAACGCTGATTTCCCCATGCATGGTGCGTTAAGTGAGAAAACAGAAAACGCTATTGAATCATTATTTAATATAGTGTTACCAAAGAAGGCAGTGAAGTTAGATGATTACATTGATCCAGAGCTATTTCTTCTTGCACTTTGCAAAGTCTATAGGGAAAACATTAGAACGTTTTATAATTTCGAACGGCTTAATGTGTTTTGTATACGCATGATTGGCTTAGCACAGAGTATTCTATCTCCAGAAACCGCGAAGATGTTTTGCGAGGGGCTTTATTTCGTTGTTGAAGAAAACAGAAAAATATGTGACCGGGCGGAATCTCTCAAATTACTTAATGGCGAGGCGTTTTATCATGGAACTCGTGACATTCATTCTGGACTTGCTTTCGAATATTTATGTGGCGCTGGAAGTGGGAGCGCGGTGGATTGCACAGGTTTGGGCCGGCCAATCGGGAGCTTGGAAAAGCTATATCAACATAAACAACAAGTTTTCGGAAATATTACGCAGCAATTGCTGCAACAACCAGACCGACCGTCACTCAACAAATGACTCGTGGTCCGGTTGTGTGATTCTTTGATGCGTCTTAATTGCAAACCCGTGCTGGTTCCATATAAAATAAATTAATTCATTTTGATCGATCGAATGATATTATATGTAACCCCGGAGCAAAATGAAGAGCGCATTTTGTTCCGGGCTACTTTTTATCCAGGAAAATTTGCAGATCATGATCAACCCTCTTTATACTGAGCTTTTCAATCAATTGATGCCGCACACGACGATTTTGACGCCCAATAGGCGGCTTGCAGCGACATTGCATCAACATTTTCACACTAATCAATTGAAGCAGGGTCTTTCTTGTTGGCAAACACCGGATATTTTACCGCTCACCAGTTGGCTGCAACGTTTATGGATTAATTATCTTTGCTCTAGTGCGCACCCTGCTCCACTGCTCTTGAATTCTAGTCAGTCAGCTTTTTTATGGGAAAAATTAATTCTTCATTCAAAAGATAATGAACGTTTATTGCAAGTATCTGAAACAGCGGACATTGCGCATTCAGCATGGAAATTATTGCTGCAATGGCAAATTAAACTTGATCATCCCCTTTTTATGGCTTCTGAAGATTATGCCGCACTGCATCAATGGGCGCATTCTTTCCAGCAGAAATGCCAGGAACGGCAATGGATAGATGAAAGCTCTCTGCCTGATAGGCTTATTCAACTCATCAATAACAAAGATATTATTCCACCTAAACACCTGATGCTGATTGGATTTACTGAAACATCACCGCAGATCAATCAATTACTAGCTTGCTGCGACAAAAAAGGCGCTAAAATTAAACAAACTAATTTGGCGCAGCAACATTCACATTGCTCTAGGATCAACTTAGAAAATGAAGATAAAGAAATTGAAACCATTGCGCGCTGGGCTAAATCAATTCATACAACGAAGCCTGATGCGGCCATTGGTTGCGTCATTCCAAAATTAGATAAAATACGAGATCGTGTAAAACAAATATTCACTGATGTATTTGTGGATAGCGCACCCTTTAATATTTCCGCCGGTAAACGTTTAATAGACTACCCCATTATTTATTGCGCATTGCAATTGCTTCAGCTAAATAATAAAACTATAGCTAGAGAAACATTAAGCCATATATTAATGTCGCCCTTTATAGGCGAAGCTGAAATTGAAAGAATGAAACGAGCAACTGCGGATAATGAATTACGTAAAAAAAATATTAATCTTATAAATTTATCGGAAGACATAGAACAAAGCTTTAAATATTGCCGTCATTTTACTAAACGTATTTTACGATTGAATGAATTTTTTTCACAACTAAAAGAAACGCTCACTTATATCGAATGGGCGAATGAATTCAGTAACATGTTAAGCATCCTTGGTTGGCCTGGCGATCGCAGCTTAAATAGCGAAGAATATCAAACCGTGGATGCCTGGCTAAATTTGTTAAATGAATTTTCCAGTCTGGATTATGTGGCCGCACCAGTCAGTCTAACGCACGCCGTTTTTACATTAAAAAAAATAGCTAAAAAAAATGTTTTTCAACCTAAAACTCCTGAATCACCTATACAAGTGCTTGGCGTACTGGAAGCGGCAGGATCACCCTTTGATTATTTATGGGTGGCCGGTATGGATGATATTGCGTGGCCTCCGCAACCTAAACCCAACCCATTTATTCCAAAAAAATTGCAGCGTGAAATGCATATGCCGCATGCAACAGCGGAGCGCGAACTTAGATTTTGTACGACACTGACACAACACTTTCAACAAAGTGCTGGGGAAGTGATTTTTAGTTACGCAGAAAAAAACGAAGATCTTACATTACAAGCAAGTCCGTTGATACGCTCTATGCCTGAAATTAAGATTGAACATCTTCAATTACCTTCTTACTCAACCCCGAGTGTACGCATTTATCAAACAAAAATGCTCGAATCTTTACAAGATGATCAGGGCCCCAATGTGCAACCACATGAAAAAGTAACGGGAGGCGTTAGCATTCTCAAGTTACAAGCACTCTGCCCTTTCAAAGCCTTTGCTGAAAAAAGACTTTATGCGCGGGCATTGGAAAGCCCGTTGCCTGGTCTGCGTCCTAAAGATCGCGGCGAATTGGTTCATTCCGTGCTTGAGATCATCTGGAATCAACTAGGTGATCAAGCAAATTTACTTGCTAAATCCCCTGATGAATTGCAAGATTTGATTAATAATAGCATTGCAAAAGCTATCCTAGCATTTCAGCATCACGCACTTTCGCGCATCAAATATATGCAACTTGAACACCAACGCTTATACACCATTGTGTGGGATTGGCTGCAAATTGAAAAAGAGCGGCCGCCTTTTAAAATTGTTAATACTGAAAAAACCACTGAAATGATGTTAAATCAATTAAAATTGGCCATGCGTGTAGACCGCATAGATGAATTAGCTGATGGCAAATGGCTCATTATCGATTACAAAACGGGTAAACAAAATAATATCAATCAATGGCTAAGTAGCCGGCCCGAAGAACCACAACTCCCACTCTATGCATTAGAATATTCTCAGCATGCAGTTAGCATTGCATTTGCAGAACTATCACCAGGCACGCATTGTTTTAAAGGTTTAAGTCAATATTCACTGGACATTAAAGGCATCAAACCGATTGCCGAGATAAAATCAGTGGCATCAATGCATTGGCCAGATGTATTAAATGAATGGAAAAACACCTTAACTATATTGAGTGATGATTTTTATGCAGGCAATGCAATGGTAGACCCCAAAGACCCGCCAGAAACTTGTCAATGGTGCGAATTGAAATCGTTGTGCCGTATTAATGAAGAAGGTGATGTTGGCCATGTCTCATAACGCCATAGAAAACGACAAAAAACAACGGCAATTGGCTCTAGATGCTTCCAAATCATTTATCGTGCAAGCACCAGCGGGCTCTGGCAAGACTGAATTATTGATTCAACGGTTTCTCACTTTGTTACTACACGTGCAATCACCTGAAGAAATATTAGCGATCACTTTCACCAAAAAAGCAGCGAATGAAATGCGACTGCGAGTCATTAATGCCTTAAAAATGGCTGAGTTGGAATCGGAACCAGAGTCGCTACACGCCAAACAAACGTGGCGGCTAGCTAAACAAGTATTAAAAAGAGACACTGAACTGAGTTGGCATTTACTCTCAAACCCTAATCAATTTCGTATACAAACAATTGATGCCTTATGTGCTTTTATCACCAAGCAATTACCCCTGCTTTCGCATTTTGGATCTCAGCCAGACATTTCAGAAAATCCTGCCATTTTATACCGCGAAGCCGTTCAAGAAGTATTAATGCACGTAGAAGAAAATTTCGAATGGTCGCAAGCCATTTCTCAATTATTATTACATTTAGATAATGATTTTAATAAATTACATGATTTGTTAGTCAGTTTGCTGGCAAAGCGGGATCAATGGTTGCCATATATCCATTTCAACACTTCTGTAGATGATATTAATAAAGCGCTTGAAAATCATATACGCATGGTGATTACCGACAGTTTACATGCACTGCGTGTACTGTTTTCCAAAGATGAAACCCAAGAATTATTAGCCATCGCAAATTTCGCCGCCAATAATCTGTCAACTGACAATCACCAATTATCCGATCTTCCAGACACCAGCGCAGAAGATAAACATTTATGGCTGCGGCTTGCTGAACTTTTATTAACTTCAACACATACCTGGCGTAAACGCTTTGATGAGAAAATGGGATTTCCTGCACTGGCAGGATTAAAAAACGCATCTGAAAAAGCATTACACAAAGAATATAGAGAACGGTTAAAAAACTTGATTGACTCTTTTAATCATCGCGATGACTTGCATTCCGCCCTCTGTGAATTATTTTCTCTACCTGAGCCACGTTATCAACCTTTGCAATGGGAAATATTACAAGCTTTATTAAAAGTATTAAAAATCGTCGCCGCACAATTACGCATTGTTTTTCAACAACACGGCATGATTGATTTCATTGAAAATGCACAAGCTGCTCTTTTGGCTTTAGGAAATGACGAGCATCCCACGGATTTATCACTGGCTCTCGATTATCGGATTCAACATATTTTAGTCGATGAATTTCAAGATACCTCCTACACGCAGTATCAATTATTAGAAAAGTTGGTGATGGGTTGGCAAGCAGACGATGGGCGTACTCTGTTTGTGGTCGGCGACCCGATGCAATCAATTTATCGATTTCGTGAGGCGGAAGTAGGATTATTTATTAGACTAGGTAAAAACGGCATAGCTCAGATTAAATTAACACCCTTAACCTTATCAATGAATTTTAGATCTGCGGCACCCATCGTGGAATGGAATAATCATCACTTTACCCGTATTTTCCCGACGTTTACTGATATTTCAGCGGGCGCTGTATCATTCAGTCCCAGCGTGGCGCAAAAAGTATCAGATACAAATGAAGATATTCCATCGGTAACTATCCAGGGATCTGATAAATCATTTGAGAATCTGCAAACTGATGCCATCATTACCACTATACAAACGATCAAACAAAATCATCCCAATGAAAACATTGCGATATTAGTCAGGTCTCGCACACATTTACGTACTATTATTCCAGCCCTTAAAAATGCGGAAATTCCCTACCGAGCAGTGGATATAGATCCACTGGCTTCTCGTCAATGTATTCAAGATGTGCTATCGCTTACTGCTGCATTGTTGCACCCTGCTGATCGTGTTGCTTGGCTTGCCATCTTACGCGCGCCTTGGTGCGGTTTAAGTTTGGCTGATTTATTTGTCATTGCGGGAGATGACGCTTATGCACCCATAATGGAAAAACTTGCGAATGTGGAAATTATTGAGCGACTCAGCAGTGACGGCAGAGAACGTTTAGCCCGAGTTTATCCTGTTTTAAAATCAAGTATGGCGGAACGCGAACGCAAAAATATACGCGAATGGATTGAACACACCTGGCAATTATTGGGCGGCCCTGCTTGTTTATCTGATCCAATTGACATGGATGATGCTAACGCTTATTTCAATTTGCTCAATACCTTTGCTGAGGGTCAGCAAACCATCCACATTGAACAATTAAAAGAAAAAATTCAGCGTCTATTTGCTGCCACGCTGCATGAAGATAAAACACTACAAATTATGACCATTCACTCTGCCAAAGGCTTAGAATTTGATAATGTCATTTTGCCGCATCTTGAACGAAAAATGCCGCATGATGATAAACCGTTACTTTCTTGGATGGAACGTCCATTAGCAAATGATAAAATGGCATTGTTGCTGGCCCCTATCCACGCAACGGGCGCCTCAACCGACCCCATGTATGATTACATATATCGTTTACATAAAATTAAAACACGTTATGAAACCGACCGCTTATTTTATGTGGCTGCAACGCGAGCTAAGAAACGATTAAATTTATTTTTCAGTGCTGAAACAAAAGAGGATGGCGAAATAAAATTGGAATCTGGCAGTTTTCTTGAGAAACTTTGGCCGCATATACAACAAACGGGATTGTTCACACAGCATTCAAACGAGCAAAATCAATTATTAAATTTAAAACCTGAAAAATTAAGCAAAAAAATAACCCGTTTAAAAAATGAATGGACGAACCCTCTTTTTACCACGCAAAATACAGACATTATTTTGCATAACCGTAAAGATGGATTTGCTTTGCCCGATAACAGGCCTAAACTACTTGGTATTGTTATACATCGCATTATGCAGCAATTATCGCATCATGGCATATCATGGTGGGAGGATAAAACAACCCAGCTACATGAAATGTATGTTCAACAACAGCTTAATTTGCTTGGCATGACTCCACAGCATGTGCGTCCTTATATAGTGAAAGTGCTGCATATTATTTCACAAGTTATCAATGATCCACGCGGGCAATGGATTTTGCAACCACAGCGAGAGGCACAGTCAGAATTCCCACTCTCCGCAGTATTAGATAATCAAGTAATTAATTTGGTGTTAGATCGCACTTTTGTCGATGATGCGGGCACTCGCTGGATTATTGACTTTAAAACGGCTGAAATGACTAATAACAATTTGGATAAATTTTTGCAAGATCAACAGAAAAAATATCTTCCACAAATGAACAAATATGCGGACGCGATGCGCTTACTTGATACGAGAGTTATACGAATGGGATTGTATTTTCCTGCATTACCGGCGTGGATTGAATTAAACTTGACGCAAAACCTTTAACCCTGGCACTCTGCTAAATTCTTGATGATTTGCTGTTAACAATGCATGGCCATAAGTAAGAGCGGTTGCGGCGATCAACATATCATGCGCTCCTATTAATTTTCCTTGATCCGCAAGTACGGCATAAATTTCTGCGTGTATACGCGCTGTGTCGGTAGTAAAATCGATAATGGGTATTTCATTTATAATTGCTTCAACAAACGCTGTACGCCTAATTTTTCTTGCTTTTGTATTCGCACGATGTACGCCCATCAATAATTCAGACACTGTGATCACACTAATGAAAACTTCACCGTATGACTCCCATTGATTAAAATTAATAGTTTTATTTTCCTTTTCAGCCCGTATAAAAATACAGGTATCTAATACTAATCCCATAGCTTACTTCTATCCTCATTGTTCATTTGATGTCGGATGCTCTCAATGTCGTTCGCAAAAGCTTCTTTGTCTTTTTCATCTAGCGTTGGCAGATGTTCAAAAATAGCATTGAGTTCAGCAACTTTAAGCACTTCACGGTTTGGTTTCGCAGGCACAATACAGGCAATCACCTCTTTTCCTCTTCTAATTTCATAGCTTTCGCCGAGATAATGGACTTTGTTAAGAATGCTCGAAAAGGTGCGGCTCGCCTCAGTAGCAGTAACTATATGTTTTGACATGGTAAATTCTCTATAAAGTATATATAACAGTATAGCATAATATCTGATAATTTGAAAGTATGATAATTATACGCTGACTTCCTCTTCGTGCCGATCCATCAGGCTACGCTTGTTATTGCAGCAACAACCAGGCCGTCACACCCCTCATCCGCCCTTAACGTGAGCGTGCCCGTGCCCCATAGGCGTCATCCCGGAATCGAACGCCTGCTTTTTGGCGTGAGATGTCCGGGATCCATCTTTAAATCAACTTAATTGCTTGATTTGAGGTGGTTCCCAGACATTTTTTGCCAAAAGGCGGCAAAAAATTCTGGGATGACACCTTAGCTTGACGCCTATGGGGCACGCTCACGTTAAGGGCGGATGAGGGCCCCATTCACATTCTTCCCGATACCGTGATCAGCACCCGCTGTCTGGGCTCTGGCATGTAATATAACGGTAATACCTTTTTTTCAATTATTCTTAAGCTATCAGGTATTGCGCCTTTTTTTATTGCGATCATTTTCGCCTGTTCGATATAGGCAAGTATTTCTTCCTCGGGATTATTTTTAAATTGCACTACACAATCAATTTTACCAGCAACCTCACTTAATGCCGCACCATAAGCATTTGCTATCTGATAATGCGGTGGTCGAATGAATCGTTGATCTAACAAATCATCGGGAATATTTGCAGCCCCACCACCCACTAATAAAATAGCCGTCTTCGATACATCAGGCAATAATCGTTCTATTTCATTTTTCACTAAATGAAGGTAGGTTTGCATAATAGCCTCTGCTTCAGCTCGTGATAGCTCTGCAATTTGTTGCGCTCCGCTCAACACCTGTCCCACATCATATAAGGTCAAACACTCCCCACCTACGCTTCTACATTTTTTATATAATGCAGCGCCCACACTTTCAGGCCCTATTTGGTAAGTCTTGTCATTTTTTTTGATAATACTACCACCACCCATTGCCAATACATGTACATCCGGTATCAATAACTGACATGAAATACCTGAAACAAAACCACCATTCAATGAATAAAAGGGGCGCCCTTGTTGTATCAAGCCAATGTCAGTAGAGGTACCGCCTACATCCACTACTATACCATCCATGCAATCAGCTAAATGGCACGCGCCTATAATGGAATTAGTGGGGCCTGATGAAATGGTGCGCACAGGAAAAGCAATAGCCTCATTCAGGGTTAATAACGTGCCATCATTTTGCGTAATATAGCAAGGACACCTAAAACCCAAATTATTTAATTGCGCTTGTAAATCATGAAAATTATTTTTCATTACTTTTTTTAAAGTCGCATTTAAAATGGTCGAATTTTCACGCGTAATAAAACCAATGCCGCCTACTTGATAAGATAGGCTCAAGGGTATCTCACCAAAATGTGCTTGAATGTAAGCTTCTGCTTCTAATTCATCCTCAGCATAAAAGGGGGAAAACACACCCACAATCGCTAAGGATTCAGCACCTTCTGCAATCAATTTATTAACTGCGTGTAATAATGCCTCTTTATTTAAAGGGCTTAATGCAGCATTATTGTATTCACGCCCGCCCGCAACGGTTTGAAAACCAGATAAAATATGCTGACGATGCTTTTTAGGCCATTGATAAGCAGGCGGCAAATCCGGTGTATGACTCGCCAGACGAATCACCCCTACTTTATAGAGCGATTTCAACTCTAACAAACTATTCACTGCCAGTGTCGTACCAAGATGGATGGCAGAGACTTGACGAGGATCAAAATCATATTCACTCATTAATTTTTTTATGCCACGGCAAAGACTGGATGATAACCCATCATCCGCTAAGGTCTTCGAGCCAAATAATAAATTATCCATTTGGTTGAGTACGGCAAAATCAATGTTTGTACCGCCAACGTCTATGCCTAATTTATACATATAACAACCCCGCATCATTTAATTCATAACCAAATACACGCAAACTCACTTGCGAACTAGCCTTAGGTGTTAACCAAAAATCAGGTGGTATCAGTGTTACTAAATCAACTTGCAAACCAAAGCGCAATGATTCTGATGTGATAGCTTTTCGGCTTCGACTTTCAATCAACGAAATAATAGTCGGACTTTCTGCTATTTTTTGGTTGGATTTGGTAACAAGCAAATATTCATTTTGGAAAAAAACCATAAATTCGTGTTGTTTAGAACATATTTTTACATAGCCTTTTAAAAAACCATTTTCAATAGCATGATGTACATCGGTAATTATGCCAGTCCCTATGATGCTTGCGCCCTCAATATGCTGAGATGATTGCCCTAATTCCAATGCACGAGAAATACTTCCTTCGATCACATAATTTTTATATTGATTTGCTTCAAAAATAAACGTGGTAATGGCTGCACTGCAACCGAATGCAGTAGCAACAGTACGTGCTTTGTCTTCAAGTTCGGCCATTGTTTCAGCTTCAATGCATACCACCTCACCCAGCGCACTTGCTATAAACGCCGTTTGTTGCGTCATGCCCATAATGGCGGGTTTACACATATTAATTTTTGGAAAGGCACGGCCAATTAAATCCGCATCAAGCACTGGCAACGAGTACATGGATGCAAGTATAAATGGTGTCATAGCATTGCACCCACCTATTTCAACAGGCATTAATATAATTTTTTTATTTGCAAAAACTGATTGAATTTTGTCAAATAAATTTATAAACATTTTTGCATTGGGAATACGTTCAATCGAAATTAATGGCGCGCCTATTAATGCGATAGGCACCACCAATGCATCTAGCTCCATTTCTGTCGTCGTGATAATTTTCACTGGCCCATGCAAATTAAGTAAGTAATGCATGTAATCTTTCAGCACATCAGGATCGCCACCTCCTCCTGAACCAAGCAAAGCTGCGCCATAACACAATTGATCCAAATTTTTTATAGTAAGTATATTCATTGATTGTCATCCTGAGCATAGCGAAAGATCTTGTGTTTTTCAGCCTGAGATTCTTCAATACGCTCAGGATGACAGCGCTTCTCAGTAAAATGCCTGAGATGATAGTCTCGTGAGCTAACTAGAGTGTTTGGATTATAAAAATGGCCGCGCAATGATGCAAGAGATTTCTCACCCCTACTGGGCGATGGAGAGTTGACTAACTTGTTTAAATACCTTGATTCGTATCGCATTTGAAAAACCTCTTAAACCAAACTCAACATAAAACAACACGGAACGCCATCCAGAAAGCAGATGCCATGCGTTAAGGTGATGCTGTAGTTGATTTAATAATTTCTTCATTTATGCGTACTCTTACAATTTTTGTACTGGTCAATTTCTGACATTAGCATTATTTATTTAGCGAGTCAATCACTCCAAAAACAAATCCGGGAAAAGCTGTGTATTCTCATGTAATGAATAAGCGCTAAAATCCTTTACCCCACGCTCTCTTAGCAACACTTCATCCACAAAAAAATGACCGGTTACTTCATGGCTGTTGCTAGTTAAAATAGCAACAGCAGCATCTGCGACAATACTAGGCTTGCGGCTTGCCTCATACATTTCTTTAGGAAAATTGACAGAAATGGCAGCTGTTGCAATCAAGGTTTTGGGCCACAACGAATTGACGGCTATTCCTGCTGATTTAAATTCTTCCGCCATACCGAGCGTACACATACTCATGCCGTATTTAGACATGGTATATGCCAAATGATCCTTAAACCATTTAGCGTTCATATTGAGTGGCGGTGACAAATTTAAAATATGGGGATTCGTTGAATTTTTTAAATGTGGCACGCACAGTTTAGAACACATAAAAGTTGCACGTACATTGACATCAAATATCAAATCAAAACGCTTCATGGGAATATCAAGGGTCGATCCTAAATGGATGGCACTTGCATTGTTAATTAATACATCCAAACCACCAAAGGTTTTTATCGTTTTTGCAATCGCTTGCGAAACCGCATCTTCATCTCGTACATCAACTTGTAGTGGCAACGCCTTCCCTCCGGCTTTTTCAATTTCTTCGGCTACCGTATAGATGGTGCCCTGAAGTGTGGGATGGGGTTCAACTGATTTTGCTGCAATGACAATTTTTGCACCCTCTCGTGCACAACGGAGCGCGATTTCTCTACCAATGCCGCGGCTGGCACCGGTTATAAAGATTACTTTGTCTTTTAATAATGTGTTAGTCATCCTGCCATCCTTTTGCTATTAATTGACGCCGCATTTGCCGGGTGCCACTCACTTGATGTAATTTTTCCGTACAAACCGACTGCGTATACTCAGTTCTTGCTATTGTACTTTGTAAAATGATTTTTGCATCTCTTTCTTGCGTAAAATTAACATAGAGGCTCAGCCGATAAAAACCTACAGGCGTGGGTTGGTGATTCGCTTTATCTGTCATCACAGAACAGGGATCAGTACCTAATGCTTCAATCACGAAATAATAACGCGCTCCCGCTTTCTCTCCGCTACATCCATTCTGCTTCCACCAACTTTTTTTCATACGAGCAATATTTTCAGATGGCATGGCTGTCACTATACATGCCGGTAACGCTTGTAGTATGCGCGACTCAATCTCTGTCTGTATATGCAAACTTAGCCAAGCATTCTTTTCACTTTTCCAGACATGATGCGTGCTTTTAAGTTGTAACATTGCCGTCATTAACAGGAGCACGCCTAGCAATGAAAACATTTGCAAAAACATCAGGGCCGCCATTAACACAAAACCCCTTTCACTTAAATGTGATTTATTCATTATTCATTCACCCATATATACGTGTACCAGCGTTTTTTATATGGCGGCGCTGACAATGTCAGCGCTATAGAGAGCCCCACTACCTTTGACCAATCATCTACTTGTGAGGCTGATATTTCTTTATATGAACTATCTTGCCTTACCGTTGCATCGATGTGTATTTCCTCTACATCGTCTACTAATGGTATTTTTTGATGATGAATATCTTCCATGTATAATGTCTTTTTATGATTATTTTTTGCAGATTCAATTCGATATTCATTCCACACTAAGCGTGCAATTTCACTATTTTTTGCATAAGCATGATGCAATGCAGTGTCTGGCATCATTTTTTGCATGCCGCGCGTCGTGTATACATATTTCACTTTAAAAATATCAGCGCTTTTGCAATCAGAAATTAATAACACATCGTTTGGATAGAAGTGAATTGTCTTATTTGCATGTATTATAAAATGATCTTGCATGGTTTTTAATAGCGTAGCATGTGTATTTGACGCATGACGAACAATGAGGGGGCCAGCATTTAAGGCTTGAATTTTATTACGGGATGTCAAACTGTAAGCAGTATTGTTATGAATAGGAAAATCTGCTGTTAAACGTGCACAACCAATGTATCCTGCTTGGTGAATGCTAGAGCGCAAAGCTCCAATGACGGTCTCTGCGTTATGTTGAATTTGATTTAATGCCGCTTGTTGATGAATATTACGTTCTATAAAAATAAATAATTCGAAGAATGATAACAGCAAGACTAAACTAAGCATTACTGAAATCATCAGTTCTATTAAGATGGTCCCTCTATTGTTGCAGAAAGTTGTAAGCATCCAGATTGTCCTATGGTCGTTCGATCACATTGGTAAGCATGTTGTTTCCCCCAAAAAAGCGTTAATGTGGCGTTTGATGTGTTCTCATTGATCGTACCAACCCCCTGCGGCAACACTTCTTTGTTTTGTTCGTTCCAACTAAGTTGTGACAACATGTTATTGCTGCCATTGGTTGCATGTAATCGTTCAGCCATTGAATGTAATTGTTCGGTCGCAACGCTGAAATAATAGGCTGCGGTAGTTTTGCGTAGCGCGGTGAGTTGCATGGCATTTAGGCCGAGCAAGAGGAGGGAGAGGATAAATAGTGTAATGAGAATTTCTAACAGAGTGAAGCCGGGGTGGTTTTGCATGTTTTTCTCCGAGGGGCTTTTGTTTGCTTGCCCTCACCCCAACCCTCTCCCGCAACCACCAATTATAATTTTCTCAAACTCTTGAGGGCGGGAGAGGGGGACGTTGAAATCACCTTCTGAGTTTTCCTCAGCAATGATCACTCACTTTTTCGTTCTCGGAAGTTGGGAAAAACACAAAAGGTGATTTCAACGTCCCCCTCTCCCGCCCTCAAGAGTTTGAGAAAATTATAATTGGTGGTTGCGGGAGAGGGTTGGGGTGAGGGCAAGAGGGCGAGCGAGATTAGAAAATCAAACCTACCGATACATCTTAGCAAAGTCAACCATAAACTCAGCCAATCTATCCGCTCCCGCCTCCGGCATAGCGTTATACATACTCGCACGCACCCCACCACTCACTCGATGGCCGCGCAAATGAACCAAACCAATGGCTGCCGCTTCTTCAAGAAAAATGGGCGTTAGTTTTTCATCACACAAATAAAACATAACATTCATTAGTGAACGGCAAGATGGCTCAATACGGCTAACATAAAAATCAGGATAACGATCAAGTAACGAATAAATTTTATTCGAGTTACGTTTGTTTTTTTGATAAATAGCCTGAACGCCACCCTGACGTTTTAACCATTGCAACATAAGACCCAAAATATACCAACAATAAGTCGGTGGTGTATTGTAAAACGAATGATGCTCCGCTTGTGTTTTATAGCTGTATAAAACAGGCGTAGAGGGCAGCGGGTCTTGTATAAGATCTTCACGAATGATCACAACCGTTTGCCCAGCCTGCCCTAAATTTTTTTGTGTGCCTGCATAAATAATACCAAATTGCGACACATCAATCGGACGAGATAAAATCATAGACGTCATATCTGCAACCAATGGCACCTTTCCAGTATTAGGCACCCAACTAAACTCCAAACCATCAATGGTTTCATTAGGCGTATAATGCAAATAGGCCGCATTCGGATTCATTGCCCACTGATCTTCTCGCGGAATAAACGCCAGATGATCTTGTTGCCCGCTGGTCGCCGCCACATTCACTTGTCCAAAACGTTTAGCTTCATTAATCGCTTTCTTTGACCATATACCCGTGTCGATATAATCCGCCGTGTTATTATTGGTAAATAAATTCATTGGTACCATCGAAAATTGCGTTGTCGCACCACCGGCAATAAATAACACTTGATAATTTTTAGGGATAGACATCAATTCGCGCAAATCTGCTTCCGCTTGTAGTGCAATACGTTGAAATTCAGGGCCACGATGACCAAATTCCATTATCGACATGCCTGTCCCCTGCCAATCCAGCATTTCTGTTTGCGCTTGCAGCAGCACTTCGTCTGGCAGCATGGCAGGCCCTGCACTGAAATTAAATATATCGCGCATCTCAAACACTCCGTCAATCCACTATGCTTTTGGGCCTAACATTGATTCAGGCCGCGCTAGCTCTTTAAATTCTTTCTCACTCAAATACTGTAGCGCCAAACAAGCTTCTAATAATGACGTTCCATCATGCCATGCTTTATGTGCAATTTCCGCTGCCTTGTCATAACCAATTTTGGGTGCAAGCGCTGTTACCAACATCAAGGAATTATGCACAGATGCATTAATCGCTTTTTCATCGGCTTTTAAATCTCTCACACAATATTTATTAAACATGCGCGCAGCATCCGTCAACAATCTGGCGGAATTCATGAAGTTATGAATAATAACAGGCTTAAACACATTTAATTCAAAATTACCTTGTGAATCCGCAAAACCAATCACCGCATCGTGGCCCATTACTTGCGCGCACACCATGGTCAGGGCTTCCGACTGCGTAGGATTCACTTTACCCGGCATGATGGATGAACCCGGTTCATTAGCAGGCAAAATAAGCTCGCCCAATCCACAGCGTGGGCCCGAACCAAGCCAACGTATATCGTTGGCAATTTTCATTAGCGCACACGCCAGTGTTTTTAACGCGCCACTCGCAAATACAAATGCATCATGCGCTGCGAGTGCGGCAAATTTGTTGGGCGCGCTCACAAACGGTAAGCCGGTTAATTCAGCAATTTTATTAGCGGCTTTTATCGCAAATTGCGGATGTGTGTTCAACCCCGTGCCCACCGCCGTTCCACCGATAGCAAGCTCATAAAGACCTGGCAACGTCGCTTTAATGTTTGTCATGGCCGCATCAAGTTGTGCCACATACCCTGAAAACTCTTGGCCCAATGTTAATGGCACCGCATCTTGCAAATGCGTACGACCGGTTTTCACGATATGCGCAAATTCTTTTTCTTTAACTGCTAACCCATCACGCAATTCTTTTATGGCAGGCAATAAAGTCTGTACCAGAAACGTTGCAGCAGCAATGTGCATTGCCGTAGGGAATGTATCATTCGAAGATTGTGATTGATTGACATGATCATTGGGATGAATAGGATCTTTACCGCCAATTTTGCCCGTTGCCATTTCAATAGCACGGTTACTGATCACTTCATTCACATTCATGTTAGTTTGCGTGCCACTACCTGTTTGCCAAACACGTAATGGAAATTGCTTATTCAGTTTGCCTGAAATAACCTCATCCGCTGCTTTTACTATTAAGTCCATCACCTCTTTTTTCATCAACCCTAGCTCATGATTCGTCATGGCGGCCGCTTTTTTTAAAATGCCAAACGCTTGCAATAATTCAGTGGGCATTAAATCCTGACCAATCGCAAAATGTTCCAGCGAACGTTGTGTTTGTGCGCCCCAATAAACATTGGCAGGCACTTCAATGGTTCCCATGCTGTCTGATTCCAGACGGGTATTGTTGGTAGGCGTATTCATTTATGGGTTTCCTCAATCCAGACTTTTAGTCAGCAGTTCGTATAAATCCGTCGATAAATTTTTATCCTGACGCAAGATCATCAATTGCTGACGCATTAATGTTTGACGTTCTTTATCATACCGTTTAAAGCTCGTCAATGGTTCCACCATTCTGCCCGATATTTGCGGATTAAGTTTGTCCAACTGCTGAACGACTTCACGTAAAAACACGTAGCCAGAACCATCTTTAGCATGCAACTGCACCAGATTCCGGCGCGTAAACGTGCCAATCAAGGCATAGACTTTGTTGGGGTTTTTAATATCAAATGCTTTATGTTGCATCAATAGTTTTACTTGTTGCAACGTACCAGGAAGCATAGAACTCGCTTGTAGCGTCAGCCATTTATCCACACACAAGGCATCCTGTTGCCAGGTTTGATAAAACGCCTCTAATGCGTTAGTGCGTTCTGGCGTATCCAAATGTACTAAGCCTGATAACGCGGCTAACGTGTCGGTCATGTTTGATGTTAATGCGCTATTAAATTGCTCCAAGCCAAGATTCGCAAACGCCGGCAATCTGAGCAAAAACGATAAACAACGGTTTTTAAGTTGGCGCTTACCCATCGTGTCAATCGTAAACGAATAAGTCGGGTTCTTTGATTGATTTGCCTGATACACTTTTAAAAAGTTTTTTTGCAAGCGTTTAGCAATTTCATTGATCACATATTCCCGCACCGCATGAATGGTATCCACATCGATCACCTCCATTTGTTCGCCTATATATTTTCCTGAAGGCAAATTCAATAATTCAGAAAGAAAATAAGCATCGTCATGGTGTTTTTGTAATGTTAGTACATATTCAAACATGTTTGGCAATGCATCGGATAAATTAAGCGCAGAAATAGAGGTTTTACCTTGTTGCACATCTTGAATCATTTGCAACATGGTACGCATTGCTAATTGTTGCCCTGCTTCCCAGCGATTAAATGGATCCTGATCATGCTTAAACAAACATAATAAATCATTATCCGAATAGTGATAGTGTAATTTGATCGGCGCAGAAAACTCTCTAAGCAAAGACGGGATCGGTCTTGAGTCGATATTACCAAACTCAACGGTCTGTGTTTCTGATGTCACATGCAACACAATATCAGCCTTCGATTGCCCCTCGTTTATTTGCATCATCATCGGTTTTCCGCTTTGATCAAGTAGCCCCATGCGGATGGGAATATGAAACGGTCGTTTTTCTGTTTGGCCTGGTGTCGCGCCACACTGTTGCTTAAAAGTAAGCGCATATTTTCGTTGTTTCGCATCATAATGACTTTCAACGGTGACAACCGGCGTTCCTGCCTGACTATACCAGCGCTTAAATTGCGTCAAATCCATGCCAGAAACATCTTCCATGGCTTTGACATAATCTTCAATGGTGACAGCTTGCCCATCGTGTCGTTCGAAATATAAGTCCATTCCCTCTCTAAACAATGCCTTTCCTAACAGCGTACGCAACATGCGCAGCACTTCTGCCCCTTTGTTATAAATAGTAGAGGTATAAAAATTATTTATTTCAATGTATGAATCCGGACGCACAGGATGCGCAAGCGGCCCTGCATCTTCAGGAAATTGCGATTCCCGTAATGCTGTCACTTCATGGATACGCATCACCGGTGATAGCATATCCTCAGAAAACGTTTGATCACGAAAAACGGTTAACCCTTCTTTCAAGCTCAATTGAAACCAATCACGGCATGTCACTCGGTTGCCTGTCCAGTTATGAAAATATTCATGACCGATCACGGATAAAATATGTATGTAATCTTCATCGGTCGCCGTTTCCGGTTTGGCTAAAATATA
>JABDBV010000012.1:640-29604 GCA_013288395.1 Gammaproteobacteria bacterium | reverse complement strand
AAACACCTCGGTCCTTGGAAATGCAGGACAGAGTGATTATGCCTATGCGAATGGCGTGATGGATGCGTACGCGGCTTATCGAACAGCGCAGGGTGGAGCAGGAAAGACGCTTAGCATTCATTGGCCGTTGTGGGCCGAAGGTGGCATGCAGGTGGATGCCGCTGCATTAGCGTATATGAAGCAGACAATAGGCGCATCACTCTTGCCAACGCAAAAAGGGGTGGATGCATACCTTGCTGCTTTAAATCAAGGTAGTCAAGAATTTATTGTGCTTGCAGGCAACAAACAACGCCTAGTGAAGCATCTGCAAGTAGCATGGCAGCCGGAAGATAAAGCAAAGAAGCAGGAACTAGCAACAGTGACGGTTGCAGATAAGGCCTTACTCGGCAAGGTACAAACAAAATTGTTGAACATCGCTGGGAAAATATTAAAAACAAATCCGAATGGCTTAAAAATTAATAAAGAATTAAGTGAATATGGAATGACATCGATTAGCTTTTTAGAACTGACAAATCGATTGAATGATGAATATAAACTTGAATTAACGCCGGCCATCTTTTTTGAGCATAATAATTTAGAGAGTTTTGCTAGTTATTTAATGCAAGATTATCGCGAACAAATGCTAGCACGGCATGGAAGTGAGCTACAAACTACAGAGTTAAAATCAGATAAGAAAGTAGTCTCTGAAGAAATCAGTTTGCCGATGACAAAGCCACGTTATTTCACGCCCAAAATGGAAGTAAGTGCGCCACCATCACCTGCAACAGATATTGCCATTATCGGCATGCACGGGGTCTTTCCAGGTTCACCCGATCTAGAGACATTTTGGAATAATTTAGCTAATCAAAAAGATTTAATCACAGAAATCCCACCGGATCGTTGGGATTGGCAATCGATTTACGGTGATGGAGATAACCAGACAAAAGTGAAATGGGGCGGATTTATTGAAGGGATGGATCAATTTGACCCTCTGTTTTTTGGTATCTCGCCGCGAGAAGCGGAATTGATGGATCCACAACAACGCTTATTTTTAGAAGTGGTGTGGAAGACCATCGAAGATGCAGGTTATCGAGTCGGAGATCCATCCCTAAAGAAAACGGGTTTGTTTGTTGGAGTTTCAGCAAATGATTATGTGGAGGTATTACATGACGCAGGAGAGAATGCAGCGCAAGTGACAACAGGAAACGCGCACAGTGTGTTGGCAAACCGTATTTCCTATTTATTAAATTTACATGGCCCCAGTTTTCCAATTGATACGGCTTGTTCCAGTTCGTTAATAGCGATTCATCAAGCCGTTAAAGCAATACAAAATGGTGACTGTGACATGGCGATTGCGGGTGGTGTGCATGCATTGTTAACACCAACAGTATATATCATGTTTAGTCATGCAGGGATGTTGAGTGCAGACGGTCATTGCAAGACATTTGATAAAACAGCAAATGGCTATGTGCGTGGAGAAGGCGCTGGCGCGATATTATTAAAACCATTAGATAAAGCGTTAGCCGATGGCGATACGATTTACGGCGTGATAAAAGGAACGGCTGTTAATCACGGTGGGCACATGAGCTCACTGACGGTACCTAACCCCAATGCTCAGGCAGAATTAATTGTCACAGCATTAGAGCGTGCGCGCGTGGGTGTGGATACTATCAGTTATATAGAAGCGCACGGCACGGGTACATCATTAGGTGATCCAGTAGAAGTGAATGGTCTGAAGAAAGCTTTTACTGAGCTGCAAAAAAAACAGGGACTGGAAAAACTACCGTCCGCCTATTGTGGTCTGGGCACAGTAAAAACCAACATCGGACACTTAGAGCCAGCGGCTGGGATTGCTGGAATCATTAAAGTATTGTTAGCGTTTAAACATCGCCAATTACCTGGACTGGTAAATTTCCAAGAATTAAATCCTTACGTTGAAATGAAAAACTCGCCTTTCTATTTGGTTGAATCAACTCGAGACTGGACACCATTAAAAGATACATCAGGAAATGTCATACCACGTCGCGCAGGGGTGAGTTCCTTTGGATTTGGCGGTGCGAATGCGCATGTGGTATTAGAAGAGCCGCAAGTGGTGACACCAAAACCTGAAGCGAATAAACCAGCCTATTTAATTACCTTATCAGCAAAAAATGACAAGTCGTTAAAACAAATGACAGTGAATTTATCCGATTGGTTAAAAGCGCAATCAGAACCCGTTTCTTTAGAGGCAATGAGTTATACCTTAAATCAATGCCGTACGCATTTTGATAAACGCATTGCGATGGTTGTTAAAAATAATGATGCGTTAATAGAAAAATTAAATGCGTTGAATCAAGGTAAAATACCTGATGGATGTTTTAGCGGGAATGCCAACATAAATCTAGAAGATTCAACGAGTTATAATGAGATGTTAAATAGTGTTATCGATGAATTACAATCTGGCAAAACATTAAGTGACGCCCAATATACGGAAAAACTAAACACGTTGGCAAATTTATACGTCAAGGGTTATGACATTGATTGGGCCTTGTTACATCAAGGTGAATCAAAGAAAAAGATTTCATTACCAACCTATCCATTTGCAAAAAAACGGTATTGGATAGCTGCGTCATCAAATAAATTGATTGCTACTAAAGCGCCCACAACGGATTCTCCTACATTGACACGCGAAGATCAGATGAAATTTATTTTGCGGAAATTAGCTGATGACGAATTTACTATAGACGAAGCTAATGTTTTATTATCTCAAGAAGGAGACAAAAATGAATTCTGATAATAAATTAAAAATATTACAAGCGGTGAAAGAGAAAAAACTTAGCGTAGATGAGGCAATTAAAGCACTTATCGAATTAGAGGCTACCAATAAAATACCTCAAAAACCCACCGTAAAATCAGTAGAAGTGCCGTCTTCATATCCAGACATGTTACTTCAAGATTTAAAGAAAATATTATTGACCCTGTTAAAGTTAGAGGAGTCCGATCTTACGATAGATTCGTCTATCATTGATTTAGGACTTGACTCTATTAGTGCCACTGAATTTGCTAGTCGAATTAACAAAAGATATACATTAAATCTTTTGCCAAGTATTTTTTTCGAATTTACGTCATTACGCTCTTTCTCAAAGCACTTGCAGGATAGTTATTCATTAGCTATTCAGGATTTTTTTGCGAAACAAAACCAAGCTTTAGTGATGAATGAGCAGACAATAGAAATAGATTCAAAAAGCACTAGTAGTAAATCGAGTCCTACTGAAAGCAAAACAGATATAAAGAGTTTATGGGAACAAGCCTCGCTTGCAGTACAATCTCAACCGGTTAAAACAGCAAGCCCAAATGAAGAAGAAAATTTCAAAATTTCAGCAGCAAAATTAGCACTCATTTCACAAGAAAACATGCCCGATACTGAAGTCGCAATTATTGGGTATGGTCCGCCCATCTTAGTGCTGGGAGGGCTGCTACAGCCCTATCAAGAGTGGAAATACCTGGTAGAAGCGCTATCTGATCAGTATCAATTGATTATGATTAACCCGCCAGGTTGCGGCAGAAGTGAAATGCCAGCGTCTCTGGCGCTTGATACGATAATAAAATCAATTCTAACCGTATTGGACAGTCTATCTATTCGTTCACCTTTACCTGTATTGGGTTACTCGCTGGGCGGAATTCTAGCGTTACAGCTTATTTTGGACCATCCCGAACGAATATCAGCATTGATATTGGCTTGTACAACAGCTGACACCACATTAATCGGGAAAGCAAAACAAAATGTAAATATTCTAAATGAGCTAAGTAAGATCCATGTTCCAACATTAGTCATTGCCGCTGAAAATGATACCTATATGCTGCCTGAATTCAATAAATCCATACATCAGAAAATTGCTGGGTCAACTTACTGCTTATTCTCAAACGCGAAACATACCGTTCCATTCACGCATCATCAGGAATTTAATAATACCGTTATTCATTTTTTAGAAAATAATAAAAATGTTGCTAACGCAAGTGAAAGCAAGTCTTCTGATTTAAATATAAATAAATCAATAGGCGTTAATGTACAAATACAGTCACAAAAAGAGATAGATGAAACGTTTTGCATTATTGGCGGTGGACCAGTAGGGATTGGCATAGGGAAATGTTTGAAGCAAAACGGTATCGCATTTAACATCATCGAACAAGAAAAAGATTTTGGTGGTTTATGGGGGATTGACCATGCCAGCGGCAGAGTTTATTCCTCTACGCACTTAATTTCTTCGCGAAGAAACACCCAGTTTAGTGATTTTCCTATGCCAGATAATTATCCAGATTACCCTAATCATCAATTAGTTTTAAAATATTTTCGTGAGCTAGCAAAACATTTTGATTTATATTCTCATGCAACCTTTAATGTGACGGTTGAACATATAGAAGCAATTGGTAAATACTGGAAGGTGAAACTTAGCAATAGTGAAACTCGATTTTATCGAGGTGTTATTGTAGCAAATGGCCGTTTAAATGAACCGATTTACCCACAGTACCCAGGTAAATTTTTAGGTACGATTATCCATTCGAGTGAATATAAAAAGCCAGATATTTTTAAAAATAAACGTGTGCTAATCGTTGGTGCTGGCAATTCTGGTTGTGACATCGCCATCGATTCTGTCCATCACGCGAAAGCAACAATACAGAGTATGCGTCGTGGTTATTATTTCATGCCAAAATATATTTTTGGTAAACCGACACAAGATTGGTTAATGGAAATTGGCACACAATTTAAAAGTACAGAGGAATTATGGGATTATGTAAAAGGCATTTTCAAAATGGCAGGTTATGCAGGAGAAGATTTTGGGTTGCCTAAACCCGATTATGAAATTTACGCGGCCCATCCAATTATGAATTCGCAAATTTTATATCATATTGGCCATGGTGATTTGATAGTAAAGCCTGATGTTAAGCTACTAAAGGACCATAGTGTAGTATTTGCGGATGATTCAGAGGAAAAAATTGATCTGATTTTATATGCCAGTGGTTTTCAAGCAGTATTTCCTTTTCTTCCTAAAAAATACGGCATCAATAATCAGGAAGATTTGCATAAATTATTTATGTATTCCATTCATCGAGAATATAATAATTTATTTTTTGCAGGGTATTTTAATACTGCTTCAGGGTTAGGAAATATAGCAAATTCGGCTGGCTTATTATTTGCTAATTACATCAAAGCGTTAATAAATAATAAGCCCGTCTTGCAAGTTTTCCAACAATTAGTCAAAGATTTTGAGCCTGATTTAGGTCATGAGAAGTTTATTAAGACAGCGCGTCATAGCTTGGAAGTAGATTTATGGCTGCTTATAAAAACAATTAATTTTTTATCAACAAAGCTAGGGTCGTAGACCTAAAGAAATCTCTTGCCATAATATTTCTTGTACGTTCGTATCGGACATCATTTTAGCGTGTTCAGATTTTACAAGATAATTTTTTGATTCAAAGATTGAAAAAGGTTCAGGCAAGCATGTTGAACTAAGTGGCGCAATACCATCGCCTTGTTCATATTGCCAATTTAACCTATTAGATATCTCGTTAATTTCAACGCCTGATAATGATTTTCCATAATTACTCGTTATACAAACAAATTTTAATGGTAGAGAAGGTTTTTCGTTACTAATCACATTAAGTAAATGATGGAATTCATTAGCTGATGATAGACATGCGCTTAAATAATTTTTTCGTTTATCTAGAATTTCATGGCTAATTGACTCGTTATTTAAAATGCCAAATTTAAAATGCTCCCATGTTTTTAAATCAGATAATAGCCATTCTTTATTTGTTGTATCCTTTATTGCTTTTTGCAATGGAATAGAAAAATAAACGCTAGGAAATGTGCATAAAGAGAGTGGAGAAAGCAACGTATGATTTAGTCCAATTTTTTGTCCTATAATCAAATCCTGTAGACGTCCCATTATACCACGGAATGGAGTTGCAATTAAATATACCTTGTTAATTAAAGAAGTGAGTAACCATTCATTTTTATTTGAATTCAAATCATCATTTCCATATCGTAACAAATAGCTTGCAATTAACCCACCCATACTGTGGCAAAGAAGATCAATTTTATTGAATCCTTGGGAGCGTAATTCGATTATAAGTTTATTCAAATCGGATACAGCAATTCTAAGTTGATTTCGCCAATCATAATGAAATGTAATTATTTTAATTTTGTCTGAAAATTTAATTGTTAATTGATTAATAAAATGGCCGAAGACATCATAATTAAAAATATGAGGAATGATGGGGATGGATTTTACGATATCAGTAGAATGAAAATGATGGCGATTTGGCAAACCTAATTCAGGCAAATTGTAGTTTAATGCTGTGTGAGAAAATTGAGAGCGTAAAAGATTAGGCCATATTAAATCTCCATTTTCATTTTCCAAGGTGCTTCCCTTAAATCCTGGGATAAAGATGATGCAATGATTATATTTAGCCATTTCATCTATCTTCCAAACCATCAACAAGCTTTTGGCACATTTCGTTAAAATATTTTTCTCCATAACGATAATCTGTCAAAATTTTAAGAGCAAACAGTTTACTAAAACCAAGATCTGACAAGACGTTCATAAATACAGGTAAATCATAATTAAAGAAATATGGTACTGCATTCCTTTCAGTTAGCCATGAAGGATGTCGTTTTTTATAGCTATCCAATTCCTTTTGCATGTCTTCTGAAGAATATTTTTTAATTAATTTATTCTTGTAGAATCGCGCTAACCATTCAGCAGCGATAGAAAAACCAAAAATTTGCGAAGGAAAAAGCCCATCCGCTGTGAATAATGAAATGTTTGGTATGCTTGGATCAATCATATGACGAAAAAAGGAATACTGCATGCTTGGATCATAGATCGTCATATTATTATTTTCATCCATAATGATAATTTCAGGTATATTACCTGTCCGATCATATCCGGTAGCGCAGATAAGATAATCAGTATCAATGGTTTCATTATTAACTAAGGTAATCTTGTTATCCTGCAAAGATTTTATTTGACCATTTATTTTTTTAAAAGAAGGTGATTTGAGGAATTCAAATTGATCTCTCGTTAATATAGCGTATCTCGAATTAAAAATATCAGACTTAGTCTCAATTGGATTTATAAAAAGACCACGCCAAATAATCGGCAGCTCTAACATTCGCATTAGCCAATTAAATTTTTTAAGTTTGGCACGTAAGAGCATTACAATAACCAGATAATTATTAATAAAAAAATTATCAGATTTTTTCTTTACAAAATATGACTCGAAAGCTCTAGACCATAAACTTTTCTTATATAACCATGTTATATTATTTAAATTATAATTTTTTAAACTCCATAAAATATCTTGGCCTGATTTACCAGCGCCTAATACTACTACCCGTTTTTTATTTTCTACAATATCGTTAAACATCTCCTGATTAAACTGACTTGAATGAGCAATAACCCCCTTAAAATCTTCTTCTCCGGGAAAATGAGGTAAATTAGGGTTTCCAGCATGGGTAAAGCCTAATGCACAAATTACATAATCACATTCAATGATAATTTCTTCTTGTGTTAATGTATTAACTGCTCTGACTTCACATTTTTTATCGGCACTCATTTTTTTATAAATAATTCTACTGACGATTGTATTAAATTGCATGTAATCGTATAATCGATGAGACTGAGCATACTCATAAAAATAACGATGAATCTCTTCCCTGGTAGCATGAACTGATTCACTTTTAGGTGCATAAAAATCAAAATAGCGGTATGCCCAAGCAGCAGTATGAATACGCAAACCTGGATATTGAGTAGTTAACCATACCCCTCCGATATCCGAATTTTTATCGAGCAAACAAATTTCCTTATAACCTTCTTTTAACATTGCTTTTAATGCTGCTAACCCTGCGCCACCACCACCAATTACTACGACATCTTTTTGTACCCTTGTTGATTTCATGACATCTTCCCTAATTCTTTAATTTACATATATATGACTATATCATAAAGGACTTGTACACCCAAACAGAACATCTGGGGCCGCATCTCCACTTCCTACTAGCAGCTTCAAGATGCGACATAAATGAAAAAGTGTCATGCTTTTGTGGAGCCGCATGTGGGTAAACTCGTAATCAAAAGTATGTGAATCGTGCCTATGTTTTCGCAAAACATGCTAACCTTACTTGTTATTTTGGCAACAAAACAACTAGCCCTTGTAAGTCGATTATTTTATCCTTGCATTTTCTTGCGATCACTTTAAACGAATACGAAATACGCTCATCTTTTAAAACTTCTTCCCAAAATTCAATAGCAGCAAGAAAAACATTTTTACATATCTTTTTGTCTGCTACTAATGGCAGCGGCGGCTTAAATTCAATCGGAATAATTTGATAATTTCTGGGCATAAATAACATACATGTCATATCATAAGTTGGGGCTAAATCAATTACTCGTTGTCCTTGCGTAAAAAAAGACAGATTAAAAGAATGCATATCGTTGTTTGCTATGTATTCGCCAAAAAGTTCACGGAAACGAATTTTTTCTAAAAGATTTTCAGGGATAATTTTATTTTTTGCCAGTTCGACCGATGTTTCACTCCATGAACCTGAAATACCCGAAAATTCAGCGTCCAATGATCCAAGTGAAATGATGCCAAGACGAGAAAATTTACCTATTCTATCAAATCTTTTTACCTCTAAAAAAATTCTGTTATCCCGCGATAGGATTTCCGCATTCGCCGCATCTTGCCCATGCTTTTTTAGCACCCGCAAAGCAATGTATTCGCAAATCAGTAAATCGGCAATTCTTATTCCAATATCAGTGTTTGCGGGAGGGGAGAATTTAACTAAAACATGTTGATTTTCAGGTAAAAGAATTGTAGTAAACTTTGGATGCTCTCCGCCTGCAGAAGAGCCGGGATCACCCATTGTAAGGACTTCGGTTGCAAAGAGTGGATATTGTTTTTTTCGATTTTTACTAATAACAGTGTGTTGTGGATTCCGGCAATTTTCCATATACAGTTGAAAAGCTTTTTCACCTACAATTAAATTTCCAATCGTATTCCAGCCGCGAATGGATAAATATTTTAAACAATGATCGGCAGTCCATAAATGAATATCTTTAGGAAGATGAAGGTCCTGATTTTGCAACGGAATTAAACGTCCAAGATAGCCTGCTGGTCGAATATCATTTAAAAAATAGGGGATATCAGGAAAAAGTGCCGAACTCGCATCTTGTGTTTTTGTTAAAAAATAAAATCCTTGAGGATAGATAGCATATAAAATTCCTAAGTGTCGACTATTTCCATCGCTTAGTATTTCATAAATGGGGAATTCAGAGCAATTATCTATTTTTCGAAGAGCAGCATATCTTGTTTCTCGAGCTTTCCCTATTACAAGTATGTCGGTTTTTAAGCGTGATAAAATGCGAGAGACAGAAGGTTGGCTTATTAAAAATTTATCGCGCAGGGATTGAAGTGTAGTGGCACCGTTTCGCCGCAGGCGAGTTAAAATTTCTGTTTGTAAGTTGCTTTTATCAAGTTTTTTTCGGCTCATTGCCGCTCTCGGTAGAATAGATTATAGAATATATTATAGAATAGATTTCACTGGATGTACATATATATAACTACATGATAAAATGTGTATTTTAAGAATATTAAGAGATAAAATAAATTTTTATAGAATAGATATCATCATGTTGAAGCAAAATTGGCGTATCCCGTAACTATTCAGTTACCACTGACCTAATCGTGCCCGTGTGCGTGCCCCATACGCGCCAAGTTAAGGGAATTTCGTCGAAAAAGCGCTCCAATGACGAAACTCCCTTAGCTTGACGTCTACGGTGCGTGCCCGTGCCCGCGTCAATAGAGTATGGGGTCGCATCTCCACTTCCTACTAGCAAGCAACCTTAAGACGCGACATAAACACTCTTGAAATTATCATTTAAACAGTTATATTGAGCCTTTCTATTTCAAGTTAACTTTTACAATTAATTCCCCATCCTCATCGATCTCTCACCGGTCTTTATTTTTAGCCAGTCACCCTACAGCCCCTTACCCCCGGATTAATTTTGAACTTTATTAACAACACACATTAAAAGGTATTAATCATGGCAAGACAATTACGTATTTATTTTGAAGGTGCTTGGTATCATGTAATGAACCGAGGAATTAATCGGCAAAATATTTTTTTTAACAATAAACAAAAATATAAATTTCTTAAATTATTGGGCGAGATAAAAAGGATATATGGCATTGAAATTCACGCATATTGCTTAATGAGCAATCACTATCACCTTATTATTCATACACCTCGAGCAAATATAAGTGACGCCATGAAATATTTGAATGCCAAGTATGCACAATTTGTTAATTTCGACATGAAAAGAGATGGACCATTATTTAAAGGACGATTTAAAGCAATTGTTATTAGCGCTGATGATTATCTTATTCGCTTGAGTCGTTATATTCATTTAAATCCGCGCGAAGCAAACTTAGTTACATCACTTTCTACCTATAAATGGTCAAGTTATCCAAGTTACATCGGAAAAACAATCCCCCCTGAATGGCTAAGCACGTTGGAAATAATTAACCGATTTGGTAAATTATATTTTATTATATCTTATAAAAAATTTGTTGAATCAGACCTTGCTATTGATATTTCTGATTACAACAAAAATAGCAAACTTCCCCCGGTATTAGGAAGCAATGAATTTCGACAAATGATTGATAGGCATGTTAAAAATCACAGTTTGTCAGCAGAAATTATAGGCGCAAATCGAATTCTTGTTCCTCCAAAAATTCCGGAAATTGTACGTGCTGTTTCACTGTATTTTAATCTTAATGAAGAGCTTATATGCAATCCTTCTCGCGGAACAAAAAATTGTGCTAGGCGTATAGCAATCTACATTTGCCGTGACTTAGGCGGATACTCATTACCGGAGATAGCCAAGGCAATGGGAAGTATTTCATACAAGGGGATATCAAACGCAATCTGTCGACTAAAGTCTAGCAGTAGAGAATTAACAATCGCTAATAAGTTGATAATCCAGTTAAAAAGCGGCTCTAAATCAATTTCAGAAACTAAAAAGAATGAAGATAATTAATTTCGCATTTGTTGTATTTTTCATTAACTAGTAGGAAGTGGAGATGCGGCCCCAGGATCCGGAATAACGAATGTTGTTGGGCTTGCGTTGGACGCTCAGCGCAACCTACACCTACTACATTTTATAAAAATCTTTCAATCGAAGAATAGCGCCGGTTTTGTGCGCCTTACGATAATATTTATCATCTGCGGTAACAAAAATGTAATCACCGTATAAAGCAGTAGCATGATACAGCGTATCAAATAAATGATGATTAAAGCGTTCAGCTAATTTAGTTGCCATATGATAAATTTCAGGTTCATCTAAAACAGGAAATTGAAGCGCATATAATAAATCGACTGCCTCATCTGCTATAACAGCATTTAAATGCACAACAACTGAGGTAACTTCCGCCATCCAGTGTGGTGGCTGATAAACTTTGATGTGCCCATTTTTGATGGCCTGAAGCAAATGAATTGCCTGATACTGATGATCTTCATCTGGTCGCTCAGGGAATATCCACTTAACAATGACGTTTGCATCGACAACAACAGACTTCATGGCCGTCCTTGCTTTCTTGCAGCTTGAATGGCCCTGTTTGATACAGGTTTTTGTTTAGAACGCAGCTTTAACAACGCTTCTATGGCATGCGCTCGTTGTTGTTGATGCTCATACTCGTCGATTGCATGTTTCATAAGATCAGCAATGATATGACTTTTGTTTTGATTAGCAAAAATCTTATTAAAGCGATTCTTGATGTCATCAGGGACGCTAAAATTGACCGTCGCCATAGCTACCTCAATTTGTTGAATTTATCATTAGTAGTATGGAATATTTCAACAAAAAAATCAAGGTCGTAATGAGCGCGTTTTGTGCGAAACTCAACATGGGTTAATTTTTGATTAATTTACTCGTTTTGGCAAAACATGCTAACCTTGAAAGATAGAGATTGTTAGGAATTATCAAACATGACGCTACCTTTAATTTTTATGTATTCCGGGCAAGGTTCTCAGTATTTTCAGATGGGCAGAAGCCTATACGAAAACAATACGGTTTTTAAAGATTCAATGATTAAAGCCGACCATTTGTTTCAAGAAATGGCTGGATTTTCTATAATAGAGCAATTATATAATGACAAAACAACTAAATCAGAGCCATTCTCCTCGGCAATTTCTAGTCCAGCCATCTTTATGGTGGAATACGCACTGACACAAGCCTTAAAAGAAAAAAATATCGTTCCATCTTTAGTATTAGGTACAAGCATTGGTGAATTTGCTGCAGCCGTTACAGCGGGTATATTGAGTTTTGAGACATCTTTATTATCACTAAGCAAACAAGTAGAAGTATGGGAGAAGTATTATAATTCTACTGGCGGGATGTTGGCCATACTTCATGATCCATCGTTATACCAATCTGCGTGGCTTAAAGACCATTGCGAATTAGCTGCGATCAACTTTCCTAGCAATTTTGTCGTGTCAGGAACCAATGAGAATTTGTTAGAAATAACAAAAAAATTACAAGAAGAGAATATAATTTTTCAAATGCTGCCAGTATCACAAGCATATCATTCATCTCTTATGGACCCTGCTAAAGAGGCCTGGCTACAGACTGTTAAAACAATGACAATTAACGAACCAATCATTCCTTTTTTTTCATGCGAACAATCTTCATTAATGACATCCATTCCCTATACTCATTTTTGGGAAGCTATCAGAAACCCTATACTTTTTAGAGAATCCATCTCGATACTCGAGAAAGAACAACCAGCTATATATATTGATATCGGATCATCTGGCACACTAGCCACATTTGTAAAATACAATCTTTCTTCTATCTCTTCTTCAAGGTATTTTCAAATAATGACGCCTTATGGCGATGACATTAATAGTTTTAATCAATTAGTGGCGTATCTACAAAAATGAGGATTGTTCCACACGGGAGCGATGTAGTAAAATTTAAGATCACACTACCTTAATAGGATAGTAAAGTTGAAAAATTCACAAACTAAATCAAAAGAAACTCATGCAATAGTCATTGGTGGAGGGTTTGGTGGCTTACTGGCTGGAAAAGCACTTTCAAAACATTACGAAAAAGTAACAATTATTGAAAGAGACGCGGAACCAGCACCAGGATCCCTAGCGCCAAGGGGTGGAGCACCTCAAGGTCCGCATGTACATTTCCTTCTTCCCCAAGGCTTAATTGCAATACAAAGGTTGTTGCCTAAATTTATTGATGCAATCACTGCTAGAGGCGCAAATGTTCTTAATCTTTACCAGGATATGCGTATATCAGATCTTACAAATTTCAAAATAAGAGTCAAGACAAGTCGTAACATCCTGTTAATGAGTCGATTATTAATTGAAGCAACGATAAGGACTCTCGTAGCAGAAAACACTAATATTGTGTTTAAGTATTACTGTAATGCAATGGGACTGTTAGCCAATTTCAAAGAAAACAGAATTACAGGTGTTCGTTTGCAAGATTTGACAAAAAAGGAAGAAGTGAATTTATATGCCGATCTTGTCGTTGACGCAAGTGGTGCCAGCACTTGTTTCCCAGATTGGCTTGAAGCCTTAGGCTTTGATAAACCTATTATAACAAGGGTCCCGATGGATTATATCCAAGTCAGCCGATGGGTTCGATTACCAAAGGAATATCAACCTGATTGGAAATATACCGCTTACCGAGATTTGACGTTGCGTAAAGGCGGATATGCGTTGCGGCTTGAGGATGATCATGAAGGTGCGCAATGGTTATTTGGATTTGTAAGTCATTTTGGCGAACCTATCACATCAAGTGAAAAAGGATTTTTGGAGTTCGCTAAAAAAATTTTGGAGCCAGAGCTATTTAATTTGTTAAAAAAATCTAAACCCATCACGCCAATCAAGCAGTGTTCGGTTCCTAACATACGAAAGTATAGTTACTCAACGAATAAGCGTCTACCCACAAACTTTTTTGCCGTGGGCGATGCCATGTGTCTGTGGCCACCTCACACAGCGCTGGGTCTCGCCACTGCTGCTAGGGCGGCAGTCAGTCTAGATAACTATCTTGCTAACAAAAATATAAGTAAAGCAGTTAATCGGAACAGAATTTTTTTTAACATAACAGAAAAATCCATCAATAAAAATTGGGATAAGCGCATTAATAAAGAAGTTATCCCACTTATACATCCTAAAAATTCTATTTTTTTAAAATTCTTAGCTTGGTATAAGCGCGCGCTATCTGATCTATGTACTACAAATGCTAGAGCAAGTAAGGCCGAGTTAGATATATCATTTTTTCCTGCGAAACCATTCTATACCTTATTTCATCCGGCCATTTTTTTTAAAGTAATGTGGAACAAATTAAAAGGGAAATAAAATAGTGAGTACTATTTTTACCAGGGTTTCTAATGTATTTTTCAACTTAAAAGAACGGCTTTATCATAGAAGATTGCCCGCCGAAATCAATTTAATAAAAAACACAAATCTATTCTCTAATATGGACGAACACCTTTTTAATAAAATGTGTCACTCCATTCATTTAGTTAAATATTTAAAAAGTAGTATGATTCTTCGTCAGGGTCAGAAGGGAAATACACTATACATTATTAAGAAAGGCTCTGTCCGTGTTTTTACATACGATGAAAATTTAAATAAAATACCCTTAGCTAGATTGAATAAAGGGGATTATTTTGGCGAACAGGCATTGTTGGGACAGACAAATAAAATTCGTAATGCTAATATAGAAGCGATAAGCTCTACGACATTAATTGCCATTAGCGAAAAAATTATTTCAAAACACTTCAATGTTGACTCACCCTTAAGAAAACACCTCACAAAAAAAGGTCTTAAGCAAATATTTAATATATTATCCGTTACTAACGAATATTATATTCAAATTGAAAAATTGATTTCACAAATTCAAAACCCGCAAATTGTCGAATTGGTTGACGGCGAAACGATATTTAATGTGGGGGATAACCCTGATTATGTTTATTTAATATTAGAAGGAGATGTCAAGCTTCTTGTTCCTGAGCAGGGCTCACATAAATATACCAATATCATATTGCATAAGGGGCAAATATTTGGCGAGCTTGGCATTCTAGAAAATAAACCCAGACAAGCTTCCGCCATAGCGAATACTAACATTCGTCTTTTGAAAATAGACGGAGCGGATTTTAAAAACCATTTGCCTGAACATCAACAAGTGCAGCGAATATTAGCCGAGCTAAAGAAAACGTATGAAATCCCTAATAGAGGGGCCATGGAGCAGTATTTTGGCTATGCAGAAGATAAAACACCCCTTATCACAACCATCTATAATCTAAATGATGGGCGTACTGTTATTTCTTCTAAATACTTAAACCAAAATATTTTTTCCATGTTAACGGCTAATCTTCCAGTCGATAAAAGTTATCGATATCAAAAAGGACGGAAGCGGATAAGAATTTACACACTAGATAATCATTTAACGGGCATTAAAACGACCGGTTTCTTTGATTATTTACCTGAAATTTGCGGGATGATTCTTGAAAATGAAATAATGGATGAAAAAGCATTACAGCTTTTCGAATCGACAGGAAGAATGCCCATACTAAAACGCCCTGTAAATAAAGACGGATCTACCATCATTTGTGACTGCATGTCTATTACAAGAAAACAAATTCAAGATCAAATTGATAACGGAGTGCGTAGCATGGCCGAACTCTCAAGGTTAACGGGCGTATGCACTTCTTGCGGCGCTTGTAGCCATAGAGTGTTAGAGATGCTAGGTCAAAGCACATGGACACCCGGGGTCTTGAAAAAAATAACCGCTCATAATTCTTATATCAACAGCTATCAAATTACGCTTGATAATGACGAAATCAAAGAATTCAAACCGGGTCAACATATCATTATTCAAATAAAGGTCAGAAACAACTGGATCGAACGGCCTTATACGATCTCAGATATACTTTCACCCGATGGTAGGGTTCAAATTACTATTAAAAAGGAACCCAAAGGCTATTTTACGGAATGGTTACATGCTCAAGTTGAGGACGAATTCCAAATCAATGCTACACAGCCGCAGGGTGATTTTATTTTAAAAATATCAAATACACCGGTACTTTGTTTTGCAGGCGGTATTGGAATTACACCCTTCGTTACATTTTCGAGATTTATAGAGAAAAATAATCTTAATCAAAGAATGCATCTTGTTTATACTGCCTTAACGCAGGATGATTTTATCTGCACTGATCTATTTGACAAGATCACTAAAGAAAACCCTGCATTTACTGTTGAATACAGAGCAACTCATTCTGAAGGATACTTCACGGAAGAGGAGATTATCAAAAGAATTCACTTGTTAGGCCAGCCAGATATATATATTTGCGGACCAACACCTTTTTTGCGTCTTCTTCAAGACACGTTAGATAAGATTCGTTACCCTCAAGATAAAATATACATTGAAAAATTTGTCCACGCTGGCGGCTGACGATGCCAAACTCGCCGTTTTGCATGATAGTAAGTTTGGATGAACGGTCTTGACTTGTTAGGGCTTATCCTAATGTAGTAGTATTAGGTAGCCCCTATGTGGGACAGGGGGACGGAATAGACATTTTATATGAGGGATGATTTGGAAAAACACGAACCCGTTGATCACGATATTAAAAAAAAATCCTTCCTTAAATTAGGAATTATTGTACTCGTATTTATTATTCTTTATTTCGTATTTACCACTTGGCATCATCATAAACAGCTTACCCTTTATGGTAACGTCGACATACGTGATGTTAATCTCGGATTTCGAGTAAGCGGTCGATTGCTGACGCTAGACGTTGATGAAGGCGATGCAGTCCATCCTGGCGAGCTAATTGGTCATCTCGATCCCGAACCCTATATACGCGAAGTGAATGCCAGAAAAGCGGCTGTCAATCAACAAATAGCTTTTCTTGAATACGCAGAAACAGTTTATGCACGGGAAAAACGATTATCTGGCACGGGCGCATCCTCCAGAGACCGGTATAACAATGCACTGACTTCACGCAATGCAGCAAAAGCAAGCCTTGATAAAGCGATTGCTGATCTGTCCGAATCGACACTTAACTTGCAAGACAGCTATCTTTATTCTCCATCAGAAGGAGTAGTGCTAACAAGAGCCGTTGAGCCCGGCACTATGCTCGCGGCTAATGATACGGTCATTTCTGTCACCTTGATTAATCCAATTTGGGTCCGTGCCTACGTAACCGAAAGTGAACTTGGAAAAGCAAAACCTGGAACACACGTGCAGGTGTATTCTGACTCCTTCCCAAAAAAATCATTTGATGGACAGATCGGCTTCGTGTCACCAACAGCAGAATTCACGCCCAAAACGGTTGAAACACCTGATTTACGTACTGAACTGGTTTATCGACTTCGTATTGTAATGCAAGACCCTCACCATCAACTCCGTCAAGGGATGCCTGTTACCGTGAAAATATTAACAGGTTAAATATCATGACTCATTCCGATAGTGCGATTGAATTAGAGGGAATTGTAAAAAGATTTTCGCCTGATAAATCCGTTCCAGCCGCGCTATCCACGATTTCCGCAACGATTAAACGCGGGACGATTACTGGATTAGTGGGCCCTGATGGCTCCGGAAAAACAACCTTAATGCGAATGATAGCCGGTTTATTATCGTTGACGGAAGGCCGTATCGTTGTCGAGGGTTTAGATCCTGCTCATGATATAGATCCCTTGCATGCGATTGTGGGTTATATGCCTCAAAAATTTGGTCTCTATGAAGATCTTTCTGTGATCGAAAATCTCTTGTTATATGCTGATCTACGCGGAGTGGTGGGTGTAGACCGTAAAACAGCATTCGAGCAATTACTCGATTTTACCGACCTGAGATCTTTTACCACACGAAGAGCAGGGGACCTGTCTGGTGGAATGAAGCAAAAACTAGGACTTGCGTGTGCTTTATTAGGCAATCCAAAGGTTTTGTTATTAGATGAACCGACTGTAGGCGTTGATCCTATTTCCAGACGTGAATTATGGAAGATGGTGAATGAGCTTATTTCAAAAGGAATGACCATCCTTTGGAGTACGTCTTATTTAAATGAAGCGGAACTCTGCCATGATGTTTTAGTAATGAATAAAGGCCAGCTTATTTATAAAGGCGCTCCAAAAGAACTCACTGCAAAAATGACAGGAAGAAGTTTTCAGATACAAAATATTCAGGGAAATCACCGCATCGTTTTAGAAAATGCTTTGCGCGCGCCCGAAGTGATGGATGGAATCATACAAGGCAGTGCTGTCCGCTTGTTACTAGAAGATGCAAAAAAGTACCCTGATCTGACTTCATTAAAAGCAGGCCCGGACGCAAAATTGGTAGCGGTAGCACCACGCTTTGAAGATGCGTTTGTTGATTTACTTGGCGGTGTAACCGCAGAACACACCATTCTGTCCAATATAATCAATACAGTTAAAATTCATTCTCAGTCTGATATTGTGATTGAAGCATGCGATTTAACTAAAAAATTCGGTTCCTTTTACGCAACGGACAACATCAGTTTTCAAGTAAAACGCGGCGAAATTTATTGTTTACTCGGCCCAAATGGTGCGGGTAAATCAACCACATTCAAAATGATGTGCGGCCTATTGGTGCCTACTTCCGGTGTTGCAACTATACTTGGAATCGATTTACTGAAACAACCTCATCGCGCAAGGCAACAAATCGGTTATATGGCGCAAAAGTTTTCTCTATACGGGGATTTGACTGTCAAACAAAATTTACAATTTTTTTCCGGTATCTATGGTCTTTCGGGCGCAAATCAAATTAAAACCATATCAGAAATGCTCAACGTATTTGATCTCAAGCCCTATTTAAACGATAAAACAAATGAGTTGCCGCTCGGATTCAAACAAAGACTTGCGTTGGCTTCTGCAATCATGCATAAACCTGCCATTTTATTTTTAGACGAACCCACCTCTGGTGTTGATCCTATTGCTCGGCGTGAATTTTGGTCTCACATTAATGAACTGGTTGAAAATGGGATCACCGTCGTCGTATCCACCCATTTTATGGATGAAGCAGAATACAGCGATCAAATTGGATTAGTTTATCGCGGGAAATTGATTGCAACGGGAACACCTGACCTGCTAAAACAACAAGTCATGAGTAAACAACAACCTAATCCCACTATGGAAGATGCTTTTATTGAACTTATTGATCGACACGATAAAGATGACCGTCCAGGATCTGTGAAATTAGATCGATCCGCAGTTAAAAGCAATCTGACATATGAATTAAATCAAAGTCGCTTTCTAGTGCAGCATGAATCTATACGCCGTTTAATCGCTTTATGTCGAAAAGAGTTTTATCAAATTATTCGGGATCCTAGCAGTATTTTGATGGCGTTTATTTTACCTCTAGTCATGTTATTTATTTATGGTTTTGGAATCAATCTCGACTCAACAAAAATTCGTCTGGGCATCGTGATGAATGATCATAGCCCGGCTGCGTGGCGTTTTGAAAAGAGTTTTGCCGATTCGCCTTATATCGACGCCATCCTGATGAATTCAACTAAAGCTGCAAATGAATTGACCGCAGGACATATTCGCGGATTTGTTATGATTCAATCCAACTTTACAAAACGTCTTATAGAGTCAAAAGGTATTGCGCCCGTACAAATCATCACGGATGGCTCGGAACCTAATACAGCCAATTTCGTTATTGCTTATTCAAAAGGAGCATGGCAGACCTGGCTTAACATACGTTCTTTGGAATTAGTTCGACCTATATTTAGCAGTATCAACATTGAATCTCGTTATTGGTATAATCCTGCTGTTATCAGCCGATACTTTCTTGTACCAGGGTCTATTGCGCTGGTGATGACAGTGATCGGAGCATTACTCACGTCATTGGTGGTGGCAAGAGAATGGGAGCGTGGAACAATGGAAGCTCTATTATCAACTCAGATGACTCGTCTTGAATTTATATTTTCAAAATTGATTCCGTACTATCTGCTTGGGATCATAGCAATGATTGTTTGTACGGTCACTGCTATTACCATATTGGGCACACCCTTTCGCGGTTCTTTTATATTACTATTTGTTGAATCGACACTTTTTCTGGGAAGCATTCTTGGGTTGGGATTATTATTATCAACGGTCATTCGTAATCAATTCAATGCGGCACAAGCAGCCTTAAACATTGCTTATTTACCTGCAATAATATTATCCGGTTTTGTTTTTGAAATTAGCAGCATGCCACTGATTATTCAAGGCATCACTTATCTTTTTCCTGCACGTTATTTTGTCTCTTGCTTACAAACACTTTTTCTTGCTGGCAATATCACGGAATTACTTTTTAAAAACACTTTATTTTTATTAAGTACGACTGTCATTTTTTTAGGTTTAACGTATAAATTGACCCGTCACCGACTTGATTAAGGATAAACTATGTTTGCCCGACTTTGGACTCTCATATTAAAAGAATTACAAGTACAGCTTCGCGATCCCAATAGCAGGCGGGTACTGATAATACCTCTCATCGTGCAAATTGCAGTTTTTCCATTTGCTGCAACACTTGAAGTAGAAAATACTCACTTAGCTATTTACAATCAGGATGCGGGTGCCCACTCTGTAGAACTCACACAACGTTTTGCTAAATCAAAAGCTTTTCCGTATGTCAAAATTTTATATGGGTTAAACGAAGTAAAAAGTACTATTGATAATCAGCGTGCATTAACGGTCGTCAGCTTCCCAAGTGATTTTTCAAGAAAAATTGACACTGGCCAAACAGCTACTATGCAGACGATTGGTGATGGTAGAAATTCAAATACCACGCAAATTACTACAAATTACATTCATGACATTACAAGTCAATATAGTCATGAATTATCGACCCATTATTCAACTCAAACCGCACCCTCGGCTATTTCGGTACAAAACTGGTTTAATCCCAATTTAGAATATAAATGGTTTATTCTTCCCATTTTAATCGCATTGACTACAACAATCGCTTGTTTGGCGGTAACCGCGATGTCAGTTGCACGTGAGCGAGAACAAGGGACATTTGAGCAATTACTTGTTTCACCGCTGACGCCAGGATTGATCATGACAGGTAAAATCATACCTGCCTTAATCATTGCAACCATACAAGCCAGCATTATTTTATTTGCTAGCATTTTTTTATTTCGAATTCCATTTCAAGGGTCATTCATTCTTCTTTATCTCTGTATATTATGCTACGGACTATCATTAGCGGGTGTAGGGTTATTAATTTCATCCATATGTTCTACTCAACAGCAAGTCTTTATAGGCATGTTTGGTTTTATGATGCCGTGTACAGCACTTTCAGGATTTATTTCCCCTATTGAAAATATTCCCGAGCCGTTACAATCTTTGACCTGGTTTAATCCTATTCGTCATTTTATGGTAATTAGTAAAGGCATTTATTTAAAAGGATTTGATTTTGCACTTGTCTGGCCTGACTTATGGCCTTTATTGATCATTGGATTAATAACACTTTCTCTGGCCAATTTTAGTTTTAAACGAAATTTGAGGTAAAACAATACAAATGAAAAATTACTTTTATTTGATTTTATCACTTTTATTAACAAGCTGTACGGTAGGGCCAGATTATCATGCGCCTTCGAATCAGCTCCCATCTCACTATAGCTTAACTAAAAATAACGTTTCTTCCCCTAAAGAAAACAGGGAAGCACATTTTTGGTATTCATGTACAAATGATCCGATCCTGATTGATTTAATCGAGCGAGCTCTACACGGAAATAATCTGGATATTCAAAAATCACTTGCTAACTTACGTCAATCTCGCGCTGAATTAAGCATTGCCAAAGCGGATTTTTTTCCTCAACTAGACGCGGCCGGTAAAATTTCTCGTGATCGCTTAAGCGCTAATAGTGAATTCTTGTCATTTATTCCCCCAGGGACTATTCCTCTCAGTTATACAGATTATACGTTTGGATTGGATGCATCATGGGAAGTTGATCTTTTTGGCCATACTCGCCGTAGCGTCGAAGCTTCTAGAGCGTTATTCGAGAGTAATCTGGAAAATCAGCGCAATGTTGCTATCGCAGTTGCAGCAGAGGTCGCAAGTGTCTACACACAGTACCGCGTTTATCAACAACAAATCATTATTACCAAGCGCACTATCGGGTCTTATGCTAAAACAGCTAAGTTAGTCAGATTACAAATGAAAGCGGGATCAGCAACAGGTGTAGACTTAGACCGGACTGAAAGTGAACTCTTGTCTGCAAAAGCATCTTTACCGCCCTTGCAAGCTGAATCGAAGGCCGCCTTGGCTTCTTTAGCAGTATTAGTCGGCGAAATGCCTGAAACCTTATTTAACCAGCTAAATAGCATTGCTCCCATACCTGTCGCTCACTCGAAAATCATTCACGTTGGATTACCATCTGATTTATTACTACGACGACCCGATATCAGAATAGCAGAAAGAAACCTAGCTTCGGCGACGGCTAATATTGGTGTCGCGGTTGCCAACCAATTTCCCCGATTTCAACTGGCAGGCGACTTGGGTTTTGATACAGTGAAACCAGGGTCTTATTTTCATAATGCCAGTACTTATTGGTCGATCGGTCCTCATGTTTCAATTCCCATTTTTGAGGGAGGCCGATTAAGAAATGCTGTTAAAGCGCAAGAAGCTGTCCGAGATGCGGCTTTAGCAACCTATAAACAATCTGTGTTACAAGCACTTGCAGATGTTGAATCCAGTCTCATTCGCTATGATCGCGAGCGATCAAAAAAACAACAATTAAGGGCGGCATATAAGAAACTTGATGCATCCCTGCGTCTTATTAAACTTCAATATCAATCTGGGCAGTCATCTTTATTAGATGTGCTTGATGCTGAAAGACAACGAAATACGCTACAAAACCAGTACGCCCAATCTGAAGGCCAAGTAATGCTCAATCTTATTTCGCTTTATAAAGCGTTGGGCGGCGATTGGATGAGCTGACGCATTAAAAGGCAGTGTAATTAGAGTGTAGCCTGGACACGCTTTTTGTGTCCGGGATAGTGCATATAGCGAAGCCTCTACCCTGGACACAAAAAGCGTGTCCAGGCTACACTCCCTCACAATTTAGTAGTAAAATAGAATTATTCGTTTTGACAAGTTAAAGGACTAACATGACTACTTATATGTTTCCAGGACAAGGATCTCAAGTCAAAGGAATGGGCAGCGATTTATTTCCTCATTTCCCAGAGCAAGTCAAAAGTGCTGATAATATCCTCGGGTATTCAATTGCAAGATTGTGCACTGAAGATGCTGATAATCAACTCAATATTACAAGTTTCACTCAGCCAGCTTTATATGTCGTTAATGCATTAACTTACTTAAAAATAATGGCTGACAATAAAAAAGCCCCTGACTATGCCATCGGACACAGCTTAGGTGAATATAACGCACTTTTTGCTGCGGGCGTTTTTGATTTTGAAACCGGGTTGAAATTGGTTAAGAAGCGCGGTGAACTAATGGCGCGAGCAACGGGTGGTGGTATGGCAGCGGTGGTTGGATTATCAAGCGAGACAATTCTTACCGTGTTAGAAAAAAATAATTTAACGATGCTGACTATCGCTAATTATAATACACTCACACAAAGTGTTATTTCCGGACCAGTCGATGCTATTCGATCCGCTGAAAAGCCTTTTATTGATGCCGGTGCGCTGCTGTATATGCCGCTGAAAGTCAGCGGTGCTTTCCACTCATCCTACATGAATGAAGCTCAAAATGAATTTAAATCATTTTTAACAAATGTTACATTTTCACAACCAAAAATTCAGGTGATTGCAAATATCAATGCTGGTCCCTATAAAGTTGAGGATGTAGCTTCAAATCTCACGGCACAAATAAACCATTCAGTCATGTGGACTCAAACGATCAAGTACTTGCTTGATAAGGGTGAAACGTTATTCACTGAAATCGGGCCTGGAAAAGTGCTGACAGGTTTACTAACAAAGATTCAGAAGGGGCAATAAATTTTGCAATTATGGCTGGCGGATCAATTGATGCAATTGTTTCTGAAAATCAATAGCACTATTCAGCAAATGAAGAACGGTTGTATTTGTGTGATGCAGACGATGGACGAGGTTTTGTAGCATTTCAAAAAATATTTTATACCCTATTTGAGTATCCGCTTCTAAAAAATCCCGGAATGATTTTACATCAATCATAATTATTTCGGCTTCCGTCACTGTTATTACATGGGCGCTGGCAGGGTAGTCGCCAAATAAACTAAATTCACCAAAAATATCGTTTTGTTCTAATGAAGCAATAATAGTGTGTAGTTCCTTTTTTCCATTTCCGTTTCCGTCTTCATTGAGTATTACTCTAACTGTCCCGGATTTGATAAAACCAAAATAGGAATACTTATTACCTTGCTTCAATATTTTTTTATTTGGTTTGAATTTTTTGGTTGTATGTTTTACTTGGGTTTTAAATACTTGATCATAGAATAGTTTATCGTTGAATAATGATGAAATTATATTGCCCATAGTGACTTCCCAACTGTCTTTTGAAAGGATATGATACTATTTATCTTTAGCATTTTCATCAAAAATTTGCCTCACAAGTGAATAATATGAAACTTATATTTCTTGGCTCCGGTTCGGCATTTACTGTTGGAGATGGCAACTTCCATTCAAACATGCTTTTAGTAGATGATCATCATAATCGCCTACTCATTGACTGTGGTTCTGATGCCAGATTTTCACTGTACGAACAGGGATTTTCACATCGTGATATTAATGATGTGTACATCAGCCATCTACATGCTGATCATTCGGGGGGTCTTGAATGGCTAGCTTTTAAAACAAAGTTTGATACAAGGCCTCCAAGTAAACCTGTTTTACATATATCATCAAATCTGGTTGATACACTGTGGAAAAATGTTCTTTCTGGCGGCTTACAATCAATAAATGACGAACTAGCTGATTTATCAACTTTTTTTATCGTTAAAGAGATTGATAATACAAATAAATTCCAGTGGCATTCGGTCGACATTCATTTGATACAGACTGATCATATTTTAAATGATAAAATATGGGTACCCAGTTATGGTCTATTTTTTAAGATTAATAACATCACCTGCTTCATTACCACTGATACTCAGTTTAAACCTGACAAATATATGACTTGCTACCAACAAGCAGATATTATCTTTCATGATTGTGAAACAACAGCCACTCCTAGTAATGTACATACTCATTATCAACAATTATTGACCCTTGATCCTGCAATAAGAGCAAAAACATGGTTGTATCACTATAATCCTGGGCTATTGCCTAATGCCAAACGGGATGGCTTCCGTGGATTTGTAAAGAAAGGCCAATCTTTCGATTTTTATGATAAAAGTAGCTTCACTTAATCGAAATCCGGCCAAAATCCTAGCTAAAAGCCATCAAATCTTAGCGTCCTGTTCATGATGATTTTCCGTAACTATTCAGCGGGTATCCCGACCTAATCGTGCCCGCGGGCACGGGCACGATTAGGTCGGGATACCCGCTGAATAGTTACGATTTTCCTAATAACTTTCCGACCGCATCTACCCAGCCCGCATAGAGGCGGTTGCTTTCCGTGGTGCTCATCTGTGGTTTAAATATTCTATCTATTTTTCTAAGTCGACTAATATCCTCAAGTGTATCGAATACGCCTACCTGTAAGCCAGCAAGATAAGCAGCGCCAAGCGCGCTAGTTTCTATGCAAGTAGGGCGAGTAATATTAACATTAGTCATGTCTGCTAAAAACTGTAGTAACCAGTTGTTTGCTGCCATGCCACCATCTACATTTAACAGAGAAAGATTTTCTGGATAATCGGCTAGCATTACTTCAAGCAGGTCACGTGTTTGATACGCGACGCTTTCCAGCGCTGCGCGAGCAAAATATTCTGGACCACTATTGCGCGTCATTCCAAACAATCCCGCACGAACTTCTGGCTGCCAGTAGGGTGCGCCCAGTCCAGTAAAAGCAGGTACCAAATACATGCCGCCATTGTCAGGAATTTGTTTCGCTAAGGTTTCAGTTTCTATCGAGTAATAAACCGGTCTTTTGTGGAATCTGACTTGCAATTTTTTCGTAGACTGGGTCGAAGCGAAGAGCGAGATCAGTGGTTAGCATAGAAGGAGCGTGATGCTTTGATGCATCATGCGCATCCGGGATGGTACCAGCTCCTGCGCCGCCTTTCGCAACCCACTGGTGTGCACCGGCAGGGCTTTTCGTCAACTCCCATTCGTATTTGAACAGATTTTCCAGGAAGTGGTTGCTCCACTTCGTGGGTGTGTTACTCCAGATAACTTCGAGACCGCTGGTGATCTGCCGCTGCCAAAGCTGCTTTTCCAGCCTAGACCTTGCTGCTCGATGCTGGCTGCTTCAGGTTCAGGCCCCAGTAGTTTGGCATCACCCGCACCGTGAGTTTTGCCGAATGCATGGCCGCCTGCAATGAGTGCGACTGTCTCTTCATCGTTCATCGCCATGCGAGCGAAGGTCTCGCGAATATCTCGTGCTGCAGCAAGCGGATCTGGTTTGCCGTTCGGGCCTTCCGGATTGACGTAAATCAGACCCATTTGTACAGCAGCGAGCGAACAATATTCACTATTTCTGAAAAGGCCTTTATTCTAATAATATGGTAGAATAAAGGCAGGAGTTGTGGTGCCAGGTGTAAAATAAGGATTTACCGTATGGAAAAGAAAGTCACATCTCATTCTGCAGATAGCGTATCTTTTTTAGCGGCTATCGTTCTTTCCTCCAATGATGCGATTGAAGGCTTAACGCTCGAGGGTAATATTATTGTTTGGAATAAGGGTAGTGAAGAGCTTTACGGTTATAATGCAAAAGATATGTTAGGAAAATCTATTCTTGCTGTTTACCCAGAAAATCGCATTGATGAATTCCCACCAATTATTGCAAAGCTTAAAAGAGGCGAGCACGTCGAGCCTTTTATTACTCAAAGAATACGAAAAGATGGCACTATCATTGATGTGGCCGTTAGCGCTTCTCCAATAAAGGATAAAAATGGCAAAATTATCGGCGCTTCTGTCATCTCGCGTCCTTTCGCCGGTCAAGAACGCGTTGCTCAATATACTCGATCATTAATTGAAGCTTCGTTAGATCCATTAGTTACTATTAGTACGACTGGAAAGATTACTGATGTAAATGAAGCGACGATAAAAGTAACGGGTGTTTCAAGACATGACTTGATTGGAACCGATTTTTCTAATTATTTTACCGAACCTAAAAAAGCCCAGGAAGGTTATAAACAAGTCTTCCAAAAAGGTTTTGTGACCGATTATCCATTAACAATTCGTCATAAAGAAGGCAGCTTAACCGATGTTCTTTACAACGCATCGGTATATAAAGATGAAAAAGGAAAGGTCTTAGGTGTTTTCGCCGCAGCACGCGATGTAACTAGTGCTAAACAGGCTTTTCGTTATGCAAGATCTTTAATTGAAGCAAGCCTGGATCCTTTAGTCACTATTAGTCCTGAAGGAAAAATCACTGATGTGAATGAAGCGACAGTTCAAGCAACGGGCGTTCTTCGTGAGAAACTGATAGGCAGTGACTTTTCAAATTATTTTACTGAACCTGAAAAAGCGATGGAAGGTTATAGACTGGTTTTTTCAAAAGGCAACGTAACAGATTATCCTCTAACTATTCTTCATAAGACGGGCCGTACTATCGATGTTCTTTATAATGCATCTGTATACAAAGATGAACATGGAAATGTTTTGGGCGTATTCGCTGCCGCACGTGATATTACCGAGCGAAAAATGGCGGAAGAAGGATACAGGAAAATTTTAGAAGCAACGCCAGATGCAACTGTCATGATCGATCAGGAAGGGATAATTATTTTCATCAATGCACAGACTGTTAAATTATTTGGTTATGAAAAGAGTGAGTTAATTGGAAAGAAAGTGGAAATACTGATACCCGAACCTTACCGTAATAGACATCCGGAACATAGAAGTAATTTTTTCAAGAAACCCTGTTCAAGGCCAATGGGAACAGGCATGCAATTGTTTGGGCAACGCAAAAATAAAGAAATATTTCCTCTTGAAATTAGTTTAAGTCCCTTGGAGACAAAGGATGGTGTGGTTGGGCTTGCTGCTATTCGGGATATTAGCGAGCAAAAACAAGCTTCTCAATATGCTAGATCGTTGATCGAAGCTTCTTTAGATCCTTTGGTTACAATCAGCCCAGATGGAAAAATCACGGACGTGAACGAAGCAACGGTGCAAGTGACGGGTGTTACTCGAGAAAACTTGATTGGCAGTGATTTCTCAAATTATTTTACGGAACCAGAGGAAGCCAGGGAAGGATACAAACAAGTTTTTAAAGAAGGTCTCGTACGAGATTATCCATTGGCAATTCATCATGTCTCCGGTGCGGTAACTAATGTTGTTTACAATGCCAGCATATATCGCGATGTCACTGGCGAAGTGTTAGGAGTTTTTGCCGCTGCTCGTGATATTACGCAACGTAAAAAAGCAGAAGAACAGCAACACGCCATTTCAGCGTATGCGCGATCTCTTATCGAATCGAGTCTGGATCCTTTGGTTACAATTAGTCCAGACGGAAAAATCACGGACGTTAATCATGCGACTGAAATTATTACAGGTGTGATGCGCGAATGGCTAATTGGTTCGGATTTTTCTAGCTATTTCAATTAATGTTTTTTGTTTCGTTTGCGTAAATTTAATTGCATTTGAAATCAGATTTACCCAAACCTGGCGCATCAGTGATTGGTCTACTTTAGCATTAGGTAGTACTTTTGAATTTAATATAATCTCTCTATTGGGAGTGGCCTCAATTAATTCATTGAAAATCAAATTAACCAATTGCTTCATGTCGATGTTTTCTTTTTTAATTTCGTGGCGACCGATATGAGATAGATATAATAAATCTTCGATCAATTTTCCCATTTTTTTAGTGTTA
>JABDBV010000012.1:0-630 GCA_013288395.1 Gammaproteobacteria bacterium | reverse complement strand
GGCGACATAAAAGTGAACAGCCAACTGGGGAAAGGCACTACTTTTTCAGTCTATTTACCCATTTTTTTAGTGTTATTACAGATCGTCGATATTAGCCGTTTACCTTCTTCATCTAATTTTTCTTGGTAATCTTGTTGTAAAATATTAGTGAAGCCATCGATCGCTCTTAAGGGAGACTTGAGGTCATGAGCAACCGAATAAGTGAAGGCATCTAATTCCTGATTACTTGATTCCAGTTGTTCTGTTGTTTGTTTGACACGGCTATAATCACGTGCTGCCGCAAAGACACCTAAAACATTCCCATCTTTATCTTTATAAACTGATGCGTTATAAAGAACATCCGTTAATTTTCCATTTTGATGGTGAATAGTGAGCGGATAATCTTTAACAAATTCTTTTTGAAAAGCCTCTTCATATCCCGCTCTTGCCTTATGCGGCTCTGTAAAATAGATAGAAAAATCGGTACCAATTAATTTTTCGCGTGGCAAACCGGTTACTTTTATAGTTGCTTCATTCACATCGGTAATTTTACCTTCGGGGCTAATGGTGACCAAAGGATCTAAGGAAGCTTCTATTAGCGATCTTGCATATTGAGAGGTTTTCTTGGTTTCAGTGACATCACGTGCAGCC
>JABDBV010000011.1 GCA_013288395.1 Gammaproteobacteria bacterium | reverse complement strand
AGCTGAAAGAAGGCGTGCAAAAAATTCAACCTTGCAACGATATTAAAATTCTTTGTTTGGAATTGTCTGTTTATTTATGCGGTATTTATTTTTACGCTTACACTCATCAATCGAAACCCGAAGGCACAGCGTACAAACTCGATGATGAAGCTTTAAAAGAAGCGACAGGCGGCGTCTTGTCTAAAATTAATCTGGCTTATTATTTTGAAGATGCCTCTTTGGCTCTTACCAATTTATATATGCATCAGCCGCTGCAAGAGTTTGAAGAAGATGGGGTAATGGTTCGGGATATTGCGAGGCCGGTGCTGTAGCGACTTGTTATTTTGTGCCGTTAGTGCTTCGTTAGTGCTTCGTTAGTGCTTCGTTATTGCCGTCATTGCCGTCATTGCCGTCATTGCGAGGAGCCCGTAGGGCGACGAAGCAACCCAGAAACCGAGGCTGGGTTGCTTCGTCGCCCTACGGGCTCCTCGCAATGACGGCAATGACGGCAATGACGGCAATAACGACGCAATTACTCCTTACGATTGAAACTGCAAGCGCCCATACGTATCTTCAAAACGCACAATATCATCCTCGCCCACATAACTGCCGGCTTGGACTTCAATAATCACTAAGGGTGTATCGCTTGAATTGGATAATCGATGCTGTGTTTCTTTAGGTACAAAGGTCGATTCGTTTGTTTTGAGCGTATAGGTTTTATCACCATTAATTACTTCTGCTGCGCCTTCTACTACAATCCAATGTTCACTTCGGTGTTGGTGCAGTTGTAGTGAGAGAGATTGGTTCGGATTGACGACAATGCGCTTAATCTTAAAACACGGGCCTTCTTCTAATACAGTGTATGAACCCCAGGGTCTAATCACCGTGCGGTGATTGAGATAACTTTCGTGCGCATTTTGTTTTAATGTTTGTACCAATTGCTTCACATCTTGTGCGCGATCACGGGTTGCGATGAGTAGCGCATCGGGTGTGTCTATAATGGCTAAATTTTCAATGCCGATGCCGGCAATGATGCGGTTTTCGCTTTGTATAAAATTATTGTTGGAATCGATTAAAATCGCTTCTCCCAATACAGTGTTACCATTTTCGTCAGCAGGGTGTAAGTTTTTGTAAGCTTCCCATGAGCCTATATCTTGCCAATCAAAATCGCAGGTTAATACAGCGATATCGTTGGATTTTTCCATTAAGGCATAGTCGATAGAGATATCAGCTAAGCTTGAAAAGCTAGCAGCATCGAATGCCAACACATCGCCATCATTTTTGTTTGCGTGAGTAGCGGTGAAACAAGTGGTGGCAGCTGTTAGTAGATCGGGCGCATAGTGAGCCAATTCAGCGAGCAGGACGCCCGCTTTGAAGCAAAACATGCCTGCATTCCAGCGATAATTCGGCGAAGCAAAAAACGTTTTAGCCAGGTCCACATTTGGTTTTTCCACAAAACGCAGCACGGGATGAGCGTAAGGGTGATCGGGATAAGCATCGCCGCATTCAATATAACCAAAGCCAGTTTCTGCTTTGGTGGGTGTGATGCCAAAGGTGACGAGCTTGTTCATGTTAGCAAGCAGAAAAGCATGTTCGCAATGCGTTACGAATGCGGCTGTGTTTGTAATTAAATGATCAGCCGGTAATACCAGCATCATGGCATCAAGGCCATAAGCTTCGGAAATAGTTAATGCCGCCATTGCAATCGCGGGTGCTGTGTTGCGGCTGCAAGGTTCCAGCAAATAACGACAAGCTGGTAAGTGGTGAAGGGTGGATGCGGTCTTTTCATATTCAGCTTTGTGTTTAAGATAATAAGACTGATTGGTGAGGGTGATAATTTCATCTACTTTGGGAAAATGGCATGCACGTAAAAAAGTTTTTTGTAGCAAACTTTGTCCATCGGGTAATGGCATGAAGGGTTTGGGATGCGATTCCCTTGATACAGGCCACAGTCGGCTGCCAGTGCCGCCTGATAGAATGACTGGAATGAGTGGTTGATGTGTTTGCATGCGAAATCGAGCCTGTTGCTTCGTGAATCAGAATGTTATCATCAAGCGCTCTTTTTTGCGAGGGTACACTCTATGAAAGAAACGGATTATCTCATTGTCGGCGCCGGTATTGTCGGCTTAACGATTGCCAGAGAATTGCTGGAAAGAGGCGCTGAAAAAATTATCATCCTTGAAAAGGAAGAAGGCTTGGGCTTTCATGCTTCAGGTCGAAACAGTGGTGTGTTGCATGCGGGCATTTATTATCCACCAAATACCTTAAAAGCACAGCTTTGCCTGAAAGGGAATTTGCTGATGCAGGAATATTGTTTACAAAAAAACCTGCCGCTGATGAGGGCAGGTAAAGTGATTGTGGCGCGAGATGAATCCGAATTGCCCACTTTGCTGCAATTGCACGATCGGGCAATAGAAAATGGCGCGAAGGTAGACTTGCTTGATGAGCAGCAATTAGCCGAGAAAGAGCCTAATGCTAAAACCTATAAAAAAGCATTGTATTCACATTACACTGCTATGGTGGATAACAAAGCTATTTTAAACGCGTTACAGCAAGATTTATTGCAGTCAGTACGTGTGCAACTATTATTTGGCTCGCCGCTACAATCTTTGAAAGATGAATTCACGGCCATCACGCCACAGGGCCCTATCCGTTTTAAACAATTTATCAATACGGCCGGTGCTTACGCAGACCGTGTTGCGCATCATTTTGGCATTGCTAAAGACTATTATTTCATCCCTTTTAAAGGGATTTATCACAAACTCGCAGCGAGCAAATCACATTTAGTGAATGGCAATATTTATCCTGTGCCCAATTTAGGCAATCCATTTTTAGGGGTACATTTTACCAAAAATATTCATGGTGATGTGTATGTCGGCCCCACCGCGATCCCCGCTTTTGGCCGTGAAAATTATGGTTTGTTGAAAGGTATCGATAAGGAAATTTTTAATATCATTAAAAATGAAATAATTTTATACATTTTTAATCCTGAATTTAGAAAAGTGACGATGGATGAACCTAAGAAATACGTTTCCCGTTATTTTTTCCGTGATGCAAAACGCTTAGTCAAAGCGTTGGAACCTGATTGGATGGTGCGCGCCCCAAAAGTTGGGATTCGGCCGCAGTTGATTAGTTTGAAAGATAAAAAATTAATGATGGATTTTCTGGTAGTAAAAGAAAGGCATTCGTTGCATATATTAAATGCTATCTCACCTGCTTTTACGAGTTCGTTGGCGTTTGCGAAACATATTGTTGATAATTATTTGAGCTGATTACGCCGTCATTGCGGATAGGAGTAGCCTGGACACGTTCTTTGTGTCCAGGGTAGTGGCTTCGCTATATGCACCACCCTGGACACAAAGAACGTGTCCAGGCTACTCCTATCCGCAATGACGGCGTAAAATAATCCCAGCAAAAAAAATTGATTTCCCCGCGCATCAAGGTGCATAATCTCAGCTATTTGCACAATTCAGAAGCCGCTTTTGCCTCAGATACAGGAACGCGTTGAGTTAGGGGGATACACCAATGCCGCAAGATTTTTACACAGAACACGAAAAACTATTATCTCAGCAGTTCCTGAAAGATAAATACCTCATTGTTCCCGCAGAAGACATGGATTCATTGAATGCTATCCGTAAAAAAGTAGCCGAAGCGGCGGCCGCTGCACTCAATCTGCCTATTCCTAACGATGATCAAACGGATCATTTCCTGAATCATATCCATGAAAGGGTAACAGGCAAAGAATTAAATGACGTACGTCTTAAAGTCATTACTGAAATGAATCGTGACCCATGGTTTCGCAAAGCGTATTTTAAAGTGGCCCGAGAAAATTTAATGTCATTGGTCGGAAATGAATTGGCTATGCAGCGTCGCATTAATTTAAGTATACAACTCCCAGATGATGATAGCTCGCTGCTGCCTGTGCATGCTGATGTTTGGGCAGGTGATTCCCCTTATGAAATTGTACAATGGATTCCGTTAGTAAATTGTCACCGTACCAAGTCCATGTACATTACCAAAGCAGACGCGGATGAAAAAGTGCAAGCAAATTTCTCTGCCTTTAAAAATAAAAGCAGTGAAGATCTTTTTCAGCATATCAAAGACGATGTGATTTTCTTAGATGTGCCTTATGGTTCGGTATTGTTGTTTTCGCAGAATGTGATGCATGGCAACCGTATTAATACGGAAAAAGAAACACGATGGTCCATGAATTGCCGCTTCAAAAGTATACTCACCCCTTATCACGGTAAGAAAATGGGCGAGTTTTTTGAACCTATTACCGTGCGCCCCTTAACCCGTTTAGGGTTGGAATACAAATTGCCGGAGGGGCAATATGAGCAATAGTCTGGGTTATCGTGGATATAACGGTAGCCGTCCGTATTCTGGCTTAGATTTTCCGCAAAATGTGCAAAATTTTCTGATCAGAAGTTATTGTCAAAAGCACCAGCTGCCTTATTTGCTCAGTGTGTCTGAATACAAAATGCCTGGCTGTTACATGATTTTAGAAGAAGTATTAAGTGCGATCACCACCATTGACGGCATCGTTTTATTTAGTATTTTTATGTTACCAGGGTCAGTCACTGCAAGAAGACGCATGTATGATACGATTTTGAAGTCGGGTCGAAGCGTGCATGCTGCGTTAGAAGATATTAGCATTAAAAGCGAAGCGGATGTGGCCTTGGTAGAAGACATTTTAAGATTAAATAAAATCGCGCTAACCGATCAAAAAGCGGAAGGGATGAAAGAATTTTTTTTAAGTCCAGTTTTATGAATAATTATCAGGGAATGTAAATAATGAATAACAAGTCAGCATTAAATGAAAAAGAACACGTAGGGTCGGAATTTGCGACTACACTTGCAGCGTTGCCTAGTGATGCCACGATCGAAGCGGCCAAAAAGATAGTACGATTTGAAAATATTCAGGCGGAATTAGCATCATTCCGTGCCAATAAAAAAGTCGTGCAATGTCATGGCGTATTTGATTTATTGCACATCGGTCACATTAAACATTTGCAGCATGCGAAAAGTCATGGTGATTTGTTGGTTGTTTCCATTACGGCAGATCGTTTTGTTAATAAAGGCCCAGGCAAACCGTACTTTTCTGAATTTTTACGTGCAGAAGCACTCGCCTCATTAAATTGTGTGGATTATGTAGTCATTAACCATCATGCCACTGCTATTGAAGCGATTAAAACCATTTCCCCTGATTGCTATATAAAAGGCATTGAGTACCAAGATGCGAATGCAGACATTACTGGTAAAATCAGTGAAGAAGAAGAGGCGGTTCGTTCGGTAGGCGGTGAGCTTGTTTTTACTAAAGATATCGTTTTCAGTTCTTCCACTTTATTAAATAGATTTTTCTCGCCTTTTTCTCAAGAAGTCATGTCCTACTTAGACCAATTTAAAACAAGATTTCCTATCAGTGATATTTTGCATTATTTTGAAGGCTGCAAAAAACTGAAAGTGTTATTGGTGGGTGAGGCGGTCATCGATATTTATCATTACGGCGAAGCCATTGGTAAATCCGGCAAGGAACCCATTTTAGTGACTAAATATCACCGTGAAGAAGTTTATATTGGTGGTGTATTAGCGATTGCAAATCATCTTAGTAATTTCTGTTCGGAAGTCACGTGCATTACCATGCTAGGTGAGAAAGGTGATTATGAAGATTTTATCCGAGAAAAATTAAATCCCAATGTGAAGGTGGTATTTCAGTACAAGAAAGAATCACCCACCATTGTGAAACGACGTTATATTGAAGAATATTCCGCACAAAAATTATTTGAAATTTATGAAATTGAAGATTGTTATTTTGACGATGATCAAAACAATGAATTTATTGCAAGCATAGATGAACATATTGATCAGCATGATGTCGTGATGGTCGGTGATTATGGTCATGGTATGTTGGATAACCGCGCGATTGAAAAAATAGAAGAAAAAGCTAAATTTTTAGCGATCAACACGCAAGCAAACGCAAGCAACCATGGATTCAACTGTATTTCCAAATACAAACGTGCGGATTATGTCTGTATCGCTAACCGTGAATTGCAATTAAATTTTCGTCAAAAGCACATTTCTACGGCTGAACAGGTCAGGCGATTGATGCAAGAATTTGATTATAAAAATGTGGTGGTCACGAGCGGCGTTAAAGGTTCGATTGCCTGCAGACAAGGCGAAGAAATGCAGATGGTGCCAGCTTTTGCTACGTCGGTGAAAGATCGCGTAGGCGCGGGTGATGCGGTGCTTGCTGTTACTAGTTTATTTGTCGCACAAAATGCACCAGCTGAAATGGTGGGTTTCGTCGGCAACGTGGTTGGTTCACAAGCAGTCAATATTATGGGTAACAAGAGTTTCATTGAGAAAATTCCATTGATGAAACATATTGTGCATTTGATGAAGTAATAGAGTTATTTCGCAAGCTTTGCTTGCGCGCAGCATATAAATAATAGGAGCAACGCGTGAAAGAACTTAATTTCCTTGAAAAATACCAAAAAAGTACGGCGCGTGATTATGTTGCGCGTGTGGTGAATTACGATAAAGCTGCTTGTGCTGAAAAAGCAAAGCAGTGGGGATTTGATTATTGGGATGGTGACAGAGGTTATGGTTACGGCGGGTATCAATACGACGGCCGCTGGCGTTCGGTGGCTGAAGACATTGCCAAACATTACAATTTAAAAGCGGGCGATAAAATATTAGATATAGGCTGCGGCAAGGCTTTTTTACTTTATGAATTCACACAAGTGGTGCCTGGTATTGAAGTGACTGGCATTGATATCTCTCAATATGCAATCGACAATGCTAAAGAAGAAGTGAAAGATAAGTTGCATGTAGGAAGTTGCACATCCTTGCCTTGGAAAGATAAGACCTTTGATTTTGTTTACTCCATTAATACTTTCCACAATCTGACAGTGGATGAATTAGAAAAAGCGGTCAAAGAAATGGAACGCGTAGGCAAACATTCCAAATGGTGCAGCGTTGAGTCGTACCGCAATGAAAAAGAAAAAGCTAATTTGTTATATTGGCAACTTACCTGCGAGTCATTCTTCAGGCCGAGTGGCTGGGAATGGTTATTCAAGCAGTGGGGTTATCAAGGCGATTATGGCTTTATTTATTTTCCTTAACTTAGTAGGAATGTAGGATGGGAGAGATCCTCACCCCTGACCCTCACCCAGTGCTCTCTGCTGGGAGAGGGGGTCACCTCGTGATAGGTGCGAATGGCGGGATTGGTTCTGCCTTGTATTCACGATTAAAAGCCTCCGTTGAAACCGTTTGGGGCACTACTCAACGTGACTTGAATAGCGAAGATCCGCAACTCTTTTATTTGAATTTGTTGGATTCACCTGCTGATTGGCGGTTTCCTAATGCATCGTTTGATGTTGTTTACCTCGCAGCAGGCATTTGCAGAATGGCGCTTTGTGAGAGTGATCCGGCGGGAACCAGTAAGGTTAATATTGATGGGATGACACGATTGGCGCGCTTTTTGTCGGAGAGTGGTGCCTTTGTCGTGTTTCTTTCAACCAACCAAGTTTTTTCAGGCAATGATGCCTTCGTGACTGAAAATGCACCTTATCGACCGTTGAATGAATATGGACGACAAAAAGCAGTTGTCGAAGAATTCATCAAACAGCATTGCCCGCGATCAGCCATTGTGCGCCTTACTAAAGTGGTTGAGCCAAATATGGCCATGATCAATCAGTGGGTCGAACGTTTGTTAAATAATAAACCCATTGAAGCATTCAACGATATGATGCTTGCACCCGTGAGCCTAAGTCTGGTGGTGGATGTATTGGTGCAAGTTGGGGCACAGAAAAAACCAGGATGTTACCAAATATCGGGCGCAGAAGATGTATCCTATCTTGTGTTGGCTCAATATTTAGCAAGCTGCTTAAATCGTTCGCAATCATTGGTGCAATCGGTGAGCGCGCTAGACAAAGGGATTAAAAAAACTTTCCTACCTAGGTTTACAACCTTGTCCTGTTCAAGCACAATCGCTCTTTGCGGGCTGATTCCGCCGCATTTTTCCGAAGTGATCAAGGAATGCTTTCAGCGCGTTGCTGCGGCGAATGAGTATGGGGTGAGGATATGAGTCAAGAACCAATAGATGTAGTAACTGGCGGTGCTGGTTTTATCGGTAGCCACCTGGTCGATAGTTTGTTAGCAGAAGGTAGACGTGTGAAAGTAGTGGATAGCCTTATTTCAGGGCATCCAAGAAATTTAGAGCACCATCGCAGCCATCCAGCATTAGAAGTCATCATTGGTGATATCACCGATATGGATTTAATGAAAAAAACGTGCCTAGGGGCGGAGCGAGTTTTTCATTTAGCCGCTCGTGCGGATATTGTGCCTTCGATTCAAAATCCCTTGGAATATTATCGCTCAAACGTAGATGGTACTTTTTCGGTATTAGAAGCGGCGCGGCACCATCAAGTTAAGCGTTTAATTTATATTGGTTCTTCTACCTGCTATGGTTTTCCCGACGTATTCCCCACACCTGAAAACGCCAAGATTTCACCCCAATATCCTTACGCGCTAACAAAAAATTTAGGCGAGCAAATGGTGATGCATTGGCATAAAGTTTATAAACTGCCGACCGTGTCATTGCGCTGTTTTAATGTGTACGGCCCACGTGCGCGCACGTCTGGAAGTTACGGTGCAGTGTTTGGTGTTTTTCTCGCGCAATTATTAGCAGAAAAGCCTCTCACCATCGTAGGCGATGGCACGCAAACGCGCGATTTTACTTATGTAGGCGATGTAGTGTCCGCTATCCTCAGTGCTGCAAATAGTACAGTAAGCGGCGAAATTTTTAATGTGGGAAGCGGCCGCGATCCCGTGTCGGTTAACCGTTTGGTGGAATTGCTAGGCGCTAAAAGCTCAGTTTCCATTCCTAAGCGTCCTGGAGAGCCTGATACCACTTGGGCTGATGTAAGCAAAATTCAATCCCTCTTAAAGTGGAATGCTAAGGTGTCGATTGAAGATGGCGTGAAAATCATGCTCGATCATATTGATTACTGGCGAGAAGCACCTGTTTGGACACCAGACTCTATTGCTGAAGCAACTAGCGACTGGTTTAAATGTTTGGCGTCAGAAGGGTCGGCTTAATAAGGAGCAACGTAATAATGTTAAATTGGATTAAAAACCATTTAAACACACTGCGCGATTTACAAATGAATGCCTTGGTCGCGGATTATCAAAGCCAAACTCTTACTATCGATGAAGGGTTTAAACAATCCATTGAATACATTAAATCCATTCGTGAGCGCCATACTAAACTAATGATTATTGGTAATGGTGGTAGTGCGGGAATCGCGAGCCACCTGGCCATTGATTTTTCTAAAAACGGTCGTTTGCCTGCGATGGCGTTTAATGATCCTTCTGCCTTAACTTGTCTTGGTAATGATTATGGTTACGAGCATATTTTTGCAAAGCAAATTGAATTTCATGCACGCAAAGATGATGTGTTAATCGCGATTAGTAGTTCGGGTAAATCTATCAACATTCTCAATGCGGTGGCGGCTGCAAGAAAAATTGGTTGCCAGGTCATTACTTTTTCAGGGTTTCAAGCAAACAATCCATTAAGCAAATTAGGCGATGTTAATTTTTATGTGGATTCTAAAGAATATGGTTTTGTTGAAGTCTCACATGTTGCGCTTTTGCATTCCATTTTAGATTACATCTTGGAAGAAGAACACGGACAAATCAAAACAAGCACACACTCTACTTTAGCAGCAGTTGAATAACGGAGCACACTAATGGCAAATCAATTTAAACGTATTATGGTGACGGGCGGCGCAGGTTATGTGGGCAGCCGTTTAATTCCTAAATTATTAGACAATGGTTATCAGGTTAACGTGCTGGATTTATATATTTACGGCAAAGATGTATTTGGCCCGTATCATGGCCACAAGAATTTAACTGAAGTTTGCGGGGATATACGTGATCCTGAAACGGTACGAAAAGCGATGACGGATTGTGATGCTGTGATTCATTTAGCCTGTATTTCAAATGATCCTTCCTTTGATTTAGATCCTGAGCTTGGAAAATCCATAAATTTTGATGCATTCAGGCCGATGGTGCGCATTGCAAAAGAATTAAAAGTGAAACGATTCATTTATGCTTCCTCATCTTCTGTGTATGGCATTAAGAATGAAAAAAATGTAACGGAAGAATTAGCGCTCGATCCCCTGACCGATTATTCAAAATATAAAGCGGATTGCGAAGTGGTATTGAAAGAAGAGGCGGCACCTGGTTTTGAAACGGTCACCATTCGCCCTGCAACGGTGTGTGGATATTCCGCCAGATTGCGTTTAGATTTGACTGTTAACATCTTAACAACGCATGCCTACTACAATAAAAAAATCAAAGTATTTGGCGGCGATCAATTGCGTCCTAATATTCACATTGAAGACATGGCGGATGCGTATTTGTGCGTGCTTGATGCCAGCAAAGAAAAAATTGACGGCAAAACATTTAATGTAGGTTTCCAAAATTTGCCCGTGTCAGAAATTGCAAATTTAGTGAAGCAAGCGTTTGATGAAGAGATCGCCATCGAAGTGGTACCAACCAATGATAACCGTTCTTATCATGTGTCTTCAGAGAAAATTCAAAAAGAATTAGGTTTCACGCCTAAATACACGATCGAAAATGCTATTCTTGATTTAAAAGCCGCATTTGATAAAAAGTTGGTGACTGATCCATTTTCAAATGAATCTTATTACAACATCAAGCAAATGCAACAGATTGGGTTGACATAAACAGAAAGGTATACGCAAGTTGACTCAGGAAAATCAGCATCAAATTTGCGTATTAATGGGTGTTTGGGGCGAAAGATTTATTAACGATTTTTTGCAGCTAAGCCTTCCTAGTTTGCTGGCGCCGGGCAATATGCCGGCGCTTGCTGCTCACTTTAAAACGCAGTTCGTTTTTTTAACTGCGGCATCGGATGTGCGGGTCTTTGAAACCGATAAAAACTTCCAAAAGCTAACATCCATTTGTGATGTGGCCTTTGTGCCCATGCAAGATCTCATTGTTTCGAATAATCACTCAACAACGCTCACATTGGCTTATGATCGTGCCATTCGGCAAACCGGCGCGCAAATGTTAAATACGTATTTTATCTTGTTAAATTCTGACTACATCATGGCGGATGGATCATTCGAGGGCCTCACGCGTTATATTGAAAAAGGGTACAACGCAATTTGCGCGGGGAATTTCCAGACGATAGATGAAGAGATCAAGCCGTATTTACTGAGTAAGATCGACCCTGCGACGGGGGTGATGCAGATTAGTCCTCGGGAGCTGGTAAAACAGAGTATGAAACATTTGCATCCTGTGACTATCGCTAGTTTATTTGATCAGCAAGCAACGCATAATTACAGGGCCAATCGATTTTTCGCACGTTTGAATAGCCAAACCATGGCGGGTAAGTTTTTTCTGTTGCATGTGTTATGTATTAAGCCCGAAACCATGGATTACAGAGTCGGCGCTTCCTTTGATTATTCATTTGTTCCAGAAATGTGCCCATCGGGTAATATCGGCGTGATTAATGATTCAGATGATTACTTGGTGATTGAAGCGCAGCCCAGAAATCATGAGTTAAAATTGGTTGATTGGGGTGGGTATGAGCAGTCTAAGCTTATACACGCATTGTCCGAGTGGACAACCAAGCAACATCGAGACAATGTTAAGCACACCATCTTTTATCACGCAAATGCGTTATCAGAGCAGGATAAACGCATTCTCCAAGATAAGTTAGATGGTTTTATTAAGACAGTATCTGTGGGGTTAAGAAAGCATAAAGAACAGCCTTACTACAATCATCCGTATTGGTATGGGGCAATTGAATCTCACCAGCGCGAGCAAGCCATCCTGATGGCTGCAAATGATTATGATTTCGTGGATATGGGATTAAGTGATGTCTCCTTTGCTAAGAAATGGTTTTTTCGCGTGATGGGCGTGCCACCATTAGTGTTTCGATGGCATCATCGTTTTAGAGAATATCGTTCAATAACCCAGTTGCTAGCACTACAGATTTTCCCTGAAAAAAGCAAAAAAACCGCAATATTTTATGCCACGTATGCGCCGCATTTTATGCGCTATCGTATGTGGTTCAGCCAAAAATTAGGTATCCAGCATCATTATTATGTAAAGAACTTAAAGCATGCTGCACTAAAATTGCAAGCATTACAAGCTGAGTCCTTTGAGCTCTGCGTGTTGATGTTGGATGTGAGTGATATCGTAAAGCAGAGCGACACACTCGAGATGATACGAACGGTGTTAAAAAAGAATGGCAAGCTTTTAATTTTTATACCTAACGCAAAAAATGCTATCTTTGAAGCGGTGAATGATATTCAAACAGAATTTACTCAGTCAATTAATGTTATCGTTAGCACGGATTATTATATCATTAACGTTGATGCGACTTATAATAATTTGACGATGTTGGGCGCAATAACAATAGAAAGAATTAACCAATATTTTGCTTACAATAAAAGGCTGAGATTTTTATTTTATATGCTTATCGGTCTGCCGGGTAGTTTATATGTTTTTTTTGCAAACTGTTTGCCCAGTTTTGGCAATCACAAGAAGAATGACCATTGCACGAATATTTTGGTTACACTAAAACCTGCGCGAGAGCCAGCTAGTAATGCTAGTTAATAAGGGAAGAAATTATGTCACAAGATAATCAATACGCTGTTCGTGTGTTGTTGGGTGTGTGGGGTGGAAAATTCATAGAAGAATTTCTGCAATTAAGTCTTCCCAGTTTGCTTGCGCCGGGCAATATGCCAGCGCTTGCAACGAACGCAAACACACATTTTGTTGTGTTAACACGTGCGATTGATGTGCCCGTATTTGAGTCAAATAATAGGTTTCAACAACTAAAAGAAATATGTGATGTTGAATTTGTTTTAATGGAAGATTTAATTTCCTTTAATAACTATTCAACGACACTGACGCTTGCTTATGATCGCGTGATCAGAGGAATGGGCGAACAAATGCTTAACACCCACTTTGTTTTTCTGACCTCAGATTATATTATGGCGGATGGTTCCATGGAGGGATTATTACGCTATATTAAAAAAGGATACAGTGGTATTTGCGCCGGAAATTATCAGGTGGTTGCAGAAGATATTAAGCCTTATTTGCTTAGTCAAATTAATCCTGAGACGGGCGTGCTGCAAATAAAGCCCAGAGAATTAGTGGGTCAAAGTATGCGATATTTGCATCCTGTTGCCATGGCCAGTGTGTTTGAACAGAAGGCAACACACAATTACGGTGCAAACCGGTTTTTTGTACGCTTGGATAGCCAAGTGCTAGCAGGCCGTTTCTTTTTATTACACATGTTATGCATTAAGCCTGAAACCATGGATTACAGGGTGGGGGCTTCATGTGATTACTCGTTTATTCCAGAAATGTGCCCATCTGGAAATGTTGGTATTATCCAAGATTCGGATGATTATTTAGTGATTGAAGCGCAGCCTAAACAGCATGAAACAATATTGATTAAGTGGGGACAGTATGAGCCGCGTGAACTCGTAAAGGCACTTGAGACATGGACAACGGAGCAACAACGGGATAATGCGCGACATAGTATTTATTTTCATGCTAGGAGCATCACAGAAAATGACAAACAAACGATTAACAAATCCTTCGATCGTTTTATTAATCCCATCTTGGAAAATTTAAGAGGGTACAAAGTGAAGCCTTTTTATAATCACCCCTATTGGGTGGGCGCGATGAGTGCATTCAAACGGCACCGTACTATATTGAATAGTGCTGAGGAGTGTGACTATTTTGACGCAAGAGTGAATGACGTCACCATTTGGAAAAGTTTTTTTTATCGACTTTATGGCGTTCCTCCTAATTTATTTCGTTGGCACCATCGTTGGCGTGAATACCGCTTAATAAGAGAATTTATTAAAAATAAACTTGCGGCCGATAACGGCGAAAATACGGCAGTATTTTATATGTCGTACTTTAATTTGTTTATGTACTACTGCGGTTGGTTTAAGTCCGCCTGGGGTATTACGCATCATTATCATTTAAAAAGCTTAAAGTACTCGCCATCAACGTTGCAGGAATTAAAAGACCATCCTTTTGATCTTTGTATTTTGATGGTAAGAATGGAAGAAATAATTTATGTCAAAGAAACGCTTGCTTTGATGGAGAAAATGCTAAAAAAAGATGGAAAAATTTTAATTTTCTTACCCAATGAAAAGAATAATTATCCAAAAATCTTATACGATTTTCAAGGTACCTTTTCGCATAATATCAATGAAATTATCAATACGGACTATGAGCTTATTAGTATTGATTCGGTTAATGATAATTTGACATTGCTGGGCGGGATGGTGATACAGAAAGTTTACAATATCATTGAGATCAACAAACCAATCGGATATTTATTGTACGCGCTATTTGGATTGCCAGCAGCCCTTTTTTGTTTTGTTAGAAACTGTTTGTTTGGAAGCCTAACACTCAAGAAAAGAGGGCATTGCACAGGCATTTTTGTTACGCTAAAGCCAGAGAAAGTGATAGGCAGTGAACATGAAGAGTGAGCAAATAAAATTAAGCGCCATTTTACCCAATTACAATTGTGCCGCGTTTTTGCCGCGAGCAGTGCAATCACTGCTAAATCAAACCGAAGCGTTAGATGAAATTATTATTGTGGATGATGGATCGACCGATAACAGTATCGAAGTCATTCAAGCCTTAATGAGCGCGCATCCCACCATCCGTTTTTACCGGCATGAAAAAAACCAAGGTGTCAACCCTGCGCTAAATACAGGCATTCAACATGCGATCGGGGATTATATTCTTTTAAGTGCCGCTGATGATGTTTATAGCCCAAAGATCGCCGAGCTTACAAAACAAGTGATCAGACAGCACCCGTCAGTGGGTTTAGTCTGCGGTGATGCAATGGTGCAGCGTTATGATATGAAAGCGCCTTTTTATCGTATGCTGCCTTACCCTGCCAACACCTTGATCACCCCTGATGTATTTAAACGCCTAGCCAGGAAAAGCTTTGCCTGCTTCAATAGCGGTGGCAGTATGTTTATCAACCGCGAACTAATTATGCGTGTCGGTATGATTCAGCCAGCGTTACGTTGGCACGGCGATTGGCTTTTGTATTTTATTTGCGCGTTCAAGCAGGGTTTCTATTACATAAATGAAGTATTCATACAAATCGATATCCGCAAAGCTGGCTATTGTGAAAACGGTAGGCAAAATAACAATGTGCAGAGTCAGGTAATGCTTGATACTGTGAGAATCATTGATAAAGTATACCCAGAATGTTGGGAGGATTTTAAGGCGGCAGCGTTAATGCCACATTACGCACTGCGTTATATTCCTTTATTTTTGTCAGATCCTGTTGCGTGCCGTTTTGTGACTGCGCGGTTGGTGTGGAAGATGTTGATTAATAATAAAATAATGACACGCATAGGAAGATGGTTTCCTTATAGTGTAATTTTACGGACTAGAAAGCTATTAAAAGCATAATATTTTAAAGGACTAAGGACGATGAAACTCGCTGCTAGCACAATAGAGCCACAATATAACGACTGTCTTGAAATAGAAAAACAATACGGGCTAACAAAGCTTGGTACAATGTCCAATCAGATTTGGCATGATGATCCACGCCGTTTAGTGTTTATGCTGTCCCGCTATAAGTTCGTTGCTAAAATGTTGAGCGGACGAGAAAAAGCGGCTGAAATTGGTTGCGGCGATGCATTCGGCAGCCGAATTGTTCAGCAAGAAGTGGAGTCATTGCACGTATATGACATTGATCCCATCTTTATTAGAGGGGTTGAAGAGCGAACCGTGTCGCAATGGCCGTTAAAAGCAGCAGTGCATGATATTTTAAGCGGTCCATTGCCGGAAAAATACAATGCTATTTATAGCCTAGATGTGATCGAGCACATTGATAGAGCAAAAGAACATTTATATATCAATCACATTAAGCAATCACTGTTGCCGCATGGCATTGTGGTTATTGGTGCGCCTACGCTTGAATCACAGCGTTACGCGTCCCCGCAAAGCAAGATTGGCCATATTAATTGTAAAACCGGTGATGAATTTAGAGCGTTTTTACAAAAGTATTTTCACAACGTCTTTGCGTTTTCAATGAACGATGAAGTGGTACACACAGGTTTTTTCCCTATGGCGCACTATTCGTTTGCAGTGTGTAGTGAAGTGAAAGAGAAATAAAAGAAATGCGTATCGGCATAGATTTTGATAACACCATTATTTGCTACGACAAGGTTTTTTGTGACTTGGCGAAAGCCCGTGGCTTGGTGGATGCAAATTATCAAGGCACAAAAAAAGAATTAAAAGAAACGATACAAGCGTTGCCAGAAGGCGATTTAGTATGGCAAACCCTACAAGGCAAAGCCTATGGCGAATTCATCCAGCAAGCAGACATATTTGCCGGCTGCAAAGAATTTATTGCCGAATGCAATGCAAACGAGAATGTTAGTCTTTTTGTAGTCAGTCATAAGACTGAATTCGGTCATTTTGATGAAAAGCGCATTTCTTTGCGCGATGCGTCGCGCAACTGGCTGCGGGATCAGGGTTTTTTTAATGCAGTGGCACCCTGCATTCCTGAAACTCACGTATTTTTTGAAACCACGCGCGAAGAAAAAATTAAACGCATTCGATCATTACAATGCACCCATTTTATTGATGATTTGGTCGAGGTGTTATGTTCGCCTAAATTTCCTACTGAGGTTGAACGCTTTTTGTTTCAACCAACCGTCGATGACGATCATCCACCAACAGTGAAATCCTATTCAAATTGGATAGAAATTAAAAATGCCATCTTCCCAGCCTAACAATCAAACTGAGCAACTCGATAAGCTGAAATCACTGCTGGCATGTGAATCGTTGCATGTGGTTGCCAAAAAAGGCGGTGGTAACAGTGTAGTGTTATGCGTGGAAGCGGATGCTAATAAATGGGCGGTGAAATCCTATCCGCCTTATGCACCTCTACAGCGAGACCGTTTGGCAGCGGAATTAATGGTTTATCAATTCCTAAACCAGCACCAGATTCCCGCTGTACCGCAATTAAAAACATTTAGCGAAACCGATAGGTGGTTGGTCATTGATTGGATCGATGGCAACGTACCCGAGCAATACAGTGCTTCTGACGTGGAACAATGTGTACAGTTTATTCGTTCCATCCATCAATTAAATTCACTGCCCGCTGCAAAAGCCTTACCATTAGCAGCGGAAGCGTGTTTGTCTTTAACGATTCTGCTTAATCAAATTAAACAGCGGTTGGCACGTTTGCAGTCCTTGCCGGAAAAACACGCGGACTTGAATGCTTTTCTAGAAAATGAGTTTTCAGTGGTTTTGGAAAAATGCGAGCAACGGGCAATGAATGGTTTTCTCGCTAATAAAATTAAGCCAGATGGTGAATTATCCAAAGACAAACGTTCGTTAATCCCAGCCGATTTTGGCTTCCATAATTCTATACGCGATGTTGCTGGAAAATTATATTTCTTTGATTTTGATTATTTTGGCTGGGACGATCCGGTTAAATTATTAGCCGATATTTTGTGGCATCCTAAAATGCAATTGACTTCAGAACAAAAACAGCAATTCATTAATGGGGTAGCGGATGTATACAGCAGTGATCCCAAATTCTTAACCCGATTTTATTACACCTGGCCGTTATTCGGTTTACGTTGGGCGCTCATTTTGCTGAACGAATTCATCCCCGCCTTTTGGCAAAATCGGCAACATGCAGGTACTTACGATGATTTAGCTCAAAACCAAGCTGAAACGCAAATGATGCAATTGCAGAGAGCGAAGGCGATGCTCAAGATAGTGCAAGAGATTGAATGCCCGTATGAGACCGTGTAGCCTGGACACGCTTTTTGTGTCCAGGGTGGTGCGTATAGCGAAGCCACACCCTGGACACAAAAAGCGTGTCCAGGCTACTCTCTACCGCTCATTTGACTATCACCAGGTTATCGGCTAATTTATAGTGTCACTATAAATTAGCCGAGAATAGCAATAATGTATTTTCAGCGAACATTAGAATTCTATTTAAAACAGATAGATACGCAATTTCCTGTACTATTGGTGACGGGGCCAAGACAGGTGGGAAAGACAACCATCTTGCAACATTTGAGTAAAAATAAGCGTACTTATATCACGCTAGACGATCCTGTCGTACTACAGTTGGCTCGCGAGGAGCCAGCTTTGTTTATGCAGCGCTATGCGCCGCCACTTTTAATCGATGAAATTCAATATGCACCCGAATTGCTTCCGTACATCAAAATGCACGTTGATGCGAATCATCACGCTGGAGATTTTTGGCTGACAGGATCGCAACGTTTTCAACTGATGAGAGGGGCATCAGAATCGTTGGCTGGACGAGTCGGTATTGTCAGCTTGCTCGGTTTGTCGCTAAAAGAGCAGCAGCGGCATGCACAAACAGCAGTGCCATTTTTGCCAATCGCCTCACAACTCGATACGCGCAACGCAATTTCAACCTCACTCACCTTGCCTGATGTTTATCAAAAAATTTGGCGTGGTGCCTTTCCAGCAATGTGGGTGTCATCTATTGATCGGGATTTGTTTTATGGGTCGTATGTGCAGACTTATTTGCAACGTGATGTTCGTGATCTCGCAAACATCGGGGATTCACATGCTTTTTTGAAGTTTTTACGCGCTGCTGCTGCACGAACAGGACAATTGTTGAATTTGTCAGATATGGCAAGAGATGTAGGCGTCACGCCCGCAACGGCTAAACAATGGTTATCTGTACTTGAGGCATCAGGTATTATTTATTTGCTAGAACCTTATCATAATAATGTGACTACTCGGTTGATTAAAACATCGAAGTTATATTTTCTTGATACAGGTTTATGCGCTTATCTTACCGAATGGTCTAGTCCTGAAACTCTGGAAGCAGGTGCTATGTCTGGTACAATATTGGAAACATATATTTTCACTGAAATTCTTAAAAGCTATTGGCATAATGGTAAACGCGCGCCTCTTTATTACTACCGGGACAAAGACAAAAAAGAAATCGATTTACTCATCGTGCAAGATGATATTATTTATCCAATAGAGTTTAAAAAAACCGCAAATCCAACTAAAGAAGCCATCAAACATTTTGACGTGTTAAATAAATTTGGCAAACAAATTGGCCCAGGCGCTGTGATTTGCTTGGTAAAAGCGATTATTCCCTTATCAGAGAATGTGTCTGCCATACCAGTCGGCTTATTGTAAGTTATGCCAACCCAATCGATGCCTCCTTTATTTTTCATCAAATTCCTTTATACTTCCGAAACTAAGGATCAATCATACTCAGTGCAAAAATACTGGACAACACCATGAATTCACTTATAGAACAATCATCATCCATCCCGCTGGATTCCCGCTCGGTTTATTTAAGACAGCTCTGCTGTCGCGCTCTGCAAGGCGGTGGACGTGGACATATAGGCTCCACCATGTCTCTCATCGAAATCCTGCGGGTACTTTACGACGATATTTTAAAATACGACCCCAAGAATCCTAAGTGGGACCTCCGAGATCGCTTTATTCTGAGCAAAGGGCACGGTTGTATCGCCCAATATGCATTGCTGGCAGATAAAGGCTTTATAGATCCAGCGCACCTCGATACATTTTGCCGCTTTGATTCCATTTTGGGCGGCCATCCGGAAGCGAATAAAGTTCCAGGTGTGGAGGCATCCACTGGCTCACTGGGGCATGGGTTGTCTGTCGGTTTCGGTATCGCCCTCGCTTCTCGCATGAAGAAACGCAGTAATCGCGTGTTTGTGGTGATGGGAGATGGTGAAATCAATGAAGGTTCTGTTTGGGAAGCCGCATTGACCATCGGTAAGCATAAATTAGACAATTTGATCGCCATGGTAGATTACAACAAAATCCAATCCGCAGGTCCCACCAAAGAGATTCAAGATTTAGAACCCCTTGCCGATAAATGGCGCAGCTTTAATTTCGCTGTGACTGAGGTGAATGGCCATGATGTGGAAGCGTTGCGTGAGGTGTTAAACCGCGTCCCACTTGAAAAAGGCAAGCCTACAGCGATTATTTGCCACACAGTCAAAGGGAAGGGCATCCACTTTGCTGAGCATGATGCGAATTGGCACCATAAAGCCAAATTAAGCCCTGAAACAATTCAAGAAATGTACGTAGCTCTGGAGAAGGCCACATGCGCGAAACTTGCATAAAGATGGTTCATGAATTAGCAAAGCTTGATGAACGTGTGGTTTTTATCGGTTCCGATTTGAGTCCCGGTTTATTAAAAGACATGAAGGCGCAATATCCTGACCGTTATTACATGGAAGGGGTGTATGAGCAAAATATCATTGGTATGGCAGCAGGGCTTGCGATGGATGGGTATATTCCATACGTTAACACTATTGCTACCTTTCTCACACGCCGTTGCTATGATCAAATCGCTGTAGATATTTGTATGCACAAATTGCCGATCCGTTTAATTTCAAATGGCGGTGGTGTGGTTTATGCACCCCTTGGCCCCACGCATCTTGCGATCGAAGATATCAGCATCATGCGCGCGCTGCCCAATATGACAGTTGTATCCGTTTGTGATGCTAATGAAATGGTGCGTTTTATGAAAGAAACCATCGACTGGCCGCATCCGATCTATATCCGCTTAGGCAAGGGCTATGATGAAGTTGTCAGCACGGACAATGTGCCATTCAAAATTGGCAAAGCGATTAAAATGCACCAGACAGCAGCGATTAATCCGCTGCATGTATTGTTGGTGTCTACGGGCGTGATGACGCAGCGTGCGTTGAAACTAGCGAAAACATTAGAAGAATTGCCTGTGAGTGTGACGTTGCTACATACTCACACGGTGAAACCATTGGATGAAGAAGCGATTTTGCACCATGCAAAACAATCGCAGCTGGTAGTGACGTTGGAAGAAAATATACTCATCGGCGGTTTGGGCAGTGCGGTGACGGATCTTTTAACGGAAACGTTGGGGCTAAAAACACCGTTGATTAAACGATTTGGTTTGCCGGATACATTTCCTGAGAAGTATGGTAGCCAGGAACAATTGCTAGATTACTATGGGCTTTCTGTTGAGAAAATGTTTGCTGAGATTTCTAGGCAATTACAAATTAATTATGCGGCGTTGTATCCGGGTCGGCGGTCTGTGGCTTAGGGGTCTTTATGCTTGAGCAGCTGTTTCTTCTAGCTCTGTACGTTGCTTCAAAAGCACGAATCGAGGAATATAATAAATAATGCCCGGCAAATAGGTCACAATAGAAATAACACGATAAGTAAAAAAGATAGTTGCAAATGCGCCAATGACCCCTGGGTTCATCAGTTGCAAGATATTTGCAAAAGCCATTTCACCAATGCCAACACCGCCAGGTGTGAGAGGAATTAAATTCACAATTTGTGTAATGCCCATCGCCAATGCGTAATCTACGAAAGAAATAACGGGGAGCCCCATTATTTTAGCGATAATCAAGACGGTGCAGACGATCATCATTTGGTTTAATACTGAAAGAAAGAGGCACTTTAAGATGACGACTTTAGACAGCCTAAAGTTGCTCATGGCATTCAGTAGAGAAACCAGCCGTTTCACCCATCGGTTGGCTGGGAAGCGACGGCTTAGCCATTCTGCCAAACCAATTTTTTCAGGTAAAAACAGAAAAAGAGAAAAGACGGCCAATACGCTGAAACAAAATAGCGCGCAGAGGGAAAGCAAATAAAATAACTTAGGTTGTAGTCTAAACGTGTCCATGCTTAAAAGTGCAACCAGGGAGATGGTAATAAACACAGCGATAAACCCCATGACTCGGTCAAAAAAAACGGCGAGCATGGCGCTCCCTTTTTTTTGCGGGTTTTTTTTGAATACATAATACATACGTACCACATCGCCGCCCACGGAGCCGGGCAAGACATAATTAAATGCAGCGCCTAGGTAAGTGGCGGTGAGTGTTTCTTTAAAGCTCAAATGGATGCCTTGCGACGTGTTCAAGGTTTGCCACCGCCAGGCGCAGATGGCGATCATACCTAATAATATGCAGATAATACTTAGAGATAGCAGAGGTTGTTGGAAAAAATGGGTAAAAAGTTCAGGTTTAATCTGGGCTGAATGAACCAGAAACCAAAGGACTGCAGTAGCTATCCCTAGCTTGCCTATAAGCATGAGCGATTTTTTTAACTTTAAAACTGACATCGTGGCGAGCCTGCTTTCTATTAGGGGTTCATCCTGTAATTTCCAGATACTAGCTAGGGAGGGTTGAGTAGTCAATCTTGATGAACGGAATGGGGTCACCCATAAAATGAATATGTCGATTTGATCAACATATCACCTATGCCATCAGCACTTTCAACCCATTTTTCGCAACCAAATTTAATAATTTAAGCGATGTGCCTCGTGGGTGTTTTTCACCTTGCTCCCACTGTTTGACCGTAGAGGTACTTGTATTTAAGCATTGCGCAAATACAGGCTGACTAACTTTTTCTTTTAATCGAATTCTCTTTATTTCTATTGCTGAAAGAATGGGGTCAAGTCTCTGCTTAACGAATTTAAAAAACCCATAAATATCATAAATGGTTCTTTAATATTCGTTAAGCAGAGACTTGACCCCTGTTCAGATAACCATTCTCAGTCACAAATTTAATAATCGCTTGTTTACGTTGCGGGGTTATGCGTGATTCCATGGGACTGCCCTCATTGTTATTTTGTGGACAATAACGTGATTTATATTTTGGTACAAGAGGATGGGGTCAAGTCTCTGCTTAACGAATTTAAAAAACCCATAAATATCATAACTGGTTCTTTAATATTCGTTAAGCAGAGACTTGACCCCTGTTTCTCATCAGTTATTCATTTAGACTACCGCCTAGTTTAGGTGTAGTACTGGATGGTTTTTCTTGTGGAGCATGGTGGTGGCGAAGCGCTTTTATAAGCTCGTCATTCTTATGTGCTTTGGCTAGATCGATAGCTGTGATATTACCATATCGCCGAATTTCATAATCTTCATCATCTAAATTGGCAGTGCCGAGAAAATCTTCATTCTCTGCATCTTCTTCTGGTTCTTGATGTGTGTCGTGATTGAGTAAATCTTTGTTGTCAACGCGGCTACAAACAGCATCAGCCTCGTTTCTTTTATGCTCCAATAAAAATAACGCGGCACGATTACAGCCACGCATAATGGCAAGATGAAACGCTGTTAATTCTTCATAATATTCAAAGTTAGTTTTTTCAACGTTGGTATTTTCTTCTGTAGTGGCATGAAGATGGCAATGCACACTGCTGGTTAAAATTTTAATAGCTGTTACATCATCCAAGGTGGCGGCAAAGTGTAAAAGTGTTGCGCCATTTAAACCGTCTGTTTGAAAAACTTCATTAATGGCTTCTTGAAAGGCCGTTAGTGTCACAAATTTATTTAATGCGCGGTAGCGTTGATTTTTTATTGCGTTTAGCATAAGCGATAAAGGAAGACTCATGCCAGCATTGCCTTCATGCATAATCGAAGCTGATTCGGTGTCTGCATCATCATTCTGGTCAATTGAATCGAGAATTTGGCTAACATGCTTTTCATCTTGAATAGGCAGAATTTCTTTGGGTTTTTCAGCGAGCGATTTACGTAATGCTTGTTTTTGTTTAATAGGTGTTCTGATTTCTTCCGTCATTTTTGTTGTATTTCTATTGATAGAATCAATGGGCGGTGTGAAAGAAAACGTGCCATTGATATCACGATAAATTAATACACCGCATCGATCTTCAGCCGTTTGTCTGGCTTGATCAATCATTCTGACTTCTTGAAACGAGCATAACCATTCGCCTAATAGTTTCTTAACTGCGCGGTTTTCATCAGTATGGGGGTTGGTCTCAGCGAATTTTTGTTTGAATTTATTATACAATTCCTCGGTTACACCATATTTATATTGATAGATTGCTTTGTACTCTCCTTTAAACGAAGGATATTTGGCAATATGTTTGTAAATAATTCTGTCTTCTGCTAAATAAGCAGGAAAACAAGATTCGCGCTCAGCAATGGTAGTTAATTCAGATGCGCATTTAATTTCAGCTTCGCGATTGAGTGTAATTAAATGTAGCGGTCCATTGGAAGTGAAATCTGTGAGTGGATGCAAAGAGGTGTAAACAACACCAGTATAAGGTCTTTCAGCTCGACCATCATCGCGCCATTGGGGGCGCAAGCGATCGTCCTTATGTCCGTTATAGAATTTTATGCCATAGGCATATTTGCAAGCATGATAAGGGGTATCACCCATAGAAAAAAATGGATTTGCGCCGTTTAGTAACATACTTTTGAGCGTCTCATCCGTTTCAATTAAATGGTGAAAGCCATCATAATCTTGGGTATAAATATTTTGTAAAAGAAAAGCAAGATTACTGTAACTGTAGCTGCCATAGCTATAAGGTCTTGGCTCACGAAAAGTGAGCAATATTTCTTTTAATTCTTCTGCTGGGTTGTCAAATAAAGTAGGTTGCTGCATGAGTGTTTGTTTTGCTTCAGTATAATTGCGAAAAAAGCTAACACCAGCTGCTTGATAAACTGATGCGCTATATTGTCGCCGACCGATTTCATCTTGATCACGCCTATGCGCCATGCGACTAGGCTTATTCCATTTGGTGGTTTGATAAGCCACCCCGCGGTATTCAGCAATAAAAAAATAAGTAAATTGTTCGCCGTTCGCAGCGGCATCATCCGATAATTCTTTGATAGCTTCTTCTAACGTAGAACCTCTTTTCAATAAAATATTGAGACGATCAAGATCGCGCTTAATTTTCGTTTTATCAATTTGTTGCCCATGATGAATTGCCATGCGTTTATCTAGGTCAAAAATAGCAGAAGCATGTTCAATATGCGTTTTCAATTCTCCGCGCGCTTTATTCTTGGTGGCTTTTTTTAAAGTAATTGCATCAATTTGTGCTCTTTCTTGATAAACATGGGCTCTTCTTAATACTATGCTTTTTTCTTTTTTTGGTTTCTTAATAAAATTACGCTCTTCATCTGAATCAGAGTCATCTGATAAATAAGAGCCATAAAAGTCGTGATTCGTTTTTTGTTGCATAGCAAGATAACTTTTATAATAAGCAAAATCTTTGCTTTCAAATGTTTGGTCAAACTCAATGATGAATTTCCTCAATTTAGCGCAATGCGGCGCTGCCCACCCATGACGTTTATTTTCGTACAATAATGTAGTCAGTAATTTATTGATAATAGTTTGATCCGAATTTTCTTCTTCTGGTAATTCCAGATAACCATTCTCAGTCACAAATTTAATAATCGCTTGTTTACGTTGCGGGGTTATGCGCGATTCCATGGGACTGCCCTCATTGTTATTTTGTGGACAATAACGTGATTTATATTTTGGTACAAGAGGATGGGGTCAAGTCTCTGCTTAACGAATTTAAAAAACCCATAAATATCATAACTGGTTCTTTAATATTCGTTAAGCAGAGACTTGACCCCTGTTTCGGCTAGCTAAACTGTTACACTGTTTTTGGTTTGAAGGAGGTCAACTTCTGAATTTAGTTGGTTTGCTGATGGCGCCATTGTTGGCTCTTCTGTAATGTGTTGTTGGTTCGGTTTTTTGTCAATATGTTTGTCCTGATCAACTTCTAGTTGCTGAATGGGATGATCATTATTAATCTTTAAGTCAACACGGATGTTAGTGGTACTTCCAGCTCCGGGTCTAGTTGTTTCAGCTGCCGGAGATTTATCATCTCTGCCGCACAGTTTACTAGCCAGCCATGATACGCCAGCGACAATAGCGCTTCCGATAAGCCTGATGGATAATATTCCCGCGATTGTTGCCGCAGCTATTTGAGCAGTAAAACCAATCCCTAAATTTCCGATTGCTGTGCTTGCAAACGCAATAAAAGGTAGCGAAAGAATGGCGGGCCAAAAAATAATAACAGTGGTCACAATAGTAGCTAAAATCGCAATAGTTGCGAAGGCAATTAATATTTCTCGTTTGTGTTGTTTAAGAAAAGCAAATGGATTAGCTTTCGCAGCACGGGAATGCGTGTGGTTTTTTTCAGAAGGCATTTCTGGGAGAACAGGGGGAATAGGGGGAATGATATCGGTGATTGCAAAAAAAGGTTTTTCAATCCCAATATTTTCCTTTGCACTCACTTCAAAGCATAAAGACTCTTGAATGCCTAATTTCAGCGCTTTCTGTTTCATTTGCTCTAATGGGATTTTTCGTTGATCTACCAGATCTGATTTGTTACCTACTAATGCAAACGTTACGTCAGGATTTGCTAGTTTGGCTTCTTGGTGGAAGCGGTCAATTTCATTAAAAGAATCAATATCAGTAAGGTCAAAGACAAGAAGAATAGCCTGTGCAGATTTGTAAACTTTTTCAGTTCCAGGCAGTGCTATATTTCCAGATTTATCCATCACCCATAGATTGGTTGGTTTATTTCTTATAGTGACTATTTTTGAGTTAAAAGTATAAGTGTAAGGGGAAGTGCGTGTGTAGCCATCCGAAAAAGTATTTTCAAGAAATCTTTCTTTAAGAGCTGACTTACCAGATCTTACTTTTCCAGCAAGGTGAAAATAATATCCATCTAATTTTGGAATGCGTGGATTAGCCATCTCGACTCCCCTCTCTAGTGAATAGGTATTTTTTGTGCAGCAATAGTACCAAATGTTGAAATGCAATTCACCTTTTTTCTGCGTAAAATACAAACAACAAGGCGTGCATTGCCATAACGTTATGAAAATATAGAGCTTATGCTAAAAAACAAACAGAAAACATTTTTTTACAATCTCTCACAAACTCTATATATTCTACGGAAATTCACGCAACGAGTCGGTAGGGAAATGATCCTGACGACTTTAAGATTGTTAACAAGTACCAATAATAAGATCGGGAGATAATATATGGTGCACAGAGTTCCAGTGAAAGCAAAAGGGGTAACAATTAACGATAACAGAGAGTTGGTTCTGATGTTGTTAGATGAATCCTTAAAAGTACATGGATTAAAAGAGCCGGAACAATTGGGCGCTGCAACACTTCTCATACCGCAAGCCGAGGAAAATGCCAAGAGCATGTTAAAGCGTTTAGTCGGTAAGGCTGAAGACATAGGTTTTTTTAAGATTGGCGCAACAGGGAAAGTGCTAGCAGAAGATGTGGCCGAGATGGATGATGTGGGAGAACGTTTACTGCAAGAAATTACTAACGATTGGATTGATGCGATCTGTAAAATAGGAATGAATGCAAGTGATATGGAGAAATTTGAATTAAATTCAATGCGGGTTCTTATCTCAGAGATATACATCAGGTTAGTTATCTCGGCATTGCGATTAGATAATAAATTAGCTCCAACAAAAAATCGCGAAGTGTGGGTGAATGTGATGCAAACATTCGTAGAAAAGATAAAGGATCCAAGATATAAATTGGGAATAGAAAAAGTATTTGATGATCAAATCAAAATAATTCATGTTCGATGGGTTCAGTGTATCAGGGCCGTCGTCAGCCAGTTAGAGGAGGTTCAGAAAGCAAAAACAACTATTACTAATAATCTTGAATTCATGAAAGTGCATCAAATGCAAGTGATGCGATTTTTAGTCGTTGCCATTTATGGAAAAAAAGGAGCAGGCGATGTTCCTCAAGGGTCATTGGCGCCACGACAAATCTGGAAGACAGTAGAAAACTGCTATCAATGGAAAATAAAGCAGCACACAAAAAAACATAATCAAGTTACGCTTGTTCAAGATAAAAAAGTGATGATGTTAAGCGGTGAAGAAAAGAAAAAAGGCGAGATTGAATTACTCCAGACTCAAGAAATGGATGTCGCGCATGAATTGATGGGCCAACAAGAATTAATATTACAAAACACCATTCTATCCATATCAGATGATAATCATGTTAGACATCTGATTGGCTTACTGAACTGGACGAGGGTCATTATAGGGTTAATTGATAGAATTGATCGTGTGGTAAATTTGGGTGGATGGGTACCCATTTTGTTGAACATGATGGATTTTGAAGAAGTAGATAGGGTAATTGATAACTATCTCAAAATTTTCAATAAAGTAATTGATCAGATAAATGATCAATATGGCATAACAGGAACAGAACTTTATAGAGAGCTAGGAAAATATGTAATAGAAGGCTGCAGATATGATCGGGGCAAAATCCAAAAAATGAAAGATTTGCAATCTGAGGAGTTGTTGGAACGTATCAGAGATAAACTTTCAGATGCCTATTTAGGTGTAATGCGATTTGGAAAAGCATTGAATTGCAAGATTGTTCCGATTCCTGAGGGTAAGCAATCGGTAGACGTTAAGCTGTTCAAAGCCAGTGACGGAAAAACGCCATTATTAGGTGATGAAAATGAGAAGATTGATCGGCAAATGGATAAAGTATCTATACAAAAGCTAACAAGATTATATCGAGAGGTAACCACCGATGGCGATGCATCTGGGGAGGAAGAGAAAAAAAGAATTTCATCTTCAAGCGAGTCTCCAGGAAGCGCTAAATTGATTGATAAATTTGGCCTACGTTTTGCAAAAAGAAAAGCATCTCAGGTGCTTTCAGGATCCTTAAGCTCATCGGATAGCGCTGGATTTTTTGAAGGCGAAAAAAACACCGAAGAAAAAGTGAAGCTGATAGAAAAGAATTCAGAGCTTGTTGCTTTGGAGTATGAAGAGTTAAGTAAAATTTTTGAAAAAAAACTTTAAAAATTGAGGGGTTATCATGCAAAGAGTTATATTTAAAAATGCGTATATAGATAATTATTTAACATCACTAGACCAAAGTACCTGCGATAGTATATCTGACACATATCAAAAGGCGTGTTCTCCTCTATTTTCATCACAGATAAGTACGGAAATGCAAAAGATAAAATCAGAATTTCTTAATGATAATTTATTTCTCCAGGCATCTGACTATTGCAAAGCAATTAGGGAGAAGGTTAAGACATTTGAAGAAGATGTGATGGTGAAAGATATGGAGGAAGGAAGCTTTAACAGGGATTTGTGGGTGTTTCGCACAGAAGAAGTATTTATGTTGAAGCTGTTTTGTTTGGAAGGAGCCAAACAAAAAGACGATGCTTTGTTAATGGGCTGTATTAACTACATGAAGGTGTCTGGGAATGTAAAGTATGCGTTTTTTATGAACTTCGGCGGTCTTTCTTATAATTCATTGCAAAGTGCGCTGCTTCCCGTGCAAGACAATGCTTTATTAGGGAAGATAAAGTACAAACTCATTGCAAAAAAAGCAACCGAAGATAACTCAAAAATGAGTAATGCAATAGTTACGTTACAAACTGAAAATAAAGTTCTCAAAGAAGAAAATAGGAAATTGACAGGACAAGTTGAAACGCTTCATACAGATAGAGAAGAGTGGAAGGGTAGAATGGAGGCATTAATGAAGATGCAATTACAAATGAAAAAAGATTTGGAAGAATTGAAGGCAAAAAAATTACCCGAAGAAGTGAAAACGCCACCAGCTAGTAAAATCAAAGTTAGTGATAATCCTTTCGAAGAGCTTAATGAAACCCTTCGAAATTCAGATGAGTCAGAAGCAGTGTCCGATGAAAAGTTGGAAGACAGCACCAGTGAAAGTCAAAAGAAACGAAAAGGATTTTTTAGCAAGGGAGAAGAAAAAAAATTGCTAAAGAATAAAGACAAAGAGAAATCGTATTCACATGGGCACAAGAAATAAAGGCCTGCCATGCTTCGACCTGAAGACAAATCTGGACTCTTTGAGAATTTATTTAGCAATCTTAATAGAGGATGGCTTTGGGTTGGAGAAAGTGCCTCGCCTAATAGTAGATCCTTTGTCAGTATCAATACTACTTCTGGTGATGTCGATAAAAAAAAGATTGAGAAGAGCATTGAGCTTGCATTTTCTGGGTTTTTGAAAACCCCTCAAAAAATGGAGTACAATGAAGCCAAGATAAAATTGTTACGA
>JABDBV010000010.1 GCA_013288395.1 Gammaproteobacteria bacterium | reverse complement strand
TAGGAAAAGCGCCCTTGCTCTGAGCTGCTAATTCAAAAGGAGACATATGAACATAATCATTGTGTCCTCTATCGAAAGGATCTGCACCATAACGTAATAAAAGAGAGATAATGCGTTCCCCTCTATTTTCCCACAGTGCCAAAAACAAAGGGATCATTCCATTATTATCAGGTAGATTGACATCTACTTTGCTTATTAAGACACTTTCAAATTCTTTTTCGGTGGATAAAGGTAATAAAGCAGAATGACTGCCGTCTAACCATTCTATGTTCTGATAAAGAATGTCAAATAAGCGGCTAGTGTTTTTGGCGGCCATTTTGAAATTCTTATTTTTATTTTTTGTATATTTAGGCGTTTGATGGGTAAAGTGGGGTGGTAGTGTGGGCGTTGAGAAATTTTCTTTGTATAGGGTGTTATCCAAGGTTATACGGCCTAACATTAATTCAAGATCATTGAATATTTCCGGAGAAAAGATCGTGCGATCCAGTTTTCGATTAATTAATTTCAATAGTGATGAAACCAAAAAATAATCCTGATGTGTGTTGAATGGGAAGCTATAATGCGAGCAAGGTTCGAAGCTGACTAATTCTTTGTGCGCACCTGAATAAATCGTTGCAATGGCTTCAGACACAGTGAGAGAGGCCTGAGTGTATTGTTCATAGATGTATAAACGAAGCTCGCCCCTCACAACGGCTTTATATGAAAACTTTTTGTGGCAAATTACGTCTATGGAATTGATGGGCGAAGTCTCAAGATAGCAAAATTGAACGTTGCGCCAACAGTGTTGGTATCCGCTCCCCTGCTCGGGAGGGGTGCGTGAATTTTTTACTCGTATTGTAGCCTTTAGAAAATCAAAATATGGATCCTTTCGCGCTTCAAACAAATTTGCGGGAACAGCACAAATTCCGTTTTTGCTAAAGAGCGGGATAAGAGCATCTAGGGCAGCGTTTCGGTCGCGCCGTGTCGCTGAGAGCTGGGAGCATATGTTTTTCAAATGGTATGCGCTCATATCACCTGCTAGCCCCCATGGTGAAAACGTGTCTTTGCTCGTTCTCTTGTGTTTTATCCATGTGTAGACTTTGGTCGCGAAAAAATCACCTTTCCTAACCCACCGACCTTTCATATTTTACCTACCCCTCATTAAATTGTGTCCAATATTAACACATAAATATAAAAATGTTAAATAAAAAAAACACTTGAGAAGCTTAGATAATTAGTTGAATTAAAATAATAAATTAAAGAAGGCGACGATTCAGAGTCCCTATAACACTGCAAAAGTAGAGTAGTTCTACTCTTGTTGTTAAATAACCTGTTTATATAAATTAGCGCAAATTTAATTCCGTGAATATCTGAAGTGAGCTTATATATCTAGCTGAGAGGACAGGCAATGAAAACGAGAGAATCAAATGACGAAAATAATGGCGTAGTAGAATGGCTAAGTCAAAAGGGAAAAAGCGTTTTTTCTTTTTTCGCTAGAAGTGAACAGCAAAAAGAAGAAAAAAATAAAATGCAAAAGGAAATTAACCAAATAAGATCAAACGTAGATAAATATTGCCAAACAATCGAAGAAATAACAAATGAAGTAGATTTTATGCGTGATATGTATAAAGCAAAAGCAAGTGATCTAAAAAATGAAAATGAAAAATTAAAAGCCGAAATTGAAAAATTCCAAGAACATCCCATAATGAAAAAAATTAGACAAAGAGCCATAAACGGAAATAATCCAAAAACTACAATGAGATCAGATCCAGGAGAAATTGAAATTACAGAACTATCCAATGCCTTTCAGCAATTGGTTTCAACCTATCCTGAATACACGGCAGATAAATTGAACGAGTTATCTGTATTCGATGACCAAGTCAAACAGCATCACAGTGCGGTTTGCAATATGTTTGATAAATATTGTGAAATGAGTGAACGTCAACAAAAGAAAGTTGAGGAAAAATTAGAGTTTTATAGTCACAAAATATAAACGAGAAATGAAAAACAAATGAAGATAATAAGAGGGTAATCCAATGGGAAATTTATTTACGAAACCAACAGAACAAAAGCCAGGCGCGACAAATAAGGAAGAAAATAAAAAAAGTTTAGGAATCTGGGGAATATTCAAAATTGTTGGCAAGGCAATTTTAGCAGGGCTCGGATTTGTTGGGGGTCTTGTTGCAATAGGAGTAGGTCAAATTTGGGCAGGCGTTGGCTTAATAGGCGCGTCTGTGTATGGAATAGTAGAGACATTTAGAAGCGCGGTAAATGAACAAAATGAAGGAGAAAAAATAGAACAAGCTGACTTAATGGCAAAAGCACTTGAGGAGGCAAATGAAAGAATAGTGGAAATTAACAAAGCCAAGGCAGAATCGGAATTAGCGTTAGCGAAGGAACACGCAGAAGCGGAACGACAACGAGGTCTAGGTCAAGAGCTGAGACAAGAAAGAAAAGACCTAAAGAAAATTATAACTGAACAAAATCATATGTATGTCGCAATCAATGTGCGATTGAATGCATTAGAAGATAATAAAAATGAGAAACCTAAAGAAGAAGATGAAATTAACCAGAAACAAAATATAAAAAATAATGTAGTCAAAATAAATGTAACGCCAAATATTGATATACAAAAAAATAATACACCCAATGATACAAATCAGTCATTAAAACCACAAAGCAAAGTCATCGAAATAAATAGTGTGATCCCGATTAGTCCAGTGGATTTTAATTGCGGTCTGTATGCCTTGGTATGTGCCGCTAATCTCGCATTAAAACAAAATCCAAATCGCCAGCATTCATTTCCGTTAAGTCTGACGACGATAGATGGAATAATCCGGATTGATAAGCAAACACTTGCTCCTGGTACGCAATCCCTGGCAGTGATGAAGAAATTTGGTGAAAATTTGAGGAAAAATTACCTAAAACCCGCATTATTGTCCGATAATGAATTTCAACAGGATTGGCAGAATGAATTAACACAAGCTTGTATGATGAAATTAGAAAAAGCAGAGTCAAATGAATTGGATATAGCTGTTAGCGAATCAACCATAGCATCAAGTATAGATCTCTTAAAACATTTGAATGATGTTAAAGCAGAAATTGCTAGATATATAGAGACGAAGAAAATTGAAAATGATCTTACACGAGAGTATGAAAGTGAAAGCTGGTGGAGTCCTAGCAATGATCAGGAAAAGTTTAGACAGCACCTACAGTTATTTTTAAATAGGCCTGATTTATGCAATAAAGATATGTTTGAAGACGAGGCGTTTGCAATATATAAAAATAAATCATATAAACTGCGAAAGTTTTGCCATTATTTTAAAGAGGTTTGGGACACGGTTGACCTAAATAAAATCGCCCCAGAAATCAGAGAGATGGTCGGAATAGTCAAGGAGACTTATTTAAATTTCATAAAAGACGAGATGATGAAGGGTATCGTTCCGAAGTCGATTGACGATGGTATAAACTGGGGTCAATTGTATTCACTTATGAGGTTTGTGCCAGTAGCGACGCACGTTGGCCTGCTAGGGAAGGAAGAAATCGAAATATCAATGTTGCGTCTGTATTGCATCTTGGCCGTGAAAAAATTTGGCAATACGTTATTTAAAAATTATGCGGAATATGTGTCAAATAACCAAGATGCGTCAAAAAAATCGGTGATGCTTACTGCAAAAGAGTTGAGCTGTTTAGCAAAGCGATGGAAATTATCCTTAACCATCATTTCGCCAAACGAAGGAAAAATGCAAGCGGGCTGCGTCTCTGATCAAGCACTTTGCATCACTCTTATAAATAAAACACAAACCAATGAGATAGCCAATCACTGGGAAGTGGTTTTAACAGAAGAAGTGCGCCGCGGAAGCATATTTAATAAATTTAATCCGACGCTATTCCCAGCGTCGTCTGCAAAAGAACCAAATGCTGCCATACCTGACCCAAAGGGAAATATCAAAAAACAGTGCTAACGTTGCACCTGGTTAATCTAAGTTGGAAACGATATGTCAAAGAGTAGAAAAAATATTGCTAAACCTAAGTTAATACCACTTTCTAAGTCAGAAAAGGGTGAATACAGTTTTAATATGAAACATCTGCAAGATGATGCCGCATTCATTTTTATCGATTCAGTGTCAGGAGAAGCTATTGCAGAGTTAAATTATATAAACAATAATGTACGCTTCAACGTAATAACGCACTCTCTCTGTCACGTTCAACTAGAAGATCAAGTTAGCAATCTCTATGTAATGTCAGAGCTAAATGATAATAAAATTTCAGGAAAAGTGAGTTTTGAAGGTGATATCAAGGTCGCTGGAGAATTATATACTGATATTCACACGGTTAAATTTGCAAATGCGAAATTCAATGGAAAATGGATTTCAAAAAGGAATAAATCAGTATGTATCGATGAAAATTCAATCATTTCTGTTAATAAATCATTTATAGAAACCGATAATATCGTTAACCACGGCATGTTTAATATGCATGACACAAGAGCTGTCATTAACAACAATTTCGATCAATATGGTAAATTCGCGGCTTCTAACACCAACGATTATAATAAAGAAATTCATTCCGGATTCTTTGTAGGCAATCGCTTCAACCAGTACAAGCAGGCGCAAACGTCATTTGATTGGTGTGCTTATACACAAACAGGTGAAAAAGGGTGCAATGAAAGCGGTGTTAATATTCATGCGCTGGAAATGAAAGGGGGCGAGTTTAAGGTCAATCGGTCCAACTATTGTGGCGATTCTATCAATGTCTATGCGGGTCAATTCTCATTTTTAGATGAATCGTTAATGTATTTATTGGGAGATTTTAATGCCTTGAATGATGCGTCAATACGCTGGAAGAATGCTAAATCCATTGTGCAAAATAAATTTGTTACAGGAAATAATACTCAATCTGAATTTAATAATAGTTACATCAAAAACGAAGATGGCACCTTGCAAGGAAAGCTAGATATTGACGACCTTGAATGGCATGGGTCGCAGCTCGATATATCAGTGAGTGACAGTGACATACACCGTATGTTTTCTTTCACCAATGAACTCAATGTTCAAGGTGGTGAATCACCAGACCTTTCACTGTGTTTCCATGATTGTCAAATGAAAACAGGTGTATACACACAAGAAGGTTGCGTGGCATTGGTGAATGAATCGCAGCTTTGGTCTATGAATAAGGATTCAACGAATCTAATCAATGGTCATTTAGTTCTGCTCGACTCAAAGTATCACTCTCAGGGGTTGGTTGAGATTACAAAACTTGGGAGGGTGCAAGTCTCAGCTTCGCAAACATTTGATGAAAAAATAAAGGCAGAATTTGTTGGTATGAAAGGAATAGATTGCCTTGGTGTTATCGCACTTGATCCGCATACTCAACTTAAAGGTGAGTATCTTGATTTGTTTGCTGGCTATTTACAAATGAAAGCACATAGTCAAGCCGAATTCACAGGATCAATTATCGGCAGTCAGGAGAATATTTCTATTGACGATGGTGCGGTACTGCATGCTAAAAATCTATTTGTCTCTAAAAAACTGATACAGCTATCAGAAGCACAAGAACAGGTAGAGCAAAATAAAAAAATAAATTTGATGGCTAAAATCCAAATCGATAATATGTTTTATGCAATGCCAGGTTCGTCCGTTCAGTCGCAAAACAGCTACTTTTATGCTAAATATCACCTTGCAGAGGGAACGAGTAAATGGTTGAAATCATTATCTTATGCAATGGATTATATAGAGCAGGGCACGTTTTTCGCACGGGGTGGCCATCTGGTCGCCCAGCATTATAGCGCAGGTTATTTTGGCCAAATTCGATTAACGGACCAACAGCGACTCTCGGCGATTATTTTTTACAGCAATGGCGATTTTCGCGCAAGTAATACGATGCTCAGAGTGGATGCAAAGCCAGCAATAGAAGCAAAGCCAGCAATTAAAGCAAAAGAGATTGAGCGAACCTATTCGCCTTATGCACAATTTGCCCGCAAATCCTATACGGAATTAAAAAGCAATACCTTGTTTTATATCGAGGCGGGTGTGATGAGCGGGATGATGCGGGTGAAAACGCTAAAATCGGCAGCGCCTGTGATTGCCGGCAATTATCTTACAACGACAACGGACGCAACTTTATTTGGTAATAGTGTTCTGTTGCGTACGGAAAATATAAACCAGCATGGGGAGATAGTGCTGACGGGGTCATTGTCAGGGGAAGGCACTCGGTTTGTCAGTAGCGGGTTTGTGGGAGCCAAATCCATTAACCTTGGTTATGATGTAAAGGTCAGTTTTTTGGCTGCAAGTAAAGTCAGAACCCACCAGTTAAGTGTTAACACCAAGTTTTATGGGAATGAAGGCCTCATTTACGCAAATGATGCTTATCATGTGAATGCTATTACTTATAGTAATGGCGGCGTTGTATTTACCGCTAATGGCGTCGTGAATGCGCTTCTATCAAATACTGGGATTGTTTTGCCGGACAGTTCGTCGGATGTATTTACGCCGACTGCGCTTATCTCTAGCATCAAATCATTTTTAACAACGTTTCTGCCATCTTATAGTGGTGTGGTTCAAGGAATATTTTCTGCTATTTCGTTGGGCCAGTCCGTATATCATTTTACCCGGACTTGTATTGAGCTTGATAAGCAATTTCAAAATGGCAAAAAATCATTGCGCTTTCATGAATTAATTGGTCTCGCAGCACAGGGTAAAGGAATGGTGGAAGTAGGAGTTGCACTCGGGAGGGATATTGGTAAAGCGTCAGAAGAAATACCGCATCTTTCTGAAGATGTACGGAGCCTTATTAATGGAAAAAAAGACGAAAAGACCACGGAAGTGAAAGAAGTTATTTATAATGAGAAAGCATACCGCCACGCAGGAGCGCGAGTGCCTGAGAAAAGCATTTGGCCAGGGCGAATCTTGGGCGCTTTCTATGCTGGTTTAGCAGATTATTCCAACTCAATCAATGGCAGTTATTCAGAGAATGCGATTTTGTCTGCAAATGGATATTTAGCACTTCCTGCTGTGTCGTTTAAAGATATTTTTGGCTTGAATCTTAATTCAATTGGAAGGACGGGACATTTTTTAAGTACACTGAATATCGCGGGGTCAAATTTTGCAACAGAAGATTTGACTGTTGATGCACAATATAATTTTTTGCCGATATATAATGTTCAAGCTGCTAGTCATTTGAATGTTAAAGGAATCAGACACGCAGTGCATGGGAGGCAATTTGGGATTAATGGATTAAATTATGCTGTGGAACATACAGATTTGCCAGCGTTCGCTACAGTGTATGGGCGCAATGCACAAGTCAAAGGCAAGTTCATGCAGCTTGAAGGCGAATTTAAATTGCGCGGGCGGAGTTCGGTTGAAATAGATAAAGTAGCAGGCGAAGGCAGGTTTAATTATGCAGATCATTTGCATCTTGATATCAAAGAAAGGTCTGGTCCATTTAAAATAATTGGCGCAACGACACCTAAAGATAAGCTAGAAGAGTGGCAGAAAGTTTCCCCGCCACCGCCAAGCCAAGAAGAAGAGCAATTAAAATCTTTTGGGGCTGATATTCCAGAATATGCTGACGAACCAGTTGAAACACAATGCGAAGCAAATAAACGAAAAAGACAAGAATTGAAAATCCGACGGGCGTTGTCTGAGCTAATTAATTCGCAAGAACCAGATCCAGCGGATAATTCAGCACCAAGGCCTAAAACAGTTGCTGAAAGAAAAGAAAGAAGAAAGCAAGGAAAAGAAGAACAAAGGCGGCTGAATGGGGAAGTTGGAAAGCTGGCTCATCAAATTTATCTTTCGGATGTTGCTGTTGACCAAGCTAAAGATAAGGTGATTGAACAATTGGCCAAAGATCATTTGGAAAAAACCGGGGGACCGTTGCCGGAAGAGGTCATCAATCAAGTGACCGCTCAATATGAAGCCATAAAAGCAGCTCGGTGGGCGAAGCTCACGCAACCGTATCAGCAAGAAGTGCCTACTGTTGAAGAGCCAAAAGAAGAAGCAGCACCGCTAGTGCACCATCAACTCATTTTGCATCCTCAGCACATTTTAGATTATATACAGCATGAACCGGCAAAGTTGGGAGAAATAACGGGAGGTGATGTGACTCATCTGACAGGACCTGTCGATTCTGAATCAGGTGAACGAACCAAATGTAAAGGGATTGAATTTGAACCCAATGTACCGGTTAACCTTAAAAATGGATTATTGCTGGTAGAAAAGCTGACTGGAGATGGCCAAGGGGCAACCTTTGAAAACATGCAAGGTGAAATCGACGAAAATGAGTTTCTCGACACGTTTGCACCGAAATTTTATGGAAATAATTATTTTAAAGTTAATAAGAAGATGTCTGATGCTGCTCAGGTAGGCATAAGTGGTATCACCATATTTGATTTAAAAAATGGTGAAGGCGAAGGGGAATTTCAGCACACAGGTCATGTTACTGACTTAGCAGATGAGGATAATAATGACCCCAATCCAGATAAAATAAATTTATATAAAGTTCTGGCTAAAAAGGGTGATTTAAATGGTTCGGCGGATATAGAAGGTTTTGGTGCTGAATTTGATAATTTCTCAGAACAGGATTATGTCAATTTTCTTCAAGGTAGAGGAAAATATTCAGATTATAAGGCAAATGAGTTTCTACATGCCGGCATGACTATTCTGCCATTTGTTGTGTCCGAAGCGTTTGAGCGGCTGTGCGATATATCACTAGCTGCAAGCAAGGTAACCTACGCTTACTCTGGTGATCAGACTGGCCGAAAAGTTTATTTAAAATCATATAAAGATGATACCGAAATATTGGCGCCATTTAATGGCGAAGCATTTTATGCCGATGCTGAAGGAAAAGTATATGTTGCACCTGGATGTGACATCTATGGGCGTCAATATGTCAAACTGCACGCAGTCCATGGCAATGTTGAGAACCATGGCGCGAAAATTGAAGCCGGAAATTTATTATGGTTGGTTGCAGATGAGGGGGAGGTGGTTGGTTTTGCAAACAAGCGTATCGTCAAAACAAAGTATGGTGAAAAGGCGGTATATGATCCTGCTTTATTTGTTGGAGGCGATGGAAAAAACAATGATAATATCGGTTGCATCGTCGAAGCAAAGGGAAAGCTGAGATTAGTGTCTTCTTATCTTATTTCCCAAGGCCACAATATACTAGAGGCAGAAGGAGGATTTGAGTGGCTTGCAGAAACATCGACCTATATTTCTAAAGAAAGAAAGCATACTGACGCCATCCATTATCACTCTATTTATAAGATATCGACTCAAACAGATGTTTTCGCAAGTATTGTATGTTCTACCGGCGGCCAAACAATACTTATCTCCAAAAATGGAACCGTGTTTAGTAGAGCGACTCAAATTGTAGGACCGGTGGGGGCCGATCTTGCAACGAAGCCTGAATTTTTTAGTGTTAAAACCAATGATCAAAGCGCAACGCATGAAAGTTGGGCTTGGGGATTAAAGCAGCGAGAAAAAGAAAAATTAATTGAAAAATCGGCGCCAACGTTAATTCACGATGATAGAGGAGAAACCCTGATAAGAGTGCGGGAAGGAGGTGCTGATTTTAGTGGGGCGCTATTAACCGGAAAGGGAAATTTAAGAATTCAATTGGATAACCCTAATGGCGAACATTTGATCTTGGGGCAAGATATTTTAAATTTAGAATATTACCAACATGACAATGGCATTGTCTTTTCGTTACCAGGCGTTGATTTTTATCTGGCAATGAGGCGATCAGGCAATTTTATTGAAGCCTTGGCAAAAGAAAATGACACAGCTGGAAAATTATATCAGTTTTTACAGGCCAATGGGGTGATTGAGCAATTGGCGGCCGCCTTTAATCTTGGGTTAAATATTTATAATGCGGCAGCTGCATTAATAAACCCCTCGGTGTCTGTAGGCTTTTCCGATGAAAGCACAGCGATGACGCAGCAGATACCAGCATTAGGCGGGCTGAAAAAAGGCGGAAAAGTTGAGCTCAGTGTTCCTGGCGGTATCATTGATTTTAATAATGGCGCGGGAGGTGATATAACCGGCGATCTTGATGTTAACGCGCGCATAATGAATTTGAATGCAGCCGAATGTACATCGACTATCAATCAGCAATCTATTTCTGTTAACGTTGGTGTTGGTTTAACAACTGGTGCGCCTACAGTTGGAGCTGCCTATTCTAAGACAAAGATAAAAACAACCGAATATATACCCTCTGTATTGAATGTAGGCGGTAATTTTAACGCGCATGATGGCGATGGCCCTATGGGGGAAATTAATCTAGGTGCTAGTATCTTAAGAGCAGAGACAGCTACTGGTGGAGTGAAGAAAGTCAACCTTAATGACGAGGAAAACGAAGTAACGCAAAATGCGGTTGCAGTTAATGGCAATTCATCAGGCGGAGTGGGTGTTTTTGTTGGCAGCGGCACAAATAAAACAGTAGTCGAAAGTATCATAGATGCGCCCGGGCTTAAAATTGAGGAAACAACCCATGAAGAACATCATGATCGTGATGGTTATGTTGGTGTTGGATTAAGTGCAAATATAAATAGTTTTATTAATAGCAGTCCGCCGTCTTCGGAAAATGTTCCGAGTCAGTTAAATGGAGATGGAGCAATGGAAAGTTACAAAGCTCCTAGTATTGGTAGTTCATCTTCGGTAGCTATTCCCACATTTGGCGTAACCGTCGCTGCACGAGGTCATAATGTTACAGTTGATGTTCCAGTGCAACTAGTAAACACTATTGTTAATAAGTTAACGAGCGGATCCTCGCAAATTAATCATCAAACTGACAAGCCAGTGGAAAAAATTGGTTTCCAATTGCTACATGAGGGGAGTTTCAATACAGCGGAAAAATACAATGTTCCTGAGCAGACAACTTCTATAGCGAATCAGCGGCCAACCGCTGATTTTCAAGCGCTACATCAAGCGTCATATCAGCAAGATATATCAGAAGAAAAATCAATGGTTGATTTTCAACCACTGCACGAAGAAAGTTATAAGCCAACTGAAAAGCTAGCTTTGCCTGACGTAATAGAGTCTGCTCCACAAATGGAGCAAACACGATTTGATTTTCAATCGGTGCATGAGCAAAGCTTTCTGCCGGTTGAAAATGTGGATGCCGCTGTAAAAGTTAACGGTGAAGATCAAAAATTAATTGATGAAGAGCCTTTCTTTGATTCAATGACAGGTATACCCGGACAATTGAGAGAGGATGTAGGTGGCGCTGCTGTTAGAGCTGTTCCTTTGATTATTCATGACTTGCTTGAAATGGGGGAGACAGGCTTAACGCTTGCTTGGGACACAACACTGATGGCTGCGCTTTTAGATAATGCTAATTTTGCTAATCGATGGTCTGATCGATTTACGTTACTTAGTGGTACGGTATATGAGGCGGGGTCTTTTATGCATGATCTGGAGGCAGCTTATTTACACATGTTAGGCAACGCAATTAATCCGGATTTAGGTAATGCATTATACAACCCCGCTGTAGAAGAGCGGATGCAAAGAAGAATGAATGTCCTTGGTAACGCTTTATATAATTTCTTAGATGATGACCCGTTGGCAAATATTTTTAGGTTTGTTGGTACTAACTATCTACTCGGAAAGATATTCAATGCTGCTACCTCTGTTGTTAATTGGTCAAATGGAGCCCCGATTAGCCATATACCCCATACAGGAGAATTAGTAGCAGCGGAGGTGGACGTATTCCCGATGACAATAAAAAATACGCCACAGCAAAGGTCAAAATATAAACCTCGGGTTGTAGAAATCCAGGATGCCGAGTTTGAATTGGTATTACGAAACAATCAGCCGCAATTAAATCCAGGAGAATTAAGCGTTGCGCGTATGGAGGTAGGTGAATTTAATGCTTTTCAACCTAATGTCGGAGCTGAAGGTAAAGCAGTCAATGTAAATGTACTTACTAAACCAGTTGTGATGGGTAATCATCATTTTGATGTTGAATTGGACGGCACATATGCTGCAACGCAGTTGGAGGTGAGTGGTGCGTGGCATGCATTAAATTACATGTCTAACTTAAGTCCCCTAGATGCACAATTAGTTCATTTTATAAAAAATGAAGGCTTGCATGGCAGATGTTTGATGTTTATTAAGTCAGGAATGTCGCCGGAATCTACTCTTTATCGTGGTAGTTTTTATCCTACAAATGGATTTGCGGGTAATATTATCCAGCATTTATCCCGCGGAAATTACGAGATACCAGTGCCGCCAACGATTATTGAAATCTTTCCTGACCAGTTGAAATTAAACGAAATGGCAGCAGTCATTGGCCATGAGGTTACGCATTTGGCGTTTTATCGAATGATAAAAAAAATCTTTAGTAAGGGTTATTCTCATCCATTTAATCAATTTGCAAATACTGAACGTCTGGATCGCTCTCGTCTTAGAGATTTAGCATTAAATAATTTTGATATGTGGGGTATTACCGGAAAAGGGATTTTTTCTTCACCACAAGCATGCTTATTCCTGTACCCACAAACTTATTTTAATAACCATATCTTGCATTTCTTTAAACGGATTGGAGAAATATTATCAGCCAATAAGTTAACGGAAATATTGGAGACTGTTCAGCTTAAATCGTGGTTGGGCGAATCTGAAGCTATGGTGTTAGCACAAGAACTTGGAAAATTTAATATTCCATTTGATGTGGCAATAAAAGCATATAGAGAAGCCTATAATATTAGGTTAGCAGAGGGCCTTGCTTGGTACAAAACCAGTGAAATAGCAATCCCAGGCGAGGCGGCGAAGTTTATCCCAAACACATTGGAGGTTTATAAACCTGTCTTTAAAGAACTTGATCAATTTTTAGCTGAATATATACCAGCATTGCAGAGTGTGCCGCCGAAGATATCCACTTCTGGTTTGGATTTTTTTGCTAAAAAGAATATTTCTGACGATATGGTGCCGATGATCAATGATGTATCTAACGCAAGCAAGTTAATTTCCCAATACAAAGGCTTTATATTTAAAGATCCACTCACAAAAGAGTTGGATGGGGTAGGTTATGTATTTAACTGCGAATATAAAGGAATATACGGAAAATTTTCCAGTCACGTAGAGGATCTCTATCAAGCTATCTATCGAATTTACAAGATTGCGCCACACTATAGCCGACTGGCTGATATGTTATTGCATAACAGCAAGCAAGGGATATGCCCGATTTTTGCGATGGGTCAGGGATTTGCATGTAAGTATCCAAACAGTGTTGATAAGTGGCATCGAGAAACAGCGCCTATCTTTGGAATTAATATTCAAGATAAAACAAAACCGTGTGGTTATAAACAAGTGACCCAATCATCCATTATTTATAATATTGAAGGTTTTTATAAAAAAGAACAACGAGTCGACCATTATAGAACATTAACGCTATTAGAAGCAGGTGTTAATCAGGTAATGTATACTCTTTTTGATCAAAATAGATTATCAGAAAATATAATTAATGTGCTGCAAGCCGCATTGAAAGTAGATGAATGTGCATATCGCAGAGGTAAACAACTCACGCAATTTGAACCGCTAGCAAATCTCATTTTTACCTCACCACGACAATTATATTTTAATGAGGTGTTTATTAAACATCTAGAGTTGCAAATATCTTCTGTCATTCGTGAGCATAAGTTATCTCATTCTATCACTAAAATGGTCAAACAAGCAGGTGATAAGTATGTAATGGGCCAGCTTGATAATTGGGAAGATCTTCTTGTCGAAGAATTCACACCATTAAACGCACTCATCAGCCCTGAGATAATTAGGAAGGCATATCAAAAAGCGATTTTATCTTTTCAGAATAAATTACTGAGAGAACTTATTAATGCTGATATTGCTTATCCAGGCGAATTAGAAAAATTACTTCCTCATACGATGCCATACTGCCGGGAAATATTTGATCAGATATTCAAATATATCGAAGAAATAGGTGTGCCAAGCAAGAAACATGCACCAAAACCCCCATCTATGGGTTTCTTTGTGAGGGAAAATAAACCGGATAAACCGCGATTGATGGATAGGTGGCTAGATCCAAATTTTCGGCGGTAGCTTGCAGTAGAGCCTGGATGTTGACACTTGTTACGTTATGACCTATGGAAAGAAGAAACAAAGCACAAGAGACCGAGAATAAAAGTGTTTGTTCGTCATCATTCGGCTTTAAGTTGAGCACGATATTGCTTTACCTCCGCACCTAACTTATCATTCCCGCCTTAGTATAGGGCGGGAATGACATCTAGCTTTGCAGGCCCGCAATAACAGCCCCATAAGGAAAAAGGATGAATAACAGGATGAACAAAGTTACTGTTTTAAATGGTTGCCTCAGTTTTTTCTTAATACTATTTTCTTCTACTCTATTTGCAGCAACCAGAGCTAATAGCGTGGCATTTACCTTGGGCGGCGGTTATGAATATTTTTCTTCTAAACATGAAGTGAAAAATACCGGGGTTGGTTTTGGTGCGCTGGGTTATAACTTCACTGATCATTGGGGAATCGAAGGCTTAGTCGGTTTTTTCAATACCAAATCGCAACGCGTCGCTACTTATCATGAACAAGTGAAAGGCACATTGTTTGCCATTGATGGCCTTTATCATTTTTCTTCTTTTCAAGTAGTAGAACCTTATTTACTGGCGGGTGTGGGCGTGATGGGTATGAATCCTAGTGGGGATGATGCGCATAACGAAGGCAATATCAATGCAGGGGTTGGTGTGCAGTGGTTTGCGAATCAAGTCGTGGCGCTGCGAGTAGAAGCCCGTGATTTTTATACATGGGTGGGTGGGAAGAATGATGTGATGTTGGATGCTGGGGTGATGTTTTTGCTGGATTTGTGTTAGTGGCTCTCTTGCCCTCTCGTTTGCCCTCACCCCAACCCTCTCCCGCAACCACCGATTGTGGTTTTCCCAAACTCCTGAGGGCGGGAGAGGGGGACGTTGAATTCACTTTCTGAGTTTTTTTCTGCAAATATATTCTCACTTTTTCGTTCTCAGAAGTTGGGAAAAACACAAAAGGTGATTTCAACGTCCCCCTCTCCCGCCCTCAGGAGTTTGGGAAAACCACAATCGGTGGTTGCGGGAGAGGGTTGGGGTGAGGGCGCAAGCTACCGCTCCGGTATCCCCACATACTCTCTTTCCGTCGGCCCCGTATACAACTGACGCGGGCGACCTAACCGATACGGGTTGCTGATCATCTCATTCCACTGCGCAACCCAGCCTACTGTTCTTGCTAAGGCAAAAATCACGGTAAACATGTTGGAGGGAATACCTATCGCGCGTAAGGTAATGCCGGAATAGAAATCAACGTTCGGATACAGTTTCTTTTCAATGAAATACTCATCTTGTAAGGCTATTTTTTCTAACTCCATCGCCAATTTGAAGATAGGTTCGTCATGAACGCCTAACGCTTCTAATACTTCATGACAAGTTTCGCGCATTACTTTCGCGCGTGGATCATAATTTTTATAAACACGATGCCCAAAACCCATTAGACGAAAAGTGTCATCGGGGTCTTTGGCGCGTTTGATATATTTGCTTATGTTTTCGACACTGCCAATTTCATGCAGCATATTTAAAACGGCTTCGTTTGCGCCACCATGTGCTGGGCCCCACAGCGCACCAATTCCCGCTGAAATACAAGCAAAGGGATTTGCGCCAGTGGATCCTGCTAAGCGAACCGTGGCGGTGGAGGCGTTTTGTTCATGGTCTGCGTGCAAAATGAAAATGCGATCGATGGCACGAGAAAGAATGGGACTTGGTGTCAATTCTTCACAAGGCGTGCCAAACATCATGTGTAAAAAATTTTCAGCATAGGAAAATTCATTTCTAGGCGGCATAAAGGGCTGCCCAACCGAGTATTTGTAACACATGGCAGCAATGGTCGGCATTTTTGCAATTAATCGTAACGCAGAAATCGCCCGGTGTTCAGGGTTATTAATGTCCAAAGTGTCGTGATAAAACGCAGATAATGCGCCAACCACCCCCACCATAATAGCCATCGGATGCGCATCACGACGAAAACCATTATAAAAGTTGCGTATTTGCTCATGCACCATGGTGTGATGCGTGACATGATTACAAAATGAATCATATTCTTGCTTGTTCGGAAGCTCCCCATTTAAGAGCAAGTAGCATACTTCAAGAAAGTTCGAATCACTGGCGAGTTGTTGAATGGGGTAGCCACGATAGAGTAGGACACCCTTTTCTCCATCGATAAACGTGATTTTTGATTCACAAGCAGCGGTGGAGTTGAAGCCAGAATCGTAGGTAAAATAACCATCTTTAAAGAGGGAGCTAACATCAATCACATCAGGGCCGAGGGTGCAGGTCAAAATGTCTAAGTCAATGGTTTTACCTTCAACTTGTAAGGTGGCTTTTTTACTGGGCATTCAGTGCTACTCCATGCGCGTTTTCATATTCTATTAAAACATAAGCTGCCTACCTTGTAACTATTCGGTTACCGCTGAATAGTTACTTTTTTTAATAAGAATGACTGGTAACTGTTTGATTTGCTGGGATGCCACGAATATAATCTCTACGCGTTCGATACCCCTTTTGTTTAAGGAATAAAACATGCGTGACACTAGACCAAAGAACCTGAATCTCTTTACGATCCGGTTTCCTTTGCCTGCTATTATCTCGATTTTGCACCGAATTTCCGGCGTTTTTTTGTTTATTCTCATCCCTCTCATGCTTTGGGGTCTTAGCTATTCATTGACCTACCCAGGATTTGAGGCGTTTCAAGACTGGCTCGGCAATATCTATGTGAAGATGATCCTTTGGTTAGTTTTTATCCCCTTTAGTTTTCATTTGGTCGCGGGTATCCGTCACTTGTTATCGGATATCCATATTGGTGACTCATTAAAAGGCGGCCGGAGGGGGGCGTTGTTGACGCTGGTGGTTACTTTATTATTCGTTATGTTGGCAGGGATCTGGCTATGGTGAAATCTGTATTAGGCGTGAATCATCAAGGGTTGCGGGATTGGGTATTGCAACGCGTTTCTGCCATCTTGATGGCGATTTATAGTATCGGATTGTTGGCTTATGTCGGTTGCCATGCGGGGCTTTCTTACGCTGATTGGCATGGTTTGTTTTCTATGATGTGGATGAAAGTGGCCACCATGTTAGTTCTCGTGGGGCTGCTTTATCATGCGTGGATAGGCATCTGGACCATTTTCACTGATTATGTGAAACCGTTTGTCGTACGTAGCATCTTGGATGTCTTAGTTCTTATTATGTTGGCCGCCTGCTTTTTTTGGGGTTTGCTGATTTTATGGAGTGTTTGATCGATGAAAGTGGCAACGCATACGTTTGATGCAGTTATTGTGGGTGGCGGTGGAGCGGGCTTACGTGCTGCCATCGAGCTTTCCCAATCCGGTTTGAATGTTGCAATTCTTTCCAAAGTATTTCCAACCCGTTCACATACCGTTTCCGCTCAAGGTGGCATTAATGCGGCCCTAGGCAATGTCGAGCCTGATGATTGGAAGTGGCACATGTACGACACCGTCGTTGGCTCAGATTTTTTGGGCGATCAAGATGCAATCGAATACATGTGCAAATTCGCGCCGCAATCTATTTATGAATTGGAACACATGGGTTTGCCTTTTTCGCGTCTTGATGATGGCAAAATTTATCAGCGTGCTTTTGGCGGTGCGACGCGCGAATACGGTAAAGAACAAGCACACCGTACGTGTGCCGCTGCTGATCGAACCGGTCATGCCATGTTGCATACGCTTTATCAAAAAAATATCCAAGCGAAAGCCCGCTTTTTTAATGAATGGTTTGCCATTGATCTAGTGAAAACAAAAGAAGGGGTGGCGGGTGTAACGGCTATTTGCATAGAAACGGGCGAAACAATTTTTGTAAAAGCCCGCGCTACTATCTTAACAACAGGCGGAGCCGGACGTATTTTTGCCTCCACCACGAATGCGCATATCAATACCGGCGATGGTTTTGGTATGGCGCTGAGAGCCGGTTATCCGCTACAAGACATGGAATTTTGGCAATTCCATCCTACCGGCATTTATGGATCAGGTTCCTTGATCAGCGAAAGTGTGCGAGGTGAAGGCGGTTATTTAGTTAATAAAAATGGCGAGCGCTTTATGGAGCGTTATGCGCCGCATTTAAAAGATTTATCTTGTCGTGATATTGTTTCCAGATCCGCTGCTATCGAAATTCGTGAAGGGCGTGGTTGTGGTCCTAAAGGTGACTACATTCTTCTAAAGGCTGATCATTTAGGCCCTGAATTAATTAAAACGCGATTACCCGGTATACGCGAATTAGCCATGACTTTTGCAGGGGTTGATCCCGTGAAAGACCCAATTCCAGTTGTGCCGACGTGCCATTATTTAATGGGAGGCATTCCAACGAATTATCACGCGCAAGCCTTAACCGTTAATGCAAGGGGTGCAGATGAAATAATAAATGGCTTATATTCAGCGGGAGAGGCTGCGTGTGTGTCTGTGCATGGCGCGAATCGCCTTGGTGCGAATTCATTGCTCGATTTGGTTGTGTTTGGTAGGGCCGCAGGTATACACGTGCGCGAGAGTATCGAGCAAGGATTACATTTTAGCGATGCAAGCGACACAGACATTGAAGAAGCATTGTCACGTGTTTACCGTTGGAATGGCAATCAAAAAGGCGAAAGCGTCGATGAAATTCGCACCGCATTACAAAAAGTAATGCAAGATGATTTTGGTGTATTCCGTGAAGCAAGCACCATGAAACAAGGATTCGCTAAATTAGAAGAATTGAAAGACCGTTTGAGTTATGCCTGTATTAAAGACAAGAGCGCCTGTTTTAACACCGCACGTATCGAAGCGCTTGAATTAGACAATTTAATGGCAACAGCGGTGGCGACTGCGCACTCTGCTAATGAGCGTACAGAAAGCCGAGGCGCGCATGCGCGCTACGATTACCCGGATAGGGATGATCAACATTGGCTGAAGCACACTCTTTATTTTGATGACGGACGCATTGATTTTAGACAAGTCAATATGAAGCCGGAAGGAATGCCGCCTATTATCTTGAAAGCTAGAGAAGAGAACCATTGACGACACATACCCGTTATTGCGAGCCCAGCGTTTTTTGCTGTGCGTGGCAAACTAAGACGAGCAATCATTTTTAACGAACAGAGGGTTTAAGCTGATGTCTGAAAAACAAGCGATGCACTTTTCCATTTATCGTTTCAATCCAGAAACGGATGCGAAACCTTACATGCAAGATTTTTATGTGGATGTGAAAGAGCACAATTGTAATATGGTGCTGGATGTGTTGCTTCTTATTAAGAATAAAATGGATGAAACCCTCACCCTGCGCCGTTCTTGTAGAGAAGGGGTGTGTGGATCAGACGGCATGAACATCAACGGAAAAAACCGGCTCGCCTGCACCACACATCTTTCCAAACTAGATCAGCCTATCGTCATCCGTCCCCTACCAGGATTGCCCGTGGTGCGAGATTTAGTGGTCGACATGACTCAGTTTTATGCTCAATATGAAAAAGCGAAACCCTTTTTGCAAAACGACCAACCAACGCCTGCCACCGAGCGTTTGCAATCACCAGCAGAACGAGCCAAATTGGATGGTCTTTATGAGTGCATACTCTGTGCCTGCTGTACGAGTTCTTGTCCTTCCTTTTGGTGGAACCCGGACAAATACATGGGGCCGGCTGCTTTATTGCAATCGTATCGCTTTATAGCCGATAGCCGTGATACCGCTAAACAAGAACGGTTAGCGGATTTAACTGATCCATTTAGCCTGTTCCGCTGCCGTGGTATTATGAATTGCGTCGATGTCTGTCCTAAAGACCTCAACCCATTAGAAGCGATCAATAATATTAAAGAAGAAATGCTGGAAGAGTCCGTATAACGATTTCAACTGTCTTGAAAAGAGTAGTGTTAAATGGCCATGCAAACAAAAACCATGCAAGAGCTTTGGCAAGATTCGTATCTTACCTCAGGTAATGAAGCTTATTTAGAAGATCTTTATGAAACCTATTTAAGCAATCCACAAAGTGTGCCAGCTGAATGGCGGCAATATTTTGATGATTTAATGCAGCAGGTAAGTCGCACATCGCCGGATGTGTCTCATGTGGCTATACGCGAACAATTTGTGCAGCTTGCCCGTCAATCTGCGCGCTCGCAAGGGCAGGGCATGGAATCATATCACGATCAACAGCAAGAAAGCGCAATCGAGCTAATTAACGCTTACCGCCGCTTAGGCCATTTGCAAGCAAACATTGATCCGCTTGGATTAAATGAAGGAGTCTACAGCCCCACGTTAGAACTCGCTTATTACGCATTCACTGATCAAGACATGAAACGAACATTTAGTGTCGGATCTTATGCTGGTTTAAATCGAGCGACAGCAACCCTGGATGAAATTTATCAATCATTGCGCCGTGTTTATAGCAACACCATTGGTTTTGAATACATGCACATTAATCGTACCGATGAAGTGGAATGGATTCGCGAACGCATCGAACAAGGATGGGCTAACTTTAAGCCGTCCAATAAAGAAAAGCAGCACATCTTAAATCGTCTAATCGCAGCTGATGGCATCGAGAAATACTTAGGCTTTAAATATGTAGGACAAAAGCGTTTCTCATTGGAAGGTGGCGACAGTTTAATTCCGTTGCTAGATGCCATTATTAACCGCAGCGCGCAGCAAGGCTTAAAAGAAACGGTCATCGGCATGGCGCATCGCGGCCGCTTAAATGTGTTAGTGAATGTGGTTGGCAAAGAACCCACCGATATTTTTTCAGCGTTTGAAGGCAAGGGCGTTAAACAAACACATTCGGGCGATGTGAAATACCACTTAGGTTATTCCTCGAATGTAAATACCACCTTTGGCCCTATGCATATCGTTTTAGCATTCAACCCATCCCACTTGGAAATTGTTTCACCGGTGGTACAAGGTTCGGTGCGCGCACGCGAGCGCAGACGTCGCGATACAGAACAAAAACAAGTGCTCCCCATCCAAATTCATGGTGATGCAGCCTTTGCGGGTCAAGGGGTGGTCATGGAGACATTCAACATGTCTCAAGCACGTTGGTTTATGGTGGGTGGTTCCATTCATATTGTAGTCAATAACCAAGTTGGGTTTACGATCAGCAATCCTAAAGATGCGCGTTCAACGATTTATTGTACTGATGTCGCAAAAATGATAGAGGCGCCTATTTTACACGTGAATGCAAATGATCCAGAAGCTGCTTATTTTGCTGCGTTATTTGCTATCGATTATCGCAATACCTTTAAACGCGATGTGGTCATTGATCTTGTTTGCTATCGTCGTCATGGGCATAACGAAGCAGATGAACCCTCAGCAACACAACCCCTCATGTACAAAGTAATCAAGTCCATGCAAGCGCCATACATACTCTATGCAAAGCGGCTGGTTGATGAAGGGTTGATTGAGGATCAAGCAGAAAAGAAATTAGCCGATGCATATCGCAATGCATTGGATTCAGGCAACTCCGTCGTAGAGCTAGCAAAAGATTCTTCTTATGAATTCAATGTTAAATGGGAACCATACATAGGCACACCCTGGACTAAAAAAGCAAATACAGCCGTGCCGCTTAAACAAATTCAGCAGTTGGCCAGACAAATGGAAAGCTTGCCCGACGGGTTTGCAGTGCAAGCGCAAGTAAATAAACTGTTAGAAGCGCAAAAGAAAATGACCGAAGGCGAGCAACCTATACAATGGGGTTATGCCGAAACCATGGCGTATGCCACTTTGCTAGAAGAAGGCTATCCCATACGCTTGTGCGGCCAAGACGCAGGGCGTGGTACCTTTGCACATCGTCATGCGGTATTGAGTGATCAAAACACGGGTGAAGTTTATATCCCCTTAAGCCATCTTTCACCTAAACAAGCGCAAATTAATATTGTAGATTCGCTACTTTCCGAAGAAGCTGTGTTAGCGTTTGAATATGGTTACGCGACGACAGAGCCTGACTTCTTAGTCCTTTGGGAAGCACAATTTGGCGATTTTGCTAATGGCGCACAAGTGGTGATTGATCAGTTTATTAGTTCAGGTGAACAAAAATGGGGAAGAATGTGTGGCTTAGTCATGTTGCTGCCACACGGATACGAAGGGCAGGGCCCAGAACATTCTTCTGCGCGTTTAGAACGTTATCTACAGCTTTGCGCCCAAGACAATATTCAAGTGTGCGTCCCTTCCACCCCATCACAAATATTCCATTTATTGCGCAGACAAATGATTCGTCCTTATAGAAAGCCGCTGATCATCATGACGCCTAAAAGCTTGCTGCGTAACCCAATGGCAACATCCAGCTTAAAAGATTTATCCGAGGGTGAGTTCCAATTGCTGATTCCAGAAGTGGATACGATTGACCCCAAAAAGGTAGATAGAGTGGTTCTCTGCGCTGGCAAAGTCTATTATGAATTACTTGAAAAAAGACGCGAAAGTAATTTGAATAATATAGCAATTATTCGTATAGAACAGCTTTATCCATTTCCTGAAACCGCCTTCCGTCAAACCATGGAAGTTTATAAAAATGCTAAAGAATGGATTTGGTGTCAGGAAGAGCCGCAAAACCAAGGCGCATGGAATACCATGCAGCCTATTTTAATGGGTTTTATTGGCAAAGATCAGCACTTAGGCTATGCAGGCAGAGCTTCTTCTGCTTCACCGGCTGCGGGTTATCATTCTGTACATGAAAAAGAACAAATTGAATTAATCAATCACGCATTGATGAGAGGAAAACCATAATGGCAATCGAAGTAAAAGTTCCACTGTTACCAGAATCTATTTCTGACGCAACCGTTTCAACCTGGTATAAAAAGGCCGGTGATCGTGTCGCTAGAGATGAGAATATTGTTGATTTAGAAACAGACAAAGTTATGCTTGAAGTTCCATCGCCAGCTGATGGAATAATAAAAGAAATTCTTAAACCAACTGGCAGCACAGTGCAAGCGCAAGAAGTGATTGCGGTTATCGAAGCGGTTGCCGCTGGTACTCAGCCTTCTTCAGCCCCTGCTGAAAAGCCTGTTCAAAGCAAAGCAGCCGCAGCGTCCGCCACACCACAAAATACAACCACATCGACCACACTCAGTCCTTCTGCGCGCCGTGCAGTTGCTGAGAAAAATGTGGATGTTTCAGGAGTCGTCGGTACTGGTAAAGGTGGACGCATTACCAAAGAAAATGTAATGGGAGCGGCTAGCAGCGCACCGATGTCTAAAACGACGACATCGATTGGGATGCCAACCGGCGCCCGTCCAGAAAAACGTGTCCCCATGACGCGTATCCGTACACGTATTGCCGAGCGTCTATTAGAAGTGACGCAAAACACGGCCATGTTGACGACCTTCAATGAAATTAATATGGCGCCGGTGATGGAAGCTCGCAGCCACTACCGCGAAAAATTCGAAAAAAAATACAATGTGCGATTAGGCTTCATGTCGTTTTTTGTAAGCGCTTGTGTGGAAGCGTTAAAACGCTCGCCTACCGTGAATGCTTCCCTTGATGGCAACGATGTTGTTTATCATGGTTATTACGATATAGGCGTTGCGGTTTCCACCGACCGTGGATTAGTTGTGCCAGTATTGCGTGATGCTGACAAAATGAGTATGGCGGAAATCGAGGCAAATATTGCCGAAGCGGCTGAGAAAGCCAGATCCGGTAAATTATCATTAGAAGAAATGCAAGGCGGCACCTTTACCATTACCAATGGCGGTGTGTTTGGTTCGCTGATGGCAACGCCTATCATCAACGCACCTCAATGCGCCATTTTAGGGATGCATAAAATCCAGGAACGCGCAGTGGTTGAAAATGGCCAAATTGTGATTCGACCCATGATGTATGTGGCGCTTTCTTATGATCACCGCCTCATCGATGGCAAAGAGTCCGTTACATTCTTAGTCACTATTAAAGAGTTACTGGAAGATCCTACACGTTTATTACTTGAAATTTAATGAAAGGTACATTGCCCCATGAATTTGCATGAATACCAAGCAAAAAAACTATTAGCAGAATATGGATTACCTGTTTCCAAAGGCGAGGTTGCCAAAACGGTTGAAGAAGCACAACAAATTGCGGCGCGTATGGCATTGCCGCGCTGGGTGGTGAAAGCGCAGGTTCATGCGGGCGGTAGAGGCAAAGCTGGCGGTGTGAAAATAGTCTCGAGCAAAGATGAATTAACAAATGCTGTACGCGCATTATTAGGCACGCATTTGGTGACCTATCAAACCACGGCAGCAGGCCAGCCGGTTCATCAAATATTAATTGAAGAACCGTGTGACATTGAAAAAGAATTATATCTGGGTGCCGTCATTGATCGCGCGAAACAGCGCGTTGTCTTTATGGCTTCCACAGAAGGCGGTGTAGAAATTGAAAAAGTAGCCGAAAAAACACCCGAGAAAATTCTGACTATCACCGTTGATCCGATGGTAGGTGCGATGCCTTATCAAGGCCGAGACTTAGCCTTTGCATTGGGATTAAAAGGCGATCAAATCAAACAATTTGCTAATCTTTTGGTGGGCCTATCTAAATTATTTAAAGAACAAGATTTAAGCTTATTGGAAATCAATCCACTGGTGATCACCAAACAAGGAAACTTATTGTGTTTGGATGCAAAAATTACGATTGACGACAATGCAATTTATCGTCAACCCGCATTACGGGATCTACGTGATGCTTCACAAGAAGATGAACGTGAAAACCGCGCACGTGAATGGGAATTAAATTACATTGCATTAGATGGCGATATTGGCTGTATGGTCAATGGCGCGGGACTCGCTATGGCTACCATGGATATGATTAAACTGCATGGCGGTAATCCTGCCAACTTTTTAGATGTAGGCGGTGGTGCAACGAAAGAACGCGTAGAAGAAGCGTTTAAAATTATTTTATCTGATAAAAACGTGAAAGCGATTTTAATTAATATTTTCGGCGGCATTGTGCGCTGTGATGTGATCGCAGAAGGAATTATTGGGGCGGTAGCAGATATTGGCACATCATTACCGGTGGTGGTTCGTTTAGAAGGAAATAATGCAGAACTAGGCGCAAAATTATTAAGTGAAAGCGGGCTTAATATTGTTGCATCAACTAGCTTCACGGACGCTGCTAAAAAAGTGGTTTCAGCTGTATCACACCGGGAGGCGAAGTAAATGAGTATTTTAATTAATAAAAACACCAAAGTAATTTGTCAAGGGTTTACTGGCAAACAAGGCACACTTCATTCAGAGCAAGCGATTGCTTACGGTACTAAAATGGTAGGTGGCGTGACACCTGAAAAAGGCGGTCAAACGCATTTAGGATTACCTGTTTTTAATACAGTGAAAGAAGCTTATAAAGAAACAAAAGCCGATGCCTCTGTTATTTATGTGCCGGCACCCTTTTGCAAAGATTCCATTTTAGAAGCAGTGGATGCGGGCATTAAACTAATTGTTTGCATCACAGAAGGCATTCCAGTGCTTGATATGCTGGAAGTAAAAGCCTGCATTGATCAACATCCAGACGTGCGACTCATTGGGCCTAATTGCCCTGGTGTTATCACGCCAGGCGAATGCAAAATTGGTATTATGCCAGGCTATATTCATAAGCCTGGACGAGTGGGTATTGTGTCACGTTCCGGTACGTTGACTTATGAAGCAGTGAAGCAGACCACGGATTTAAATTTAGGTCAAAGCACCTGCGTTGGTATAGGCGGTGATCCTATTCCTGGAACAAATTTCATTGATGTGCTCGCGTTATTTGAAAAAGATCCGAAGACGGACATTATCATTATGGTGGGTGAAATTGGTGGTAGTGCGGAAGAGGAAGCGGCGGCATTTATCAAACAACATGTGACTAAACCTGTAGTTGCTTATATTGCCGGTGTGACTGCCCCTGCTGGAAAGCGTATGGGTCACGCGGGCGCCATTATTGCAGGTGGCAAGGGAACTGCGGCTGAGAAATTTAAAGCGTTGGAAGCGGCCGGTGTGCATACGGTACATTCACCTGCTGAAATGGGCAAAATGGCGGCGCAAGTACTAGCAAAAGTGACGGGTTAATCATGTTGGATCCTAAATTAGTTCGCAATTCTATCGATGTCGTTGCTTTGCAGCTAAAAAAGCGCGGTTTTACCCTTGATGTGGCTAAATTCAATCTCCTTGAAGAACAACGCAAACAATTGCAAATTAAAATGCAGGATCTACAAAATGAGCGTAATGTTCGCTCCAAAGAAGTGGGGCATGCAAAAGCGGCGGGTAAAAATGTAGAAGATGTTTTAAAAAGCTTGAAAGAATTAAGCGATGCGTTAAAAACGCAAGAAGAAAAATTCGCGCAAGTTCAAGTTGAGATGGATGATTTTTTAGCTTGTTTACCGAATATCCCGCATGAATCGGTGCCAGTCGGTAAAAGTGAAGAAGACAATAAGCTTATTCGTACATGGGGTGAGCCAAAGAAATTATCTTTTAAGCCTAAAGACCATGTGGAATTGGGTGCGAATCAACACTTAATGGATTTTGAAGCCGCGGCAAAAATTTCCGGTGCGCGTTTTGTGGTATTGCGAGGAGCGCTCGCTCGTTTGCAGCGTGCATTGATTCAATTTATGTTGGATTTACATACCAACGAACATGGTTACCAAGAAATTACGGTTCCCTATTTAGTTAATGCATACAGTTTATTTGGTACGGGACAATTTCCTAAACTCAAAGAAGATGTGTTTGCCATTTCTGGAGAAGTGGAGCTTTATTTAATTCCCACATCTGAAGTACCAGTGGCAAATACCGTAAGAGACGATATTTTATCCGCTAGCCAATTACCGATTAAATATACTTGTTATAGTTCATGTTTTCGCAGTGAAGCGGGTTCATACGGAAAAGACATGCGAGGCATGTTGAGACAGCATCAATTTGAAAAAGTAGAGTTGGTGCAAATTGTACGTCCTGATCAATCGTATCAAGCATTGGAAGACATAACCAAACACGCAGAAACGGTGTTGCAGCGTTTAGAATTGCCTTATCGCGTAATGGCATTATGCTCAGGCGATATTGGGTTTGCCGCTGCTAAGACTTATGACATTGAAGTATGGCTGCCGGGACAAGATCGTTATCGAGAAATTTCTTCATGCAGTAATACCGAGGCATTTCAAGCGCGCCGCATGAAAACGCGCTGGCGTGATGATTCCGGTAAAATTGAATTAGTCCACACCCTTAATGGCTCAGGCTTAGCAATCGGCCGCACGTTGATTGCGGTGATTGAGAATTATCAGGATGAATTAGGGCGTATTCATATCCCGAAAGTATTGCAGCCATATATGAGCGGCCTGGAAGTGATTGAATAAAAATCTGACGTCTCCCCACGAATTTATCCGTTGCTGGGTTGGGGAATGCATCCGATATAACTACGAAATTCCTCTCCCGCCCTATGAAGTTTGGTAAATTTACTGTCAGTGGTTGCGGGAGAGGGTAGGGTGAGGGATAAACACCGATTTTAACTGAGCTTTTAGCAAGTGTAGCCTGGACACGCTTTTTGTGTCCAGGGTAGCGGCTTTGCTACACGCACTGCCCTGGACACAAAAAGCGTGTCCAGGCTACTATCGATCACCAGGTCAATTCTAACCCCTTCGACTTCGCCTCAACCAATGCCAACTCATCGTTGGTAACATCATCATCCAAACTCTCAATAGTCGGCCCACCCGTCGCATCCATCAACGCTAAATAACCTTCTTGCGGTCCTTCCAACATTGCAATATTTGCATTCGCATTCCGCATGAAGTTAACAAACCCTTTCAAATCGTCTTGCCCACTAAAGCGTGGACGCATTTCCGCATCCAATCCATTAATGTTAAGCGCTCTTTGGATGCTATTGGTAAGCACACTTCGGCGCTCAGCTGCTACTAATAATGCTTGTGGACTAGACTGAGAGGTGCCACCAAATAAGGTACTAAAAAAACCTTTATTTTCTAAAGCGAGCGTCGTTTGAGCGCTGCCGTTTTCTAAGCTAAGCATAGTATTAGCGTGCGAATGCATGAGTGTAATTACCGAGGCTATCTTTTTATAGTCAGCAATGGCTGCGTAGCGATATTCTGGGTTCGCAGCAAAATTCAGCAACCCTAATGAGACTTGGAAGAATTTAAGAAAATGTTCCACAAAGGCATCTGTCAATAATTCACTGAGTGACAATCCAATATCATTAGACTGTGTTTTTGCCAGGGTCCATAAATGAAGCACTAAGTTAGTCACCTTGTTAGCCAACACTGGGTTTCTGGTAGTCTGCACCATCAACATAAGACCCGTTAGCCAATCACTTACTTTTGAATTGACGCTATTTTTATCGAAAATTTTACGTAGATCTTGGCTTTCCATTAAATGAATCACATCGGTAAATTCACGCAGATAAAGTTTAGAGGCTAAGTGTTTAGCATATTCAAAGGTAATGGTAATATCTTTACGATGCAATTCTTCCAATAATTCAATATAGGGCAAAGTAAGTAAATTATCACCAGCCTTAAAATCTTTTAAATTGGCAGTCAATTTTTCACGGTCTACAATCACACCATAGAGTCTAGCTATCCCTTCTAATACGACCTCAGTGTAATCATTTCTGATCATTGCCGTACAAAATTGGCATTTTTCTTTGCTGGCAATTTCTTTATTCTGCAACACACCAGCAATATGCAATACTTGTTTAGGCGTTAACTGTTTTAACCCCTTGTCGGCCAGTTCGTTGACAAGCGCGAAAGCGTCCGGTTGATCGAGATAGGTGAAAAGATGATGCAGAAAATCAATTTGTGCTTGTGTTTCTGCTTTAGATAACACCTTTAAAAATTTATCATCATTGATCACTGAACCTGAGACATGCTCTTTAAAAAGAGCTAAAGCGGGGCCATTTAATTTAAATAACATCATTTTATTTTGTAAGACAAAAACAATTGCCTGCTGGTGAAGCTTATCATTTGGAAACACGTCAAAAACCGCTCTGACCACATCAAGTTTTGGACTCACAGGCAGTTTTGCTCCGAACATGGATCGTTGGATTGTAGGCACAGTGAGCGCTCTTGAAGATACTTCGGCAACAGGTTCTACAAAACTAATTTTATTGTCTTGCATAAAAGTTAAAAAACTTACATCAAGATCATTCGTATCTAAAAATTCCATTAATTGTGGCTGCGCGTTTAATAACTCTTCAAGATCCTGGATGAATTGGCCGTTTTTTTCTAAGAAGGCAATGAGTGTTTTATAATATTCAGCCGTTCGGTTTTTCAATAATGCTTTAAAAGTTACTGAATCAGAAGCTTTCCGCAGTAATGCCTCATCTGCTTGACTGAGAAATAAACTAATAAGACGAATAGCAACTTCACTGTGCGCTATATCTGGTCTATCAGGATTGCTCACAGACATTCTTAACACATTCCCAAGCAAGAAGTTAGCAAAAACTACTTTTTCCTGGGTTGTACACGCTTTTAATGCTAGCAATAATTCAGTAATCTTACTTTGGTGGCATTTTTTACCTTGGATTTTCAGCATTTCATAGAATTCGTTGGAAGTATATGCAGCAGCTCTTGCACCCGTATAACTTGTACCAGTTAATTCTTCAAATGTTACTCTTAAACGAGCACCATCAATCGCCAAAAACGTTTTTAATTCATTTGCTGATTTTCCCTGAAACCAAACTTTCAATATTTCAACCAACTTGTGGTTGTATATTGAATGATAAAAATTATGATTTCCTAAATCAAAGGTTTTATCAAGCAAATCTTCGTTATATCGATTTTCTTGCTCATCTCTTGAACGCATTTTATTTTTCCTCACTCGTTATGTGTTAACTCGCAAACTGTAATTTACTGATTTTTTCCGTTAACTGATGACTGTCTTTTACTACACCATGTTCACGGTTTTTAAATGCAAACATGCCAAATCCTGCTGCCAGAGTAACACCAAAAAGCAATGCTGCACCTGCGGCAAGTACATTCAAACTAAATTCCGTACAGGCAACCGCTG
>JABDBV010000009.1 GCA_013288395.1 Gammaproteobacteria bacterium | reverse complement strand
GATGAAGAGAAAGCGGTTCTGCTTGAATTGCTGATTGAAACAACCAAGCCAAAAAATTTATATTCTGATTGGCACCCGCTTATAGCAACACCATTTAGATATACTCCGCCACTTAAACAAGCAAGATTTCGAGCACCATATGGAAAGAACGTATTTTACGGTTCATTGATTGAAGAAACGGCACTTTATGAGCATGCGTTTCATTTCATGAAGGAACGTATGCATTTAAAAGTAAAAACAGACACAGGCGTTAGAACCATTTTTTTTGTGAATGCGGATAACAAACATTCTATACAATTAAAAGATGATGCGAATTTCTCAATCATTATGAATAAAAGCGATTATTCGGCTTCTCATCAATTTGTTATATCAAATCCTAATGCGAATTTTATAATTTATCCATCGTGCAGAGACCCTCATTACCGAGACAATGCCGCAGTTTTGGATATTAAGTATCTGGAAAAAAATCCTAAATGGGAATCGTCCATTAAGTTTTTTTATGATAATCAAAAAAAACAGATTAGTTGGCTGGATTATCATCTACACATCAACTGGAGCCAGGTAGGCTGAATTATTTCTTCCCAGTCAGCAGGCCATCTTTAAACATCAACACGGTGGGCGGGTTGGAATGATAAGTGAGTTCTGTCATTTTGCTGGTGGGCGTTTGCGTGCCGGGTGCGGGTTGTTCTTGTTGTTTATTTATAAACGCTGGCTTTCCGCAGGCGTTTTTGATCGCTTCTTCTGTATCGCCTAATTGAATATTACCGCCACAAATCAGAGAAGATCCAACGCCTACACCATTGACACTAATGTTGATGGCTTTGCCGCTTTGATCAAAAGATACAGATGTTTTTAATGTGCCTTGCGCAGGTTCGAGGTTGCCCATGGAAACGGTTTGCGAGATAAAATATGTCCATTCTTGCGGCACATTTGGTACCGCATCTTTTGTTACTTCCAGATCAGGGTTGCCGCATAATTGTTTGACTTGATCAATGGTGTCGCCATTATTGATTTGGTTAAAATTAGTAGGACAGAAATAGGCAAAGCAAAATTGAGGTGCAAGAATTAATCCTAATAAGCTATAAATAAAATTATTCCGTTTCATGCTGCACTCCTTATGTTTTTTCAAACGAGGGTTTTAATTGCTTGGATTGCGCGGAGCGGTGACGTTCTACGCGGTCTATATCAATGTATTTATCCATCGTTGCTGGATTTTCGTGGCCCACATCATCGCGTATATGTTCGCGCGGTCTGTATTCAACTTCAGAGGAGATGGCGGTGTGTCTTAACCAATGCACCGTGGCGGTTGCCAAATCTTCTGCTTCATCCTGTTTGCCTGCTGCGTATAATTTATTAATGGCTTTATCAAAAACAGTTTGCACAATACTACGAATTTGCCGTGTTCCTAATCCTTGTTTACCTTTAAATTTTGGAAAAAGCGGAGTGGATTCTTCTCGGTGCGGTAGAGGCGGCAAATCTAAATGAGTACGATAATGTTTTAAAGCGGTTAATAATTCATCCGGCACGGCCACATCACGAATTTTATTGCCTTTACCAATGGTGGTATACCACCACAGCCCGCGTTTATCCGGTGCAAAATTTCCCATGGTCGCCATGCGGTCTTTGGTATAAGCCAATTCAGAAATTCGTAATCCCAGTAAATAAAAGGCAGACATCAAAAACAAGGTACGCTCGTGTTGCGGGTCTTCACTAACCATTTCTTCCGCAGTGGTGATCACCATATGCCATTGCGATCTGCTTAATTTGCGCGTAACTTTACGTGTTTGCTGACGTTGTATATAGCCTTTCTTTTGTCGTACCAAAGCGACGGGGTTTGTTTCTAAGTATTCTTCCTGTTGCAAAAACGTAAACAGAGAGCTCAACACACCAAAAATAGCTTCGATAGATTTATTGCCCATTTGATAATGGGCTTTGCTAGGTTGTTTACCGTGGCGCCGCGCTATTTTGCTAACTTTTGCCACAAACGGGCGCCAATCAGGATTGGGTTTGCGCAAGCCGTCAGGATCGTTGATGAAGCGGTTAAGAATTTTTGTGCTCATCCATGTTTGCGGTGGATCGCTTACAAATTGTAGATAATCACGAATGTCATTTCGGGAAATATCATGCAATGCTTTTTTACAAACCAACCAACTCCATTGCATTAAACGTTCTACTTCACGACGATAAGCAGTGAACGTATCTTTGGAGTGTGCGTAGCTTTTTAAAAACTCGGTGCAAAGTGAAAATTCCTTTAATCCGGAAGGAATGGATAATGATTCAATATATTGCGTAATACAGAGGGGTGACTCATCAATATTTTCTAGTACATCAAATAGTGGTCGAGGGATAGTGTCAGTTTTACTCATTTAAAAAATTATTCCTCACTAGATGGTGGTTTTTTGTCTGTTTTTTTCTTAGCGGGGCCGCTCAATATGCCTTTGTCTTGGTGTAGAAAGCCGCTCTTTGTCCAGGGTAGACGACGGTAATAAGGCAGCGGTTCTTCTGGATTAAAGAGCGGGTATTTAATAATTTCAAAATAGGGTGATACATCAAAATCTTTAGGCGTGAATAAATAAGGGTTACGTTGAAAAAGTTCGACGCCATTTTTTTCATCCGCTTGCGCATAGGGCAAAACGGGAAAATGCACAGAAGAAAACGCTTCAGCAATTAACGAAGAACATACCCCGCTTTCCGGCTCGCCGGTCGATGTACGAAACAAGGAAGATCCCCAACGTCGGGGCAAGAGTGACCACGGCAGTAAATAACGCGCAAGATCCAATAACTGACGGACATTATAAGGCTGCCCCAACGCTTTTACAGCGTAATCAATTACCAAACTGATATCAGCCGGCGCAATGCCTATAGGCCTACAAATGCGTATATGGTGATTACGATAAACATTAAGAGGCGAAACAATGGTGCCTTTATCCAGCACGCCTTCAATAATTAAACGTGTATTGTCTTTAACATTGCTTTGCATATGGCTGCGAATGATCTGTCGCGTTTCTTCATCATCGAAGTCAATTAAGCGTCCAATGTAGAGGGCAGCATGCGTCCACGGACTGAGGGTGATCGAGTTGATGATGTGGCTGATGCGGCTGCGGCCTTCAATGAGCAGCACATCGCCTGGACGGATTTCATATTTCAGCCGATTAAAATCGAACGGCATGAATTTGTCTGAATGGGTGGGCTCATAGGTAAGCCATGTATCCACTTTGGCTCGAATTTTACGGTATAACGCGTTAAACATGGTCAAATCCTTTTCGCTAACTCCTCAGCATATCCAGTGTATTGTTCCGGTGTTAATTCTGCTAGTTTTCTTTTTACATCCGCAGGTAACGCTAATTCTTCAATAAATTGCGCTAACATGATTTTATCGATTCGTTTGCCGCGTGTGAAGGCCTTTAATTTTTCATAAGGTTGTTCCATCTTGTAACGACGCATGATGGTTTGAATGGCTTCAGCTAACACTTCCCAATGATTAGAAATATCCGCTTCGATGCGGTCTAAATTGGGTTCTAGTTTTTCAAGGCCCTTACACGTGGATTGATAAGCCAGTACCGCATGGCCAATAGCAACGCCAATGTTTCGGAGCACGGTGGAATCAGAAAGATCCCGCTGCCAGCGCGAGATGGGGAGTTTCATCATCATGTGATCCAACAGGGCGTTCGCGATGCCTAAATTACCTTCTGCATTTTCAAAATCGATAGGATTGATTTTATGCGGCATGGTGGAAGAGCCCACTTCATTTGAGAACGATTTTTGTTTGAAATACTGGATAGAAATGTAACTCCAAATGTCGCGGTTAAAATCAATCAAGATATTATTAATACGAATCATCACAGCAAAAAATTCAGCGAGGGAGTCATGTGGTTCAATTTGCGTGGTATACGGGTTCCACTGTAGTCCCAGTTTGTTAACAAAATTTTTGCTTAATATTTGCCAATCAACTTCAGGATAGGCGATACAAAATGCATTGTAATTTCCAGATGCGCCATTCAATTTTCCTAGAATGAGTACATTATTTAATTGTTCAATTTGTCGTTGCAACCGTGCAATGACATTCGCAATTTCTTTGCCTACCGTTGTGGGTGTCGCAGGTTGGCCGTGTGTGCGCGCAAGCATTGGAACATTAGCATATTGATGTGCGAATTTTCGTTGCAATGAGATGAGATCATCGAGCGCTGGCAAAATGCATTGTTTGCGTGCCGTTTGCATCATTAACCCATAAGACAAATTATTGATATCTTCAGAGGTGCAACCAAAGTGAATAAATTCACTTATCTCAGATAATTCTTTGTTGCCTGCTACGCGTTCTTTAATGAAATATTCCACCGCTTTCACATCATGGTTAATGCTTGCTTCAATATGTTTGATGCGTTCAGCGTCTTTAAGAGAGAATTGATTGATGATCTCGTCTAATATTGTTTTGGCTTTAGGGCTTAATCGAGGAATTTCGTCTACGTTGGCAAATTCCGCCAGCATTTCTACCCAGCGTATTTCGACGGTCACACGACATTTCATTAAGCCGTATTCACTAAAAATAGTGCGCAGTTGGCTGACTTTTTCCTGATAACGGCCGTCCAGAGGGGAAATGGCCATTAGCGCAGCATCGTTCATGATAACTCCCAAAAGTGTCGATCAATTGTCATCTTACTCAATAATACCACCACCCAAGCAAATATCATCCTGATAAAAAACAATTGATTGGCCAGGGGTGATCGCGCGTTGGGGTTGTTCGAATGCTACGTGGCAGAGGGATGCATCAAGCGTTACCAGTGTGCAAGCTTGGTCTGGCTGTCGGTAACGGGTTTTTGCTTTAAGAGGGTAAGACAAATCAGGTGGCGTACCAATCCAATGCAGCTGCTTTGCGGTGAGCGTGGATTGATAAAGAGCAGGGTGCTGCTCGCCTTGAACCACCGTTAGCACATTTCGGCTGAGATCTTTAGCGGCGACATACCAAGGCAGTTCAGCCTTATTTTTTTTGCCGCCGATGGCTAATCCCTGGCGTTGACCAATGGTGTAAAACATCAAGCCATCATGTGTGCCGATGATATCGCCTTCCAGGGTTTCGATAATGCCCGGTTTAGCAGGCAGGTATTCGTTAAGAAAGGTTTTGAATTTGCGCTCTCCTATAAAGCAGATGCCGGTGCTGTCTTTTTTGGCGTATGTGGCTAAACCCAGTTGTTTAGCAATAGCGCGTACCTCTGGCTTAGCTAAGTCGCCCACTGGAAATACACTCTGTGATAATTGCGATTGATTCAATGCGTAAAGAAAATAACTTTGGTCTTTTAATGGATCACTGCCTTTTAATAATTTTACACCCTCACTGCCGCTTGTTGAGCGCACATAATGACCCGTTGCAATAGCATCGGCACCGCGTTGTTTGGCATATTCAAGGAATGCTTTAAATTTAATTTCTTTATTACATAAAATATCCGGGTTAGGTGTGCGCCCTGCACGGTATTCTTTTAGAAAGTAGGCAAACACACGTTCCCAGTACTGATCGGCAAAATTAACTATGTGCAATGGAATGGTTAGCTGGTCACAGACCGCTTGCGCATCGGCCATGTCTTTTGTAGCCGGGCAGTGTGTATCAGAATCATCACCCTCCCAATTTTTCATATACACACCTTCTACCTGATGGCCGGCTTGCTTCAATAGAAAAGCCGCTACGGAGGAATCGACGCCACCTGAGATGCCAACTATGATGTGCTTTGGGGATGTGGTATTCATATTACTTCCGGGGTTGGTTAAACAAGCTACTAAACAGCAGTACTATACAATTTTTGATCTTTCTTTAAAAGCTTTGCACTTTTCCCTTTAAAAAGCTAATGATAGGATACGCGTCATTTATAAAGAAGGATTTATCATGGCTTACCAACACATCACCTCACCCAAACAAGGCGAAAAAATAACTGTTAATAAAGATTTTACTTTAAATGTCCCTTCTAAGCCTATTATTCCATATATAGAAGGTGATGGCATTGGGGTTGATATAACGCCTGTGATGAAGCGGGTGGTGGATGAAGCGGTGCAGAAAGCCTATGGCGATAAAAGAGCAATTCAATGGATGGAAATTTATGCGGGTGAAAAAGCGACGCACGTTTATGGAAAAGAGTCGTGGCTGCCTACTGAAACCATCGATGCGATGCGCGAATACAGCGTGGCGATTAAGGGCCCGTTGACAACACCTGTGGGCGGGGGCATTCGCTCGTTGAATGTTGCGTTGCGTCAAGATTTGGATTTGTATATTTGTCTGCGTCCAGTACGTTATTTTAAAGGCGTGCCGAGTCCTGTTAAAGAACCATGGAATACCAATATGGTGATTTTCCGTGAAAATTCAGAAGATATTTACGCTGGCATTGAATGGGTGGCAGACAGTGCTGAAGCTAAGAAAGTGATACATTTCTTACAAAATGACATGAAAGTGAAAAAAATCCGTTTTCCAGAACATTGCGGCATCGGAATTAAACCCGTCTCTAAAGAGGGGACATCGCGTTTAGTGAAGAGCGCCATCCAATATGCAATCGATAATCAACGTGATTCAGTCACGCTCGTGCATAAAGGCAATATCATGAAATATACCGAAGGGGCATTTCGAGATTGGGGATATGATGTCGCACGCAATGAGTTCGATGCTAAACCATTAGATGCAGGCCCTTGGCAAATTGTTAAAAACCCGAAGACCGGGAAAGACATCGTCATTAAAGATGTGATTGCGGATGCGTTCTTGCAACAAATTCTTTTAAGACCAGCTGATTACAGCGTTATTGCAACCTTAAACTTGAACGGTGACTATATATCTGATGCCTTAGCGGCCCAAGTGGGTGGGATAGGCATTGCCCCAGGCGCCAACATTGGCGATGGTGTGGCACTGTTTGAAGCGACGCATGGTACCGCTCCCAAGTACGCGGGACAGGACAAGGTTAACCCTGGCTCATTAATTTTATCGGCTGAAATGATGCTAAGGCATATGGGGTGGAATGAGGCGGCTGATCACATTATCAAAGGGGTAGAGGGTGCAATTTCTTCAAAAACAGTGACTTACGACTTTGCTAGGCTCATGAATGATGCGAAAGAAGTCAGTTGCTCGGGCTTTGGCGAGGCAATTACCAAGCACATGTAAAAATCCACAAATTATTGTCTAACTATTAGACAAATACTAAATTTCGTGTATAATTTAGGCACTCTTTTAGGGTGCCTAACAATACAGTATAGCGCGATTCTCCCTGTTATTACGGCATTCAACTATTTATTTTCCAGCTAAGGAAAAGCAGCTATTTATCGTCTATAAGAAAGGTATAAGCACTATGAAATATAACGTGAATAAAGAATACACAACTAACTTAGAAGCATTAAACGAGTTTAAAGAACCATCTTTATATCAGGTTCTAATACACAAGGATGATTACACACCAATGGAATTTGTAGTGAGTGTATTAGAAAAGTTTTTTTTCATGGAGAGAGCAAGAGCAGCCGAAGTTATGTTGGATGCTCATGTGAAAGGAAAAGCAGTTTGTGGGATTTTTACGAGAGACTTTGCAGAGTCCAAGATATCCCAGGTGGTTGCACATGCAGAACGTAACGACCACCCGTTAAATTGCAGTATGGAGATGGCTTAATTATAAGAGTAAAGCAAAACAGAGGAGGGCGTTGTCATGTTGGACAAAGAACTCGAACATTCTTTAAATGTAGCGTTCAAGGAAGCCCGTACTAAACGTCATGAATTTGTGACGGTGGAGCATCTGTTGCTTGCATTACTAGATAACACAACGTCACTCGAAGTGCTAAAAGCTTGCGGGGCGAATATAAATCGTCTGCGCAGTAATTTAACCGAATTCATTGATCGCACCACACCTATTATTCCACTCAATGTGCACGACAGAGATACACAGCCTACACTTGGTTTTCAACGGGTGATTCAACGTGCTGTGTTTCAAGTGCAATCCTCAGGTAAAACAGAAGTATCCGGTGCGAATGTGCTTGCCGCTATTTTTAGCGAACAAGAAAGTCAAAGTGTCTATTTCATTCGACAAGAAAATATCAGCCGTCTGGATGTGATTAACTTTATTGCTCATGGCGCAACACGGCCGAAAATTCAGACGCGAGAAGATCATAACTATAATAATAATGGTTACTCAGAAGACACAGAAGGTTTGGGTGAAGAAAGTGGCACCAGTCCTTTAGAACTCTATACAACAAATTTAAATGCACGTGCGAAATTAGGCTTGATTGATCCGCTCATAGGCCGTGAAGAAGAAATTGAACGCACTATCCAAGTATTATGTCGCCGTCGAAAAAATAATCCACTGTTAGTGGGCGAAGCGGGTGTTGGTAAAACCGCGATTGCTGAGGGAATGGCGCGCATGATTGTGGAAAAGAATGTGCCGAGTGTGTTGCATGATAGTACCATCTACGCACTGGATTTAGGCAGCTTGCTAGCGGGCACAAAATACCGTGGTGATTTTGAAAAACGTTTAAAGAGCGTGCTGCATCAATTACGAGACCAAAAAGGTTCTATTCTTTTTATCGATGAAATCCATACTATTATAGGCGCAGGGGCAGCATCAGGCGGTTTGATGGATGTGTCAAACTTAATTAAGCCCTTACTTGCCTCTGGTGAGTTGACATGTGTGGGTTCCACTACTTATAAAGAATACCGTAGTATTTTTGAAAAAGACCATGCATTAGATAGACGTTTTCAAAAAATTGATATCAAAGAACCCACCATTGAACAAACGATTGAAGTATTAAAAGGTTTACGCTCACGTTTTGAAGCGCATCACAATGTAAAATACACGGATGCAGCGTTGGAAGCTGCTGCGCGTTTGTCTGCGCGCTATATTAGCGATCGTCATTTACCAGACAAGGCTATTGATTTAGTCGATGAAGTGGGTGCGTATCAATATTTGCTAACAGAAGAAAATCGAAAGACAGTCATTGAAGTGGTGGACATTGAAAAAATAGTTGCGAAAATTGCACGCATTCCTGAACGGAATGTTTCAGCTTCTGATCGTGAAGTGTTAAAGAGTTTAGTACGTGATCTCAAGATGATGATCTATGGACAAGATGAATCCATTGAAACATTAGGTGCAGCGGTGAAGTTATCACGCTCTGGTTTGCGTGATCCCACGAAGCCCATTGGTTCATTCTTGTTTGTGGGGCCAACGGGTGTAGGTAAAACAGAAGTTAGTAAACAATTAGCCAGCATTTTAGGTGTGGAACTCCTTCGTTTTGATATGTCTGAATACATGGAACGTCACTCTGTATCAAGATTAATTGGCGCGCCCCCGGGTTATGTTGGATACGACGAAGGTGGTTTGTTAACAGAAGCTGTTAATAAGTCTCCGCATTGCATTGTCTTATTAGATGAAATCGAAAAAGCGCACCCTGATGTATATAACTTATTATTGCAAATCATGGACCATGGCACATTGACGGATATGAATGGGCGCAAAACAGATTTTCGTCATACCGTTTTAATTATGACATCCAATGCGGGTGCTGAGGTCGTGGACAAAGGCAATATTGGTTTCACCGCACAAGATAATGATAGTGACATTATGGCCTCCGTCACGCGTGCATTTTCACCAGAATTTCGCAATCGTTTGGATGCCATTATTCAATTCAAAGCATTAGATATTAAGACCATCTTATCAGTAGTAAATAAATTCGTATCTGAACTGGAAGGACAACTACAAGCTAGAAATGTCATTCTTGAAGTAGATGATGACGCACGCACATGGCTTGCTAAAAATGGCTACGACAAAAAGATGGGCGCACGACCGATGGCGCGCTTAATTCAAGAACAAATTAAGAAACCATTAGCTGAGGAATTATTATTTGGAAAACTTAGCAATGGTGGTCATGTAAAAGTAACGATTGATAAAGGAAAGATTAAATTCTTAATAGAAGATACGGAAGTTACAAATGTGAATTGATAACGGTTTGCTTACTCTTAAAGCCTCTTGGGTATTCCAATGAGGCTTTTTTTATGGGGTTTGGAATTTTTTGTCATTGCGTATGAGCGCATTAAGAATATCTTAAGGTTGCACATGATATAATCTGCCCAAATTTAAATGAATATAATTTATAACGAGTAAGCGGGGATGGTGTGATATGTTATTAGAAGAAATAGCAAAAAAATATAAAAATGAAGTAATGCAAAATGAAAAGCATATGCAACAGAGGCGTATATCTTTAGAGGCAGAATATAGACAACATCTGAGAAAATATCCGGATAATAGTCTTGTATCAAATAAGTTGTTAGTCGAAGAATTAATAAAATCGATCGATACATTTAAAACAGCCCTAGATGCTCGAAAGGAAAAACTCACTATTAGTTTTGATGGGTCACAACAACCGACTGAGAGTGCAGCAAGTATTACTGAGAATTTTGAAGTTTATGCTACCGCGTGGGATGCTTCTATTGCCTCTATACATGCGAGAAATAAATTATATATTGATAGCATAGATTTATCCATAATGTTTATGTATAAGCGGTGGTCACCTTCGGAAGATGAAGTTAAACTCTTTATTAAAACGCTAAATCTTTCTACCAAGCTGGTACGACAAGAAGAAGTCGATCCAAAAGAGTCGTATGAGATTTTAAGTGAAATTATCAATAATGTTCTCTCGCACGAAAAAAACTCAGTTAACGATGTAATGTGGAGTCGAATATTGTTGGGATTGGGGATGGCGATTGTATTTGGTTCAATACTTGTAGGAGTTGTTTTGTGTGCTGTATCGCTGGTTACGTTGGCGCCAATTGCTTTCTTCATTGTTTTAGGTGGATTGATTGTAGGTGGAGCATTAACGTGTGTTGGCGGAGACTTTCAGCAGAAATATGAAGATCCGAAAAATAAATATTCTAGTCATTTACTATTTTTTAATAATGTGACGCATCTTGCTCGCGAAGAAAAAAATGAAAATATAAATATTAATGAAAGCCGGAAAACGGCATAACATTTCGAGAGTTATGGCATATGAGATTAAATAAACGACACGTAATAATAATAGCCATAATTTTTTAGGGCACTACTTCCGTTAATAATCTCTTAAGTTTTGAACAGTATAATATTCATCCATATAAATGAGTATAACCCACAACGAACAGAACGAGGATTAACGTATATGTCACAAGATAAGAAAAAATCTGAAATAGCTAAAGAACAAGAAGCTTATGTGGAACAAAGGCGATCTTCTTTAAAAATAAAAATTGAAGAATTACAATGCAATAAAGACGAATTTAAATTATTACTCGAATCCATAAATGAGTTTAAAAAGGCGCTTATTACGCGTAAAGAAATGCAGTCTGATTTTCTTGTCCGCATGACAGAAAATTTTGAAAATTTAAAATCCACTGCAAATAGTGACGCACTTATAGATGCAAGAAAGCTAGATAAAAAATTGGTAAAAGCGAGATATGATTTATACGTGCATAGCATTAGTTTGGCGGAGACTCTTCTAGGGTCAGAATCACCCTCTGTTGAAGAAATTAACCTGCTTACAGAAACGGTAGCACTTGCGAAAAAAGCCACTCTACAAGAAGCTATTGATCCAGTTGCAGCGAAGACGATCAACGAAAAAATTAAAGCGAATATTCAATTAAACTATGAAAATCATAACACAGGACATATTTGGGGGCTGATATTAGTGGTTTTGGGAACCATCCTTGGAATGTTATCTTATTTTGTGGGAGCTATTGCTTGCGTAGCGACTGGTGGTTTGGCCGCCCCCCTTGCGATTCCACTCGGCCTGGGTGGTGTGGCCTTAGGAGCTGCAGTACTTGCAATTGGATGGAAGTTGTCAAGTCAATATGAAGTGCCTGCAAAACGATATGCTAGTCATTCAAGCTTTTTTGCAACAGTGACAAATTTAACTAAAGATGAAAATGCAAAAATGAATGAAATGTTGACTGCAAACAACAAGCCAAAGTTGAGCTAACTCTTAAGCCTCTTGGGTATTCCAATTAGGCTTTTTTTTTATGGGTATTGGTAATCTCTTGTCCTCACCCCTCATCCGCCCTTTGGGCACCTTTCACTCGCGCCATCCCTGGCGCTCGCCCTACGGGCGACCTTCGGTCGTGCAAAATGGCAATCCTGCCATTTTGTCCCACAAGGGGAGAAGGCTGCGTAGTAAAGGTAAGGTGATCTTGAGCTTTGTAAAATGCTGAGAGCGCACGCAACCCTTACTACACAGCCTTCTCAGTTTTCAATTGAACGAAGTGGTGACTATGCGTGGAAAAAACGCAATCCTAGACACGCTTCTTATGTCCAGGATAATGGCTAAGGGAAAATCAACGACTAATTATTTCTTCTCATCTTTCTCAACAGCAGCAGGTCTAGGCGGGCCGCCTTCTTTGTGACGGAAGGTGATGCGTCCTTTAGATAAATCATAAGGTGTCATTTCTACAGTGACTTTGTCACCCTTTAAAATGCGGATATAATTTTTACGCATCTTGCCGGATATGTGAGCCAAGACCACGTGGCCGTTTTCCAGTTCGACGCGGAACATCGTGTTTGGTAATGCATCGATTACCGTGCCTTCCATTTCAATTTGATCTTCTTTTGCCATTCGATGTTATTCTCAGTCTTAAATTGTAAGTGGCACGATTATACCGTGGTTTTATGTATAAGAAAATCTTATCCCAAGCTATCTAGATATTTATCCGCATCCAATGCCGCCATACAACCAGAGCCAGCAGCGGTAATAGCCTGCCTATAAGAGGGGTCAGACACATCGCCTGCTGCAAATACGCCGGGTATCTTGGTGGCGGTCGCATTGGGGCCAATGCCGTTTCGGGTGATGATATAACCATTTTCCATATCAAGTTGGCCAGCAAAAATATCAGTGTTGGGTTTATGACCGATAGCGATAAAGACGCCAGATACATCAAGATTTTTGGTCGAGCTATCTGCGGTGTTTTTAATGCGTACGCCAGTCACGCCTTGATCGTTACCCAATACTTCATCAACCACACTATTCCAGGCTATATCAATTTTTCCAGTTGAGTTCTTTTTTTCCATAAGACGGTCAATTAGCATTTTTTCTGCACGAAGTTTGTCGCGTCGATGGATGAGAGTGACATGCGAGACTAAGTTGGAAAGGTATAAGGTTTCTTCTACAGCCGTATTGCCACCGCCAATGACCACGACTTGTTGATTACGATAAAAGAATCCATCACAGGTGGCACAGGCGGACACGCCTTTGCCTTTGTAAGCCGCTTCTGAGGCAAGCCCCAAATATTGAGCGCTCGCGCCGGTGGCGATAATTAAGGCGTCACAGGTATAGGTGGATTCCCCTTTCAGGAGAATGGGTTTTTGACTGAGATCAGCAAAAGTGATTTCGTCAAAAATGACTGTGGTATTAAATCGTTCCGCGTGTTCCTTCATGCTTTCCATTAACACAGGACCTTGTAAACCTTCAGGGCCGCCTGGCCAGTTATCTACATCAGTGGTAAGGCTTAGCTGCCCACCTGGTGCAAGACCGGTGATAATCACTGGTTTTAAATTGGCGCGTGCTGCGTAAACTGCTGCCGTCCAACCTGCGGGACCCGATCCTAAAATAATTAAGCGATGATGATTTTCATTTTTCATTGTAGATTTCATTGTAGACATGGGAGTTTGTTTCTCATTCTTATCAAGCTGGTATATAGTACGAGAAGGAGTTTCGTTGGTAAACAAATAATGAAAAATCGTTATAGACAAGCGGTAGACACAAAAAAGCGCAAGCCTATTTCTATACAAATGCGCTCTCGCTTACGTGAAGGCTTATTTCTGATTTCTATTGCATGTGCTGTGTTTTTGTTTATCTCATTAGTGACTTATCACCATGGCGACCCCGGTTGGTCGAGCACGGGGCTTGGTAATAAAGTATCGAATTGGGGTGGACGGGTCGGTGCCTGGATTGCCGATATTTTCTTGTCCTTGTTTGGCATTGTCGCTTTTCTGTTTCCTTTCCTCATGGTGCTCGCTAGTTGGTTGAAGGTGCAAGAGCACGATGAGTTACCTGCTACGCGGGAGTGGATATTTAAGGCGATGGGCTGGTGTTTTTTAATTGCTAGTTGCTGCAGTTTAGTCAGTTTTTATTTTCATTCCTCTTCCCATTTGCCCGCTGAGACGGGTGGTATAGTCGGCGATTTGATCGGCAGCGGGTTTTCTCTATTATTCAATAAAACCGGCAGCACCTTGGTTTTTGTTACCATGCTGCTTTTTGGTATTACATTAGTAACAGGATTATCGTGGTTTGGTTTCATGGAAATAGTAGGGGAGCGCGCATCTCAACTCTGGTATCAGACGCGAAAGCTCTATCAACAATTTCTTGCTAGACGTCTTGCGCTTGCCACGTCTCCTTTTGGCGGCACCGATAAAACCCTCCAATCTGGCAAACCAGAAAAAATGGAGCCACTTATTGATAGAACCAAGCGAGGCACGCAGGAAGCGTCATTACCTATACGCGCCATGCCATTGGTGATTACCAAACCTGTACAAATGAAACCTGAACCTTTACATGAGAAAAAGAAAACGGAACCAGTTTCCGGTATTAAATTAGCGCATGGTGAACTGCCGCCACTTTCATTATTGAATTTGCAGTCACCGTCAGCAGAAAAAGCCTTTTCGCATATTTCATTTGAAACCTTGTCGCAATTGGTGGAACAGCGCTTGTCTGATTTTGGTGTGGAAGCAAGAGTGGTGGCGGTATTGCCAGGCCCTGTGATCACACGTTTTGAATTAGAATTAGCGCCGGGGATTAAGGTCAGCAAAATCACGGGTCTTGCCAAAGATATTGCGCGCTCATTATCGGCAGTGAGTGTGCGCGTGGTGGAAGTCATTCCTGGCAAATCAGTGATCGGCCTTGAAATTCCCAATGAAAATCGTGAAGTCGTGACGTTGCGCGAAATTCTTGAATCACAGCGTTATATTCAATCCAGATCACCAGTGAGTATTGTGTTAGGTAAAGATATTTCGGGTAACCCAGTCGTGGTTGATTTAACTAAAATGCCGCATTTATTAGTAGCAGGTACCACAGGTTCAGGCAAATCCGTGAGTTTAAATGCGATGCTGCTTAGCATGTTATATAAAGCAACGCCCGAGCAACTGCGCCTAATTTTAATCGATCCTAAAATGCTGGAATTATCTGTATACGATGGTATTCCACATTTACTGACGCCTGTTATCACCGATATGAAAGATGCCGCGAATGCACTGCGCTGGTGTGTGGCAGAAATGGATAAACGTTATCGTCTGATGTCTGCATTGGGTGTGCGTAATATCACGGGTTATAACCAAAAAGTAGCTGATGCGATTAAACAAGGGCAGCCTATAGGCATGCCAACTATTTTAGTGACAGATGAAGCATCCGCGAAGAAGACATTGGAACCATTGCCATTGGTGGTAGTGATTGCTGATGAGCTTGCCGACATGATGATGGTGGTAGGCAAGAAGGTAGAAGATTTAATTGCGCGCATTGCGCAAAAAGCACGTGCGGCGGGTATACATTTAATTATTGCCACACAGCGACCTTCCGTGGATGTGATCACAGGGTTGATTAAAGCAAATATTCCTACCCGTATTGCCTTTCAAGTATCCTCGCGTATCGATTCACGCACGATTTTGGATCAACAAGGTGCGGAACAATTATTAGGCCATGGCGATATGCTTTATTTGCCGCCTGGCGCTGGTGTGCCTATTCGTGTGCATGGTGCTTATGTAGCGGATGAAGAAGTGCACCGAGTGGTTGCTGTTTGGCGATCAGTGGGTGAGCCGGATTATATTTATGAAGTGACAGATGAAAGTACGGATGGAAATGGCAATAGCGGCGATTCATCAGCCTCAGGCGAGCAGGATCCTTTATATGATGCGGCGGTGCGCATTGTCAGTGAAACCAGGCGTGCTTCTATATCCTTAGTTCAACGACGTTTACGTATAGGATATAACCGCGCTGCGCGGATGATGGAAGAAATGGAAGCGGCAGGTGTAGTGAGTTCGACGGATACGAGTGGGGCAAGGGAAGTGTTAGCGCCGGAGATGGTGGAATGAAACTATATATAAAATCAATCGCAATCTTATTTATATCAACCATCAGCATCATCGCAAGTGCCACACCTACTGATGATCTATCCACTCTGTTGAACGCCGTACAAACCATGCAAGCGAATTTCAAGCAGGTGGTGTATGACAATCACAATAAGCCTATACAAACCTCGTATGGGCGCATGTCCATGCAGCGCCCTGGTAAGTTTCGTTGGGAAGTATCCAAACCTATTCCGCAAGTGATTGTGGCGAATGCCTCTCGATTGTGGATTTATGATCCGGATTTAGAGCAAGTGACTATTCGTTCGTTGAAGCAATCGGCGGGTGAATCACCGGCATTGTTATTAAGTCATGTCAATATTACGTTGAAAAATGAATATCAAGTCGCACCGATGCCAAGTAAGCAACCGGGAATGTCATGGTTCACATTAGTGCCTAAAAGTGCAGACAGCATGTTTGCTTCAATTCAAATGGGTTTTAAGCAGCATCAAATTCAAGAAATGCGTTTGCAAGATCATCTTGGACATGTGACAGCAGTGACATTCAATCATATTGAAACAAATATCACCTTGCCTGCTTCATTATTTGTTTTTAAAGTGCCAGCCGGTGTTGATGTCATCAATGAAACCAAATAAAAAAAATCAAGCGCCAGATGAAGCATTTAAACCGCTTGCAACACGCATGCGGCCTAAAGCGATTGAAGAATTCATAGGGCAACCGCATTTATTAGCACCCGGGAAACCATTGCGACGTGCAATAGAGCAAGGCATTTTACATTCCATGATTTTATGGGGGCCACCAGGCACGGGAAAAACCACGCTGGCGCAAATCATGGCGGAAAAAACCCATGCACGTTTTGAGCGGCTGTCGGCTATTTTTTCGGGTGTCAAAGATATTCGTAAAGTGGTGGAAGAAGCGAAAGTGGCAAGAGCAGAACATCAGCAAGCGACTATTTTGTTTATTGATGAGGTGCACCGCTTTAATAAGTCGCAGCAAGATGTGTTTTTACCATTTGTGGAAGATGGCACCTTTATTTTGATTGGTGCCACCACTGAAAACCCTTCATTTGAATTAAATAGCGCGTTATTGTCACGCACGCGTGTGTATGTTTTAAAACGTCTGACCGAGGACGAATTATTGCAAGTGTTGCGTGCTGCGTTAACTGACAAGGAACATGGGCTTGGAGAAATATCAATATCCTTTCCTGAAGAATTGCAGCATTTGTTGGTGCATGCGGCAGATGGGGATGCGCGCCAGGTTTTAAATTTATTGGAAATTTTATCTGACTTGGCAAAAGAGCAGGGTGAGACCTTAATAGTCACCAAAGAATTACTAGCTGAAGTCATGCAAGTGAATTTACGTCGTTTCGATAAACAGGGTGAGGCTTTTTACGATCAAATATCCGCTTTACATAAAGCAGTGCGGGGTTCATCACCGGATGCTGCTTTGTATTGGTTGTGCCGAATGTTGGATGGTGGATGTGATCCGCGTTATATTGCGCGCCGCGCTATACGCATGGCGAATGAAGACGTGGGTCTTGCGGACCCTCGCGCACTGGAGCTTGCCTTGCAAGCATGTGATGTCTATGAACGGTTAGGTTCACCGGAAGGCGAGCTTGCAATTGCGGAAGCCATCGTTTATTTGTCATGCGCACCAAAAAGCAATGCCGTTTATGTGGCATATGGGAAGGCAATGGAAGCCGCGAAGGCATCAGGCTCACTGGATGTGCCACTGCATTTACGTAATGCGCCTACCAAACTGATGAAGCAATTAGGTTATGGAAAAGAATACCGTTATGCACATGATGAACCGGAAGCGTATGCGGCTGGAGAAAATTATTTTCCTGATGAGTTGAAACAGCGTACCTACTATCAGCCTACCCAACGTGGTTTGGAAGCGAAAATTGCGGAGAGGTTGGCTTATTTTAGGGGCTTGGATAAGGGTAGGAAGTAAATGTTTTCGCTCGGCTGTTATTGAGTCGTCATTGCGCCGTTATTTTGCGCCGTCATTTTTGCCGTTATTTTTGCCGTCATTGCGAGGAGCCCGTAGGGCGACGAAGCAACCCAGCCTCAGTTTCTGGGTTGCTTCGTCGCCCTACGGGCTCCTCGCAATGACGGCAAAAATAACGGCGCAAAATAACGGCGCAAAATAACGGCGCAAAATAACGGCGCAAAATAACGGCAAAAATAACGGCAAAAATAACGGCGCAAAATAACGGTACAAAATAACGACTCAATGGCGGACGTAACTAAACCTATCAATCCCGAGGCCTAGGTGGCGTTTCTGTCTTCTCATCTTCTTTTTCTTCACGATCCTTCTCATTCGCAGCGTGCGAGAATTGACCATGGATACTAAGACCTGCGGTTGAGATGGCTGGTGTTAACGCACTCATTATAATTCTTGTTACAGTATTTATATTTCCATCTGATTGCAAAAATTCGCAATTTTTTTTGCAATCAGTTAATAACTCATAGCGAGTGATTGGCGGTAACGGATAATCAGGGAATCTTTTATTGTAATTATTTATAGTGAGATTAGTATTTTTAAAGGTTTTCAATATTAATCTGGCAATTTCTTTGCTATTAGTGAGAAACTCAATCGAATCAGTTAACTCATTTATTTGATCATTGACAAAGTATGTTCCTTTCAAACACGTTTTTAATGCCGCCACACCATTCGCATCGAGCTTGGTTGTGTTATTAATGATTAGTTGTAGTAGCATATTATGAGAAATGATGTCCAACGGATTAGCAGAAGGCCGGACTTCATTAAACTCCTCTATCATGTTATTCGTGTCTTCTAAATGACTAATTATTGTTTGTACGATAGCCCCCATCTCCGTCAGATTGTTAATTTTTTTAAATGCATCGACTGTCATTAAAGCGATGGCGTTTTTAATAAAATCCGTAAGGTCCTTGTCTTCAATATCTAGATTGTAACCAGCAAAATAAATTACCTCATATAAGCTATACGTAGCAACGTTTTGATTAACGGGATGAGCTGCATTATATTCTTTTATAGTCTCAGTTATTTCACCTAGCGATTTATCGACGATAGGTCGTAAATTGTCATTATTCCCACTATTTACTTCTGTCACCATTCTTTTAATAATATGTTGCATGTCATAAGTTAGCTTTTTCGTGTCAAGGTATTCAGCGATATAATACGCATGATCAAGCAAATATTGAACTCTCGGATCATTTGATTGTTCAACTATCCCCTCTGGTCCAACGCAGTATACTTTTCTATTAGTGTGATCCACCATCAATGAAATATTAGTATTGAATGCTGCGCCATCCAGGTTGACCATGCTGCTATCTAGTCTAACGCTTTCAACGTCACCATAGGCCATAATGTTGTGCCCACAATAAGTAATCGTTGAATATTTATTTCGTATTGAAGGATCGAACCCTTCAATTCTTGTCCAAAGCGCATAATCCTTCTGTTCTGGTGTTAAATTACTCTTTTCTACCAGCATCTTTTTGTGAACCGCATCACTGATCGGCATATCTGCGTGTACTGTGTTAAATGGCATAACGCGTTCATCACCCTCTACATGAACAATGCAGGGTAGGTTTACCATAAAATCTTTAACCATTTTCATTTTGCTATTTTCTTCATAGTCAACCTGAGATTCGTTATTTTCATTTTCTATAACATACATATTTTTGTTTTCTATTTCTTCTAGAAATAAAGCGACCAGCCACTCTCCACCATTATTTTCATAATGATTAAGAAAGCTCTTTACTAAATTTTTTTTATTATCGTCGCTGCTATCATCTACTAATATATCTTTTATTGTTTGTGAAAGAATAGGCGCATCAATGGCATCGTATTGATCAGCCATTTCTATTAGTATTATTTCTAACGCGTTAATGGAGGCTACGGTCAATTGTTCATGATTACCTTCGGAAATAGTTATATCTGGATGCTTTTTTAATGTTTCGATGACTCCAACACTATTAGGTCCGCGGTCTACTAAATCGCCAACGCCAAATAATCGATCATATTTGCCGAGTTGTAATTGCTTGATCACTTGGTTCAAACAAGAATCATTGCCATGCACATCAGCAATGACGCAATCTCGACCTAGTTTGTTTACAGTTAAATTTTTCAGATCCATCAAATCGGTTTTACTGGGAGACGGCATAAACAACCCCTCGTTTTTTATAGTATTTTTCTCTTATGCTTTAATTATAGATGATAAATGGGGGGATAAGGTTAAGGCAGAATTAACTTAATATATTGATAATAATAGAATTGTTTATTTTTATACATTAATAAAAAAATTCGAATAAAGCGCAAGGGTCAAGTCGGATGAGATGAACTGAGAAACACCCCAAACAATGGCAGCCACACAGCCCGATGCGGGAATGGTCAACACCCAGGCCCATACTATACTTCTCGCTACTCCCCAGCGCACGGCGGAAAAGCCGTTCAGCGAGCCAACGCCAATGATGGAGCCAGTCACGGTATGCGTGGTTGAAACGGGGATGCCAAGAATAGTAGCAAATGCTAAGGTAATGGCGCTTGCTGTATCTGCACAAAAGCCACTGACGGGCCTTAGTTTGGTGATTTTCATGCCCATGGTTTTGACAATGCGCCAACCACCAAAACAAGTGCCTAAGGCAATGACAAAATTACACACAACGACCACCCAAAAAGGAATATAAAAATGATCACCAATTTGATGAGAGGAGTAGAGCAATAGCGCGATGATACCCATCGTTTTTTGCGCATCGTTACTACCATGCCCTAAGCTGATAAATGCCGAAGAAAGCAATTGCATCGGTCTAAACCATTCATCCAGTCGATGCGGAGTGGAATAAAAAAAGATGCGTGCCGTAATATACATTAATAACATACCCATAATAATGCCTAAGAGTGGCGAGATCACAATGAAAGCTAAGACTTTAGTAATGCCCACCCATTCAAGCGGTTGAGTGCCAGCGTGCGCAATGGTCGCGCCTAACAATCCGCCAATGAGCGCATGCGACGAACTAGAGGGTAGACCATAATACCAAGTAAAAATATTCCAAAAAATAGCACCTAACAGGGCGGAGAAAATAATTTGAGTTGACATGACATTAGGATCGACCAGGCCAACACCAATGGTGGTTGCTACATGCACGCCAAAAAATAAGAAAGCGACAAAGTTAAAAAAAGCAGCCCAGAGCACGGCCCAATGAGGTTTTAACACCCGTGTCGACACCACCGCGGCAATGGAATTGGCAGCATCATGGAAGCCGTTTAAAAAATCAAACAACAGTGCAACAACGATAGTGATGATCACTAAGGTGAATGAGGCATCCGTCATATTATGAGTACTCGAGAATAATGCCCTTCAAGATGTTAGCAACATCTTGACAGCGATTAATGACTAATTTGGTATGCGCATAGATTTCTTTAATTTTAAAAAACTGTTTAAAGTCGGTTTCATCCATGAATAATTTTCTTTCACCTCTTAATACCACTTGGTGCGCTTGGCTTTCGACATGGTCAATCTCATCGCAGTGCTTAAAAATAATAGGCGCATTTTTAAGCGAATGTAAACAGTAAATGGATTGTTTGATATGGTTTGTAGCCTCAGCACTTAATTTCGATAGTTGAATAGCTTCAGGCGGCACGCTTTGTAGTTGATAAAAGGGAAAGCGCTGCGCAATACGGTTAATTAAATCAAGAATATCATCCATGCAACTAGTGAGTTGATGAATATCGTGACGGTCAAACGGTGTAATAAAAGTTTTATGCAGTAACGCAAAATTTGCATGCGCGATTTCATCCGCTTCTTGTTCATGCTTTGCAATCAAGTCTACATAATGCTGCTGGTTATCCAGATGTTGCAGCAGGTTAGAAAAATCGAGAGAGGCCAACTCTAGTTTGTCAGCCGCTTGTTGAAAAAGTTGAAAAAAAGTGTCCTGGCGAGGTAATAAGCGTTTCAGCATGAGAGAGTCTATCGTCCTGTCGATGGCATCAAGGGATAGATTTTAAGCGCGATGTTTGCGAAATGCTACATCGAATTGCAGACCAACACCATTTGGTGGTGATCCAATGACAATTTCAGCATGGTGAAGGGTGCTAATTTGGCTGACAATGGCGAGCCCAAGCCCGCTGCCAGAGGCCTTGGTGCCTAAAATTCGGTAAAAACGCTCAAATACCCGTTCCCGTAATTCTTTAGGAATACCAGGGCCGGTATCCGTGACGCGGAAGATAATGTGAGTGCCTGTATCAATAATGCTGACCTTTACCTCGCCCTTTGAAGGGGTATAGCGGATGGCATTATCGACGATGTTTCGGATCAAGATGCCTAAAGCGGTATCGTTGCCAAGTACAATAGGTGCGGTGGCGCAGGGAGCCAATTCAATTTCTATATCTTTTTCTAAGGCATGAGGTGCAAGATAAGCAATAATTTCGGTGGCGAGTCGGTGCAGATCAAGGGGTTTTACATCCGTTAAGCTTTCTTCCTCGCCCAAGCGACTCAGTGTTAATAATTGTGCCACCACATGAGAGCTTCGATTCACGCTTTCAATAACTTTTTGCAGCGCTTTATTTCTATCCGTATCATTATCTGTTTTTAATGCGACTTGTACATGGGTTTTTAAAGCAGCAAGCGGTGTGCGTAATTCATGCGCTGCGTCTGCCGCAAAACGTTTGTTTCGCTCAAAAGCGCGTTTAAGACGAATGAAGAGTTGGTTCAACTCTGCGACCAGGGGTTTAATTTCGATGGGAATTTCACCGAGTTCCACAGGCTCTAGATACGTAGAAGCACGGTTAGAAATTTCATTGGTGACTCGAATAACAGAACGTAGCGCAAAGCTAATAATGAGCCAAACCAATATACCAAACACCGGGTAGGTGACTAAAAGAATATTAGCATTGCTATGCGCGATATCATCCGCGAGTTCACGCCGCAAATTGTACAATTCAGCCACCGCTACTTTCACTTGGCGCTGAGTATCATAATAGCTATATATACGCCAATCATTGTCTTTGATAAATTGATCACTGAAACCCAAGGATGCATCTTTAAGAGAAATATTAAATTTATTGGGGGAGTGCATGATGAGCGTGCCATCTTTACTCCATACTTGAAAAAAAAATTTCTCGCCAATGATGGGTTGTCTTTTAACGAGATAATCACTGAGTTCAGAACGGGACTGCGGATTGGATTGCGTTGTTTGATAAAGTAAATCCACCATTGACGATACACGCATCAATTGGCCGTCTAAAAAGGGTTGAATGACTTTTTCATCTAGCAGGTAATTACCAACGCCATTAATAGCGGATGCAAGCGTGATGCTGAGCAGCAAGCTGATTAAGAGGAAGTATCGTATTGACTTTGTCATCATGTACCCGCTAAAACGCTGTTCCTAATTTTTATTAGTGATCCTCTTTGCTTTTTTCGATGGTGTAGCCTATACCACGAACGGTACGAATGAACTCTTGGCCAAAACGCTTTCTTAGGTTATGAACGTGCACTTCCAGCGCGTTACTGTCTACTTCTTCACCCCAGCCATACAACGATTGCGTTAAATGCTCGCGGGAAAGCACACGCCCAGCGTTTTCAAGCAAGACATGCAATAAAGCAAACTCTCTGCGTGATAAATTAATAGGTTCGTTTTTATAGGAAACAGTATGTGAAGCGGGATCCAATGAAATATCGTTGTGCGTTAACAGGGGCGCTGCGCGGGAAGCAAAACGACGCTGCAATGCACGTAGTCGCGCTAACATCTCATGTAAATCAAAAGGCTTTGTTAAATAGTCGTCAGCGCCGCTGTCTAGACCTTTGACGCGATCTTCAATGGATTCGCGCGCAGTGAGAATCAAGACGGGTGTGGTGTTGCCGCGTTCACGCAAATTTTGCAACACGGTAATACCAGGCATCTTGGGCAGCCCTAAATCAAGGACGACCAAATCAAAATTTTCTGTTTTTAAGGCTTGGTCGGCAAGCGAGCCGTCTTTTACCCAATCAACAGTATAACCATCTTGAGTGAGGCCCTTGCGTGTTCCTTCGCCTAATAATTCATCGTCTTCCACTAGTAAAATACGCATATTGATTCCTCATCCGCAATATATGGTTTTTCTAACTACAAGTAAGTCATAGAATATATATGATCTTATTATACATTAAATCCCAGCTTTCATAATAATATAGTAAAATCAATGCATTATATGCATCTAACATTTACAGTATTGTCCTTATATTCTATATTCTGCTCAACGTCCATCCTGTCTAGGTAACGTTCTTCCATATGGGTAAAGGCTTGGATGCCATATAAGGGAAGGCAGATGGGTTTAAAGGCGCTATCAGCTAGGTTATAAGGCTTATTACTCAACGTGGCGTCTACCACATAAACCTGATTGGATGGGTCTTTATAAATGACCCAGGAATGGGCGCCGCCAATAATATTATCGCGGTGATGATAGACACTGCCATCAAGAAAATCTTCTTTAATTAATTTATACAATAAAAAAGCAGTGAGTAAAGTAATATGCCTGCAAGTACCAAACTTTTGCTTAATAAAATGATCAATGGGTATAACGGAAATTTTGTGTGATCCCTTTTCATTGGTACGAAGGAGATAAGCGTCTGGATCATCAGCATGCTCTGTCAGCCATGATTCATTCATTTTATTTAGACGTGCTACGTTTTGCTCCATACCAGATGAATGTAGAAGATGGTGACGGACAAAATGCATAAGCATTTCTATTCGTGCTAGAGGGGATTTAGCTGCTGATATTTGTATCTTGAACATCAGGTCGCTAACAAGTTTAGTCATTGTTTCCGATGTTGGATTTAGCAGACAAATTTCTCTTTTTGGATCGCTGCCCATCGAGACCAGTGGCTGGTCAAAGTCGGCAAGATATCGATTAACAATTTGATAATGAGATCGAAATTTTTTGTTTTGGATGGATACATCGTGGTGCCCATCAAAAAATTGTTCACTTAGCTGCGAGCGCTCTTGCATAGACGTAGCAGATTTGAATAATGTTAATGTAGCAGGGTTCGTCGATTTCTTTTTTCCTAGCCTTTGTATTTTTTGCCAATCGAGCGGAGTTGCTTCTACAATGCGAAACACACCCAGGGTGATTTGCGTTGGAATCACGGTGATATTATCCGGCAATTCAATTTTAACAATTTGTGGGTCGTGGATGGTTCGTTCGTCTTCTACTATTTCATTGGCAGCATCGTAAACAGCTTGAATAGATGGGTACAAACGCTTCGGATGACTAATCTCGGTTAAACCAGGTTCATACCATAGAGGCACATAGCAATAATAATAAACCATCTTAGGTCTCCTGTTTTTTTAATAAGTGTAATGGTGTGAAAAAATCAATGACTTTAGGATTGGTAATAAATGATATGTTGTAGGGATGTTCAACGTACAGCGTTGATACGGGTTTTGGCGGAAGCAATTGTTCAATTTCCTTCGCGATGCGACCCATCAAGATAAAGGTGACGTGCGGCTGTTTCTCTAGTAAATAAGCCAACAGTTCTTTAATAAAGGGGCGCCAAGCGCGCGCGTCTTTTTGTGGCGAATCTTCTTGCAACACGGGTGTTGCATTCAACAACAGAAAACCCTTGTGTAGCAGTTGCGTGAAAAATTCATTGTTTGTTTGTATTAAGGTAGATTTCTCAATGGCTGCGATATCTTGCTGAGTCGTGTGTTGTTTATCTAAATATCCTTCCGCAATCAGTAGCATTTTTAACATATTTCTCAGTGATGTGGCGCGGTTTACTTTTTTGCTTAATCCTATACTGGACCATAGTTCGTTAACATCAGCATCCCAAAACGCATAACCGTTTGCGGACGCTTTACGGGGATAGGGGGATTCACCAAATAAAACGTAATTTACTTGATCAAGGGGAAGTGAAAACGCATTAAATATTTTTTCAGCGCCGGGTAACCAATGGTTTGATTGTGTTAAATGTGCGAGATAATCTGGGTTCATTTGCGAAAGACCGCGCTGCAAGCAGGGGAGCCACGAAGGTGCGACTGTGTTAAAACCAAGTTGCGTTGTCATTCATTTCCCTTCCTAGTAGTATCGGATGACTTTATTTTAGGGTTGAGAAAAGCTATGGATAAAACTCTGATCGAGATACTAGCATGTCCTATTTGCAAAGGGGAATTACTCTATGATCAAGCTAATCAAGAATTGATCTGCAAGTTTGACCGTATTGGGTTTCCGGTGGTTAATGGTATTCCTGTGATGTTGGAGTCGCGGGCTCGGCGATTGGGGGGGGATGAGGAGGGTTAGAGGGTGCTGTTATTGCGTCGTCATGTCGTCGTTGCGTCGTCATTGCGAGGAGCGCTTTTTGCGACGAAGCAACCCAGAAACCGAGGCTGGGTTGCTTCGTCGCAAAAAGCGCTCCTCGCAATGACGACATGACGACGCAACACCGCTCAACTATTCCTCACCACCATCCTTCGGCTTATTACTATAAATATCTTCACCTTCAACCGCATGACGGTCGTGTTGATCGCTATTGGCAGCTGGACGCGGTGGGCGATTACGGTTATGTCGGCGGCGACGGGAATTGAAGTGGGAACGTGATTTTCGTTCACCTGTACCCGAACCTGGAGTTGTGCTTGTGCTGCTAACGCCCCCTTCAGCTGGTTGACTGGTAACTTGCGGCTGTGAGTGGTCAGCAGAATGACTAGTGACTTCAACAATTCTGGGCGTTTCTATGCGCGCTGGTGCTGGGGTCACATGCTCGATGGGTCGTGCTGGCACTGCGGTTTGTGTGGCAACGGGTGTGGCCGCGGTTGGCAAATGAGACTCAGTAGGCGCAAGTGTTTGTGCCGGACTTGTATTTTGCTGACGTGTGTCACGATGATCACTGGGGTAACGTGGTGATTGTGTGCCACGATCACGATGAACTTGTTGACCACTTTGCATGGGTTCACGGTGCTGGTGCTCATGGTGGTGTTCGCCGTCTCGTTGTGGTCGTGGATGTTGAGGACGGTGTTCGCGATTATCAAAGTTACGTTGTTGGCCGCCGCGTCCTCTGTTGTTACGTCCATTGCGTCCACCGCGATTAGACTGAAAACGTCCATGAGGTTTGTGTCTCGATATGGGGCGCGTGGTGGGTTCTTGAGGCCGCATTGAAGAATGCCGTCTAGGTTCGGAAGTGTCTGCTTCTTCGTTTTTATCAAAGAGGAATGTAAACAGTTTTTTGAGTAAACCCGGCTCGCCTTCGCTTCTTTCTCTAGAATGTTGTTGGGCTTGATCAATGGCGGTAATGGGCGGTGCAGCAGGAATATCTTCCAGCGAAATGGTTTTGATAGCAGCAGGTTCACGTGGTGCTTTTTGTGCGGTCGCTGATGTTTGGTGTAGAGCCGGTATTTCTTGTTTGATAGTTAATTTATAACTAGCGAGTTCATCTTTTTCATCAGACAATCTGATGCGCTCAATTTCATATTGTGGAGTGAGCAATAGAGAACTTGGCACCACCATCACGGAAACATTCTGGCGTTTTTCAATGTCGATAATCGCTTGTCGTTTTTCATTCAAGAGATAAGCAGAAATTTCTACAGGCAAAATAGCTCGCACTTGCGCTGTATTGTCTTTTAATGCTTCTTCTTCAATGATGCGGATAATGGATAATCCTAATGATTCGATTCCGCGTATCGTTCCTTGGCCTGTGCAGCGTGGGCAAGTAATACGGCTAGAATCACCCAAGGATGGACGCAAACGCTGTCTGGACATTTCTAATAAACCAAAACGAGAAATGCGGCCGATTTGAACGCGTGCTCTGTCCACTGATAATGCTTTACGCAAACGATCTTCTACTTCACGTTGATTGCGCACGGGTGACATGTCGATAAAGTCAATGACGATTAAACCGCCAATGTCGCGCAGACGTAATTGTCTGGCAATTTCATTTGCCGCTTCAAGATTGGTCATCAGTGCAGTTTCTTCGATATCAACGCCTTTGGTCGATTTGGCAGAGTTGATGTCGATGGAAACGAGCGCTTCTGTGTGATCGATAATGACCGAGCCACCGGATGGTAGACGAACTTCCCGTTGGAAAGCTGATTCAATTTGGCTTTCAATTTGAAAGCGTGTGAAGAGCGGGGTAGGGTCTTTATATAGTTTCACTCGATTGACGAAATCGGGACGTATCAGTTTTAGGTGATTAATGACGCCTTCGTAAACATCTGGGTGATCAATGAGGATTTCATCAATGTCTTTGCGTAAATAATCGCGTAACGCGCGAATAACGGCATTGCCTTCTTGGTAAATTAAGAACGAGGCAGCCCGTTCCGATGCTGATTTTTGGATAACATCCCAGAGACGTAAAAGGATATCTAAGTCCCATTGTAATTCTTCTTGTGACTTACCGCCGCCCGCTGTACGGATGATTAAGCCCATGCCTTCTGGCACCTTCAAGGTGCTCAGCACATCATGTAATTCATCGCGTTCATCGCCTTCTAATCGGCGGGAAACACCACCGGCACGAGGGTTGTTTGGCATAAGAACAAGATAACAACCAGGTAAAGTGATAAAGGTAGTGAGGGCGGCGCCTTTATTGCCGCGTTCTTCTTTTTCAACTTGGACGACGAATTCTTGGCCTTCTTCGATCACATCAGTGATCGCCGGTCGTCTGCCGGTGTCGTGGTAGCTGGCTCTAAAGCAAGAGCGCGCAATTTCTTTTAATGGGAGGAAGCCGTGGCGTTCTTCACCATAATCGACAAAAGCTGCTTCAAGGCTAGGCTCAATGCGAGTGACTTTGCCTTTGTAAATATTTGATTGTTTTTGTTCTCGGAAGGTTGATTCGATAATCAGATCATAAAGGTATTGGCCAGTTGCTAAGGCGATACGCAACTCCTCATCCTTGTGAGTTGCATTAATAAGCATTCTACTCATGTTAAATCATCCACATATTATGTGCTTTTAAGCGCGAGGATGAGAAGCTAGTGCTTTTACGGTAGAGCGGGTTGTTTATTTAGCATTTTCCAGAGCATCTATTTCGCTCTTCTTACTACTGAATCAGCGATTGAGTCAGCGATGATTTCAGCTTAACAGTAATCGGTTGTTCAAACCGGGTAACTCGACCCTATTTTCAATTTCACTGTTTTATAAACAAACCTAAAGAATTCTTCGCTCTTATAGCGTATACAGTCTCATCATTCAGTGCCTACAGCACGATTAAATTCGATTAACTTCTAAACATTATTCATAATGCATTTAAGAAGTCGTAACTTACACCTTATATTAAGGTTAATAGGAATAGTAGCAATATATTGATTTCATATCAATTAAAAACCTAAAGCAAAGCTAACATTAGGATGGAAAAAAATGAGTTTCGATGAAAAAACGAACAAAAAAAAATCGGCTGTGCAGTTTGTTGAGATAGATGGCGAATTCGAAGGCCAGCGAATCGATAATTTTTTAATCAACAAGCTAAAAGGCATGCCTAAATCACATATTTACCGCTTATTGCGTAAAGGCGAAGTTCGCGTCAATAAGAAGCGTATTTCTGCATTTTACAAGCTAATGCTAGGAGATAGCGTCAGATTGCCGCCCGTTTATCTGGACGAAATAGCGAAGTTAGTCCCCCCCAGTAAAAATACTGAGTCGTTATTATCGGGTAGAATTTTGTACGAAGATGAGTATCTTTTGATTATCAATAAACCTTCTGGGATGTCTGTCCATGCAGGGAGTACCGTGCGGGTGGGGGTGGTGGAAGCGCTGCGTCATATGTATCCAAAACTGCCGAATCTTGAATTGGCGCACCGCTTAGACGCTGAGACCTCGGGGTGTTTAATCTTGGCGAAGAAAAAACGCATTTTGCGGGAGTTGCATGGTCTGTTGCGTGAAGGGCTGATTTCGAAAATCTATTGGACGCTGACGATGGGTAAATGGAAGGATTCAGAATTGCGGGTTGATCTCCCATTACACAAAGATTACCGTGATGGTGGGAAGCATGTGGTGGAAGTGAATAAACAGGGAAAGACTGCATTAAGTGTTTTTAGGCCGTTAAAAATTTTAAAGCAAGCCGCATTGATGGAAGTGAAATTGCATACAGGTCGCACGCATCAAATTCGCGTGCACGCGGCGCATCGAGGGCATCCCATTGCGTGCGATGATCGATACGGTGATCCTGAGTTTAATAAACGTGCTCGACAATTAGGGTTAAAGCGCATGTTTTTACACGCGCGCACGGTTGATTTTACTTTGCCTTCTTTAAATCAACGTATTACAGTAGTAGCCCCACTGGATCCAGAGTTAGAGCAAGCAATAAAATCATTTGAATGAGGTCATTATGGCTTATAAACCAGCACCATCCGATCTTGATGAAATTGAACTGGCAGAAAAAAAACTGCAGCGCGGTATTTATCTTTTACCTAATTTGCTGACAACGGCTGCTTTGTTTGCAGGGTTTTATTCAGTGGTAGCGGCAATGAAAGGATTATTTGATACTGCAGCCATTGCCATTTTTGTGGCGATGATTGCAGATGGATTAGATGGCCGTGTCGCGCGTTTAACGAATACGCAAAGCGCGTTTGGTGCGCAATATGATAGTTTGTCGGATATGGTGGCCTTTGGTGTATCGCCCGCGTTGGTGGTGTATAGCTGGTCATTAATGGGTTTAGGAAAAATTGGTTGGCTTGCTGCATTTTTATTTACGGCGGGCACTACCTTGCGTCTTGCGCGCTTCAATATACAAGTGAGTGATAAACTTTATTTTCAAGGGTTGCCATGTCCTGCTGCTGCGGGATTAATCGCCAGTATTGTTTGGACAGGTTCTACTTATGGCATCGAAGGAATACATCTTGCGCTGCCTATTTCGATTATCACAGTAGTGGTGGCGTTATTAATGGTGAGCACTATTCGTTATTCTAGTTTTAAGTCGGTAGATTTTAAGGGCAAAGTACCTTTTATTACGGTGGTGTTAGCTGTTTGCTTACTGACAGCGATTTCACTCGAGCCGGCTGAAATGTTGTTAGGTATTTTCTTTATCTATATGGTGTCTGGGCCAATCGTTACGTTGTGGCAATTACGCAAAATGCGTAAACAGCGGGTGATGGAGCATAGGAATAAGAAGCGACACTAACTGTTATTAACTGTTATTTAAATGTCATTGCGCACTTTCTCACCCCTCATCCGCCCTTTGGGCACCTTCTCCCACAAGGGGAGAAGGCTCAGTAGTTAGGATTGTGAACACATGCGAGCCTCTAAAGCGCTGAAACTCTTCACCCACCTTACTACACAGCCTTCTCCCACAAGGGGAGAAGGCTCAGTAGTTAGGATTGTGAACACATGCGAGCTTCTAAAGCGCTGAAATTCTTCACCCACCTTACTACACAGCCTTCTCCCCTTGTGGGAGAAGGTGCCCAAAGGGCGGATGAGGGGAAATTTACTAGCAAGTGTAGCCTGGACACGCTTTTTGTGTCCGGGAAGGTGCATATAGCGAAGCCGCTACCCTGGACACAAAAAGCGTGTCCAGGCTACTTGCTATTATTTAAATGTCATTGCGAGGAGCCCGAAGGGCGACGAAGCAACCCAG
>JABDBV010000008.1 GCA_013288395.1 Gammaproteobacteria bacterium | reverse complement strand
ACTCGGGCGTATGCACGCCAATGATTTCCAAGCCTTTATCATGGTAACGGTTATACCAATCAAGTAGGTGCGGAAGCGTCCGAATACAATTGATGCAAGAATAGGTCCAAAAATCGATGAGTATCACTTTGCCTTTTAGTTGCGATAATTGTAAAGGCTGTGAGTTAACCCAAGCATCAATACCATTAATGGGTGGTTCTTTGTAAGGAATCATTAACCCGTTAATAAGCCTAGTGGAAGCAGCATTGCTAGATTTAGGTAGCGCGTAAGTCTTCATCATGCCTGAATCGTAAAGTAGATAACTAACAGTCACAATTATCACGGCACCTAATATTTTCCTGCACAATACGGCCCTGGTTCTAAAAAAACTTAATTTTTGCATCAACCTTCTCCCTGCCCATGCGATCAAAAACATTGGTAATCCTGCGCCAATTGCGAATGCAATGATGGCTAAGGCACCATTTAGCGTTGTCTGTTGAATAGCGACTTGCACAATGATAGCGGCAAGAATAGGCCCTGCGCAGGGCGTCCAGATAATCCCTACAAAGCCACCAAAAATAAATCCGCCCCAAAAACCCCCTTGCGGATTATTCGCGATCTGCACAGAATGACCGATATTCGTTAAACGATTTGTCAGTAAATTAAATTTCTCTGTCAGAGATGATGACATCATCATGACGCCCAAGAACAGTAAAATAATAAATGCAATCGTTCTTAAGTGATCAGGATTAATCGCCGCAATCTGAATCAGCTCGCGTGAAAACAACAAAACAATGCTAAATATCACTACAAAACCAAGGATAATACCTAATGGCCTGGATCGAGAACCTGTCAATGAACCAGAGAGAATAATGGGTAAAATTGGTAAAATACAGGGAGAAATAATGAGAGCAAAACCTTCAACGAAAGCAAGACTGATATTGATAACATCCAAGTTCATCTATTGAAATCTCCCTTTGATTATTATCGGGCCGTTATTTATGTCATTGTTACCGGTCGCGCCATCGCAAACGTCACATTCTGTTTCCACCGTGATCCCACTTTCCAAGCATAAGCAGATGGCCTACCCGTTTGAGGATTCACTTTTATAAGAATAGTACCAATGCCAATGCCAGATTTATGCGGCATCCGTGTATCTTCACTATGTCCAGAAGGGGCAGAATCTGCAACACGTACCAAATAGGCATCTTCATCAAATATTGGTTTGTTCATCACGACCATGACATGACCACTACCCGTTTGGTGTCCCATTGAATTTTTTTTACGGAAAACAAGAATATCACCCGGCTCCAATCTTTCCACATCATCCACTTTGTTCCAATAATAACTAGGATACTCAGACAAGCCGCTAAAAAATTGATAATAATGTTGTGAGGTGGGTTTATCAGAACCGGTTGCATCTGCAAGGCTCCAATACGCTTTAGGATTCACGGCTTCTAAAATATTGTCCACGTAATCAGAACAATCCAACACATAAATACCGCGCGAAGCATCAAAACGTCTGCCGCCTAATTTATAAGCACTGTAACGAACGGTCTCAACTGTTTTATGTACAAATTCAACCAAACGGTGTTCGAGAGAAGAAACTAAACTAAAACGCGGTGCGGGCACCGGATTATCAGATTCGCTAGTCTCTTTCGCCGCTTCTTTTAATGCGGCATTGAGCGCGACATCTTGCTGTGCGGATTTTTTCTTTTTTTTGTGTTTAGTATTTTTTGTCGTTTTATTTTTATGATGGTTTTTTTTATGCTGCACTTGATGGCTAGTAGTTTTATTATGCGGCACATCAGTTTGCGCATCCGCTGCAAACCAAGGCATCCATAATAATATCATTATTAACCAAATTATTTTTTTCGGCATGCGTAACACAATTCCTAAAAAAGCAACGATAATTGGCTGTTAGTATAGCATTTAATTCGTTAGTCGATAAATTAAAATTGCGGCGCGCGTTGTTTGAACAGGTAGCGATGCGAGCTCTATTCTTTCGTTCACAGAATGCGCGCCATCGCCTAGAGGTCCAAGCCCTGATAATTTAGCAGGTACCATTGACGCAATATGTGAAATATCCCCCGCACCACGCAAAGCAGGATCCAACCCTTTGATAACACCTTGATCTAAATCGAGACTAACCCGACTGTATTGTTCCAGCAAATTGATATTTTCCGCCGTGGGCGGCATAGCAGGAATGCCATCTTGAAATGAAATACTTGCTTTGGTGCCTGGCAATGATTGTTTCACCATATCTAGCATTTTAGTTTCAGCTGATTTTTGTTGTGCTACACTCAAAAATCGTAGATCACCTTTCGTCACTGCAATTTTTGAAATAATATTTTCTTTACCAAAGGCCGTGCCCTGGGATAATTTTTTATTAAACGCAATCGCTGTTCCGGCAACAACAATACCGGGATTAAATGTTAAATATTTTTCTTTCTGTAACTCTGTACGCATCGTGTTTAGAATTCTAGATAATTCAAAAATCGCCCCATCACCAACGCCTTTATTAAAAATACTAGCGGAATGCGATTCATTTCCGTGTGTTTCTAAGGTCCACATACTAATGCCGCGTCTTGCAATCGTGGCCGTATCCATCGTTATCGCTGGTTCAAAATCCAAGGCTACATCCCTGTTTTTTGCAGCAGACATCAACGGCTGCCTAGAAATAGAAGTTGGCTTGCCTGAATCTTCTTCATCACCGGTCAGTACGATGGTAATTTGTTTATTGTCTAAACTATGTGTGGCTTGCAAGGCTTTTAGTGCATACAACATCACGACCAAGCCGCCTTTGTCATCTATGACACCAGGGCCTGTAGCACTATTTTTCTTTAACTCAAATCGCTGAAAAGAACTTTGTCTAGGAAAAACGGTATCCAAATGGCCAATCAGCAATAAACGCTTGCCTTGTGTTCCCGTGCGTTCTGCAATCAACATTTTTCCACGCTGCATTGAATTCGGTTCTGCCACTAAACGTACGTTAAAGCCTAATTGTTTGAATAATGGTGACAATCTTGCTGCGATTCGATTAACCCCAGAGATATTTGATGTTCCGCTATTTATGTTGACTAATTGTTTTAATAATACCAATTGCTGGGTTTGATGCTGCTTAATATATTGTTGAAGTTGTGATTCTGTCGCTGACAGTGAGGCGCAGAACGCGGCGGGGAGTAGGCCGACATAAAAAAGAGAAAAGAAAAAGGAACATTTAAAAAAATCCTTACTCAGCAACATTCGAATCATCACTCTCATTCCCAGTAAGATTATTTAATCTAAATAATATCTCTCTCCCAGTCCGTGCAATTGCACTACCAGAAACAAATTTATTGGTTAAAATAACAATGCCTGTTTTTTTATTAGGAATAACAGCAATATAAACGCGAAACCCAGGTGTGCCGCCTGACTTATCGATTAGCATGTCGCCGCTATAACGCGGCTTGCTATATACCTCAGTCACCGCCAACGTCTTCGAAAGATTATCATCCGCTTTGAGCAAATCTTTTATGTCATTTGTTTCGAGCGGATGCACTTCCCATCCTAATCCTTGCATTTTAGTTGGTAGTTCCACATAAACGGATTGCGTCATGCGCATAGGATATAAAATATGTTCTGGTGTGCCAGGCAAGCCAATTGCAGCACTAAGAAAACGCTGCATATCTTGAGCAGATGCTTTAACAGCACCTGCAGCAGGTAACAGTGAGGTGGGCAACGGTTTTACTTCGTCGCCATTTTCATTATAACCCATTGCATAATGTGTAAGCAGCCAAGGCGGTACGACTAAACCAATGGGTTGCATACCCAACGGAAATAAAATTTGATTAATATATAATTCATTCAATTTTCTGTGCGTTACTTTTTCTAATGCGAACCCAAGAATGCCTATATTGAGATTAGAATAAATCCATTGCTCATTTGATGTGTAATCTGGATAGTAGGTAGCGAGAAATTGCGTTAAAGCTTGTTGGTTTTTCATATCTTCAGATTGCTTCATTGGTAGACCCGATGTATGGGTTGCAAGATTCATCATCGTGATATCATCAAAATCATCAGATAACCATGGCAGATATTTTCTCACTGGCGCATTAAGCTGCATTTTTGCCGCATCCACTTCTTGCGCAAATAATAGACTGGTCATCACTTTTGAAAGTGAGCCGATTTCAACAATCGTATTTTTATTCATCAGTTGTTTGATATTCGGATTTGCATAACCGAAATAATACGATTCAGGCTTACCCTCAATATAAAGTTCGACAGCAACACCAGGGACATCATTTTCATCCATATATTGACTAATAATTTGCTTAACAATCTCGGCATGCGAGGAAGGCAACGGAGTGACTGCATATGCATGGGTAAACCACGCCAATAATAAGAATAAAAAAGATACTTTTTTCAGCATATATTGCCCCCGTCTTAATTTTTCCCGCAAGGGGGTTTTTATACCTTAATCTGCCCCTTTAATCAAAACCTCCCACACAGTAAGGGAGTGTAGCCTGGACACGCTTTTTGTGTCCAGGGTAGTGGCTTCGCTATATGCACTATCCTGGACACAAAAAGCGTGTCCAGGCTACACCCCTTCGCAAAGACGGACGATTTATGCAACACCACTCGATTCTGTAATTCTCCCAAAGTAATAAATTGTAGTTACGTCAAGGGCCAAGTAACCAGAAGGAGAATGAACATTGTGTTCATTCCATTTAGGTGCAACAATTAGCCTCTATCTCTATATAAATATAGTTCTGAAGCATGGACGCATTAAACATAAAAAATGCAAATGGATTTACATTAGTTGAATTCATTGTGGTATTGGTGATCATCGGCATCCTGAGCCTGATGGTGATAATACAATGGCCAGCCAGCGCCATAAATGTAGGCGCAGAAGCGAATCAAGTTGCTAATGATGTCCGCTATACGCAATCACTCGCCATGACGCGAGGAAAACGTTTCTATCTCATCAAATTATCGTCAAATACCTATCAAATCCGTGATAGCGCGGGCAATCCGGTTACTATGGCTTTTGGTAATACCACCGTCACATTAAATAGCGGCATTTCATTTGGAACGCTGTCTAATTTACCCAGCAATTTAATTGCTTTTGATGCAGTAGGCGCGCCCTACACTACTTCATCATCACCAGGCACTGCGCTTGCTTCGACAGCGACTATTCCACTGACATCAGGATCAACCACTGTCACCGTATCAATATTGGCAGTCACTGGACGGGTCACAGTCGCATGATGAGACAACGTGGTTTTACTTTAATTGAAGTGCTGCTCGTCATTATTGTGTCTGCGATTCTTGCTAGCACGCTTTTTCTTGCTATCAGTACCGCCGAGCTAAAAACACCTCAGCTTTTACAGAACACCATTGCTGGTCAAACGGCAAGGAATTGCATTGAATGGTTCATTGGACAACGGCGCTTACAATACGCGAATGGCTATACCTCTATCACGTGCCCAAGCACAAGCGTCCCTGCTTTTTGTACCAAACCATCTGGTTTTTCATTGGCCGTCAATATTACCTGCACGACGATTAATGGTGATGCGAATTACAAAACCATCGCAGTCACTGTAAGTGGTAACGGCAATGCTTCTTATTCCACAATGATAGCGAATTATTAATGGGCGACTGATGCTAAAACAACGCGGGTTTACATTAATTGAATTAGTAGCAGTGATCATACTGATAGGAATTATTATTGCCGGCACTGCTACTATCTATACACAAACACTACTTAGCATGGTCCGAGAACAAAATATCACCGACGCGTTGTGGCAGGGCCGTATAGGCATGGAGCGCATGATCAAAGAAATACGCGCTACCCGTTCAGCGTCTGATATCAGCACCTTCACCAGCGGGGAATATAGTTTTACCGATGTGAATGGTAATAGCATCGATTATAAATTAAGCGGCAGCAGTCTCACGCGCAATTCAGTGGTGCTTGCCGATGGCATTGCCACTCTCTCTTTTAGTTATTATGATAAAAACGGTAGCGTAACGGGAGCGGCGGCCAATATCACCTATATTAAAATCACCCTAAATGTGACGCAAAAAAGTGTGAACTATACCCTCAAATCGGGTGTCTATTTGCGAGACCTCTCCTCATGAGAACATTATCAACGCAGCGCGGATTTCTGGCCGTCTTAGCGGTGTTGCTAATCTTAGTGATTGGCTTTATTGGCTTAGCGATTACTTATCTTTATGTAGGGAGCGCCACCGCCACATTGAATTTTCAGCAAGCGGACAAAGCACTCAATATTGCTGAAGCTGGTTTTGAAAGTGCAGCGCGGTTTTTATTAACTTCCTCACTGAGCGGCGGCAATATACGCATTGGCTGCGGTTCTTTATCTGGTAATGCAGGCCTCACTAACACCACTTTCAGTAATGGCACATTTACCGCGACTGCCGTATCCGGCAATCCCGTTTATGTCAATACAACGCTAAGCAGTTCCATTAACAGCAGCACCACCACCATTCCTTTAACCAGTGCATCCGGGTTTGCGTCAGCAGGACGCATCATGATTGATTCAGAAATTATTAATTATGGTGCAATTTCTGGAAACAATTTGATTGGTGTTCAGCGTGGTGTCAATGCCAATTACAATACACCACACGCAAGCGGTGCCGCGGTGTCACAATATCAATGTATGGTGGATGTTTTAGGCGGTATCCCGAATCTTACGTCTCCCATTTATAAACGGGAAATCCAGCAGGCGATGCAGCTACAAGAAGCCTGGGCCGTGGGGGTTGCGGCCGGCGGCAAATTTACCATCACGCGCTGGAACCGCCCTACTGAGGTAGCATGGACCGATAGTTCTCTTACCAATGCTGCTAATGGCACCCTGAATGGTATTTCTATGCTATCTAATGCCAACGGCTGGGCCGTCGGCAATGCAGTTGCCCCTAACTTTAGCTTGTTGCACTGGACAGGCTCCAGTTGGAACTTGTCAACCTTAGCATTTTCTTGCTCCAATCAAAATCTCAACGCTGTGTCATCTGTTTATTCCAATGAAGCGTGGGCAGTAGGCGTTGCGTATAAGAGCACCGGAACCTGCACCGGCTCAGGAGGCAAACACACCTTCACCATTTTAAAATGGAATGGAAGCAATTGGACCGAATTGACACCCGCCACCTCGCCCAGTATTCCTGCAAACGCGATTGGAAATGCAAATTTAAATGCTGTGCATGTCATCGATACGACCCAAAGCGGCGCGGGTACACTGGGCTTTGCAGTGGGTGATACCGGCACCATATTAAAATATAACGGCACCAACTGGACAGTGGACACCAGCCCCACCAGCAATAATTTACTAGGTGTTTATGTGGTATCTGCCAGCGAAGCCTGGGCAGTGGGTGCTGCTGGTACCATTATCGAATGGAATGGTTCAACCTGGAGTCCCGTCACCTCTCCCACTGCTACCCAAATGAATGCCATCACCATGGTCGATGCAACACTCAGCTCTCATGCCACCGCTGGATGGGCCGTAGGAAATAGTGGGAATGCTATCATCTACAATGGAACAAGCTGGTCATCACAAAACACGAGCACCAGTCAAAATTTATTTGGTGTGACCCTATTTGGCACCGGCAACGATGCATGGGCAGTCGGCGCTGCCGGTGCCGCTGTGCATTGGGATGGATCCGCCTGGGTCACGCTTTCATCTGGTATCAGTCAACAGTTAAATGCGATTTCCGCCATTGCACCTCAGCAATATCCTTTTGCTTGGCAAGAAATTTATCCTTAATCATTGAAAAGATAAGTGTTAAACTGTTTCCTCAAAAAGTGAATCGGCTAAAGGAACCTAGCAGTGCAACTTGAAAAACATATTGATGAATTACGCCAATGGATCATGTCTTTCTTTGCGGAAAAGCAGCGCCCTCTATCGCCTAATCGCTGCTGTATCTCATTATCCTCGCGCGAAATAAATATCATTCTCATTAAAAAAACACCTGCGGGTGTTGAAGACAGCATTCAAGTCCTTTTATCAGAAATGCTCAAATACGACGATATGGAAAGTCTAAAATTGGTGCTCACTGGCATGATTGAACGGTATGAAATAGAGCATGTCCCCACCTATTGGCTATTGACACCCGCTGACTACCAAATCTTTTTAATCGATTCTCTGGCGGTGGAATCCAATGAATTTCATGATGCGCTGACCTGGCGCTTACGCAGTGTGCTCCCTTATCCCACTGATGAAGCCACTATCGATTATTTTATGCTCCCGCCTAGAAAAACCACGGCCAATAATCCAATGATTGCCGCAGTCGCCGCCAAACAATCTCAGTTGAAAAGTATTATCGATATTTTTGCCAGCTTAAATTTAAATTTGACCGCCATCGACATCCCTGAGCTTGCTTTGCGTAATTTAGCCAACATGGGTGAAAAAGATGAACGAAGTACAGCGATGATTTATTTTTATGAAAAGTTAGCCATCTTGAATATTACCCATAAACAAACACTCTATTTTACCCGTCACATTAATTTGTACCTTGAGAACGAGACTAAACTAAAAACGCATGAAGAATTATGCCTGGATATATTACGCTATTTTGATTACTTTCAAAGTCAATGGCGGCTTCCCAGTCCGACACGCATCTTTGTTTCTTCACAGCAGATGAATGCCACAGAGATTGCTGAGGCTTTTTCCAAACATTTATTATTATCCGTCGAGCCTTTTTCATTAGCATCCTTTGTTGAAGATTCAGCAAAATCACGCTCTCTGGAAAAAAACTTTTTATTAGCGCTTGGTTGTGCATTACGCAAGGACGAGGTTTATGCTAAAACAGGAAATTAACCTCTACCAACCATTCACCACAACGCGTCCCGACAAAGCGCTGCTCACCTGGAAACAATTTTGGATCAGTCACGCCATCGTACTTACCTTTTTTACGTTGATTTATCTCAGTTTAACTGTAAAAGTGTTTTTTCTCACTAGGGAGAGAAACCAGCTGCAGCTACAGACTATTGCGCTGGAAAAATCATTTAACACCCTTAAAAACCAGTATCCATCCATATTTTTCTCACAAAATATTCCGCAAACATTGGAACTGATGCAAAAAAACATTGCTGATGAAAGAAAGTTTTTAAACGGATTATCGCCACATACCTCCTTTTCACAAAAATTATTAGCGCTATCGCGTATAAGCGTGTCGAATGTTTGGTTAACCAGTATTTCTATGTCAAACGCCGAACAAGAATTAATCCTCAAAGGCAATATGCTTAAATCCGAAAACTTGCAAGCCTTATTATTAAATATTTCTCATGAACAATTATTTGCTGACTTTAATTTTAATGTAAATAATATTGAAAATTTGAATAACAAAGAAGGATCATTAGCTTTCCAGATAACAATGGTGAAAAAATCGTGATGAACAAAAAACTCGAGCAACTAAAAAAATGGTATGCCTATCGCATCACACGGGAACGGATCCTGCTGCTGCTACTCGGATGGGCCATTATCTACGCTTTTTTTCACTTGATATTCTTTCGGCCTTTACAAAAAAAAGCGGACACGCTTCGCGCTGACATCAAGACCGCCCATGAACAAATAGACAAATGGGATGAACAGTTAAACGCGTTAACAAAAATTTCCACCACACCCCTTTATAAACAATGGTTATCACAAAACCAATTAATTCAAAACATGCAAGGGCGTTATCAAACGCTTATCCAACCTTTTTCACAAAACAAATGGCAAGAAACCATACAAACCGTTTTACAAACCCAAGCAAAAATTATCATCTTGGAAATTAAAAGTGCTTCTACCTCCATTTATACACCCGCTAATACAACCGAACCAAAAACCAGCATTTTTGAGCAAAAATTACAAATATCTTTTGCCGGTAGTTTTTTTGATGTTGTCGATTATTTAGAAAAATTAGAGCACCAACTTCCCGATGTTCATTGGATTCATTTGAACTATGAAGTCATTAAATACCCCCAAGCAAAAGTCGAAGTGGAGTTTTCAATTTTTTATGAATAAAATTTTATTAACCCTATGCGTGCCGCTTCTGCTTGGCTTTGCCACATTGCATGACCCAACCGAGCCGCCGGATTATGAAGAAAAGCCAGGTACCCCCTCCCAAGGCCCGCTTTCTTTAACTGCCATTTTTGTCTATCCCGAACATAGTTTAGTCATTATTAATGACCAAGCCCTCACATTAGGAAGTCATTTAGGCGAATATACTATTACCCGCATTGACCCAGATACGGTAGAATTAACCGGGCCGCAAAATACAAAGGAAGTGCTACAACTTACCACTTCTGTTAAACAGGCAAGGTAAAAGGACGACACATGGATTGGCAAACTAAAAACTTCAAGCGTTTCGCAAACCTATTTCTAATTTGTTTGTCTTTTTTATTGATAAGCTGCCATACCATTCATCCTACCCATCCTGTTTCTGTGCAAGCCACTGAGAAAACATTGGAAGATAGTATCAAAGACAATCAAAGAATTGCTGGCGCTTCTTCAAGAAGACTTCCTTCAAACATTGATTCTGCTCTTTTGCCGCCCTTGTCACATTATGTAAACCCCAGCCGAGAAACGCCGCCACGGTTTGATGTCGCCGCAAACAAAGTGCCTGCTAAAGAATTTTTCATGAGTTTGGTCGCTGGCACCAATGATAATATGATCATCAGCCCTAATATCAACGGCACCATTTCTTTGAGTTTGAAAAATGTCACCATCAGACAAACCATGGATGCAGTGCGGGACATATACGGTTTTGAATACCACCGTACCTCTTATGGCTATGAAGTATCGCCGCCTAAATTAGAAACGCGCGTTTTTCATGTCAATTACCTTGATGTGCAACGAAAAGGTCGGTCTTATACCCAGCTCACCACGGGGCAAATCAGTAACTCTGTGGGTACCACCACCGTTGGTGGCACATCCATTTATACCGGTAATCAATCAGGTAGTACGCCAGGCGGCGGGCAGTCTGGTTCCACACCAGAAGGTATCGGCACCATCAGCAGCCTAGAAACAAAATCGGAAACGCGCTTTTGGTCTGATATAGAAAAAACCATTACCGACATGGTAGGCAAAGAAGATGGCCGTCGAGTCACCGTGAATGCGCAATCAGGCTTAATTTCTGTGCGTTCTTTCCCCATTGAACTCAATCATGTTGCGCGGTACTTAAATAGTTTACAAACCAGCCTGAACCGGCAAGTCATTCTTGAAGCTAAAATCCTTGAAGTTCAGTTAAATGATGAATACCAAGCAGGTGTAGACTGGAGCATTCTAGGTAACCCTGCTCAAGTCGATATTAATGGTAACCCTATCGTCGATACCACCGCTGGTATGGGACAATTTTCAACAAAAGAAATTTTAGGCACTGATTTAAAAGATATCACAGCAACCGGCGTGTTCGCCATCCGTATCAATGGTAACTTCAAAGTACTGATCAGCTTATTGCAAACGCAGGGCAATGTGCAGGTGTTATCAAGTCCACACATCTCAACCGTGAATAACCAAAAAGCCGTGATCAAAGTTGGTCAGGATGAGTTTTTTGTAACGGGTGTATCGACCACCAACTCCATTATCGGCACCAGCACCTTACCCTCTCAAAATGTTTCATTAACCCCATTCTTTTCAGGGGTCACTTTAGATGTGACGCCTGAAATCGGTGAAAATGACACAGTCGTTTTACACATACATCCCAGTGTCAGTAAAGTCACCGAACAAATTAAAGTGATAGGCTTAGGTTCAAACGCGGTAGGATCGCCAAATAATCTGACTCTGCCGCTTGCAAACAGCACGATTCGTGAATCTGACAACATCGTACGCGCCAAAAATGGCCAAGTGGTTGTCATCGGTGGTTTAATGCAAAATGCCACCACTGAATCGATTGCCTCTACTCCCTGGCTTAGTAATATTCCTTTCTTTGGCTCTATATTTAGACGCACACACCAGGTATCTGTTAAATCGGAATTACTCATCTTGCTGCGACCGATCATTGCCAATAACCGTAGCTTTACCAATGAATTGAAAGAAGAGAAAAAATCGTTCCAAATGCTCAGACGTCCTTTCCACACGGGAAGTTTGCCCAAAATATTTGGTAACGAGGCAGAACGATCAGATTCTTAAAAGGGACGAACGACTATGTACCAAGAATTTTTTCAATTACAGGCACTGCCCTTCACCTTAACACCGAACCCAAATTTTTACTGCCAATTAAAGGGCCATCAAGAAGCATTTAATATCCTGCAATTTTGTGTAAATAGCGGTGAAGGCTTTATTAAAATCGTGGGGGAAGTTGGTTCTGGTAAAACATTATTATGCAGAAAATTATTAGAAAGCTTAGATAATAGCTTTGTATCAGCCTATATACCCAATCCCGATCTAACGCCAGTAGAAGTACGTAAAGCCTTTGCCCGAGAATTAGGCTTAGATCCCACCTCGTGGCAAGATCAACACGAGTTGCTCACTGCTATCTACCAACACCTTATTACGCTACACGCTAACGGAAAAAAAGTTATTCTTATTGTAGATGAAGCGCAAGCATTAACCGATGAAAGTTTGGAAACCATCCGCTTACTCACCAATCTTGAAACAGAATCATCTAAATTATTGCAAGTCATCTTATTTGGCCAACCCGAATTGGATGAACGGTTGAATAAAGCACATTTACGTCAGTTAAAACAACGAATCAGCTTTACCTATTCATTACCGTTAATGAACCGACTAGACTTGGATATCTATATACATCACCGTCTCGCGGTTGCTGGTTATACCCATGGAAATTTATTCACAAAGAAAGCGAGTAATTTGCTATTTAAAGCAAGCGGCGGCATACCACGCATCGTCAACATACTTTCACACAAAGCATTACTGGTTGCTTATGGGCGCGGCAGTCATCAAGTCTGCCATCGAACCATGCGCGTTGCAGTAAAAGATACGGATTCTGTAAAAAGCACAAAAAAACGTAAGTGGGCGATCATTGGCTTAAGTGTTTGCACGGTTGTTTTATTTGCTGTTTATATCATTTACTAAGCAGGAAACATTGTATAATGAGTTTAATTAATAACATGCTTAAAGATTTAGAGAAGCGTAAATCGCCCCATCATATGGTGCCTCTCACCATATTGATCAATGAAAAACCATCCTATGGTTATTTTTTATTTAAACACATCTACAAACTGAGCGGCATTATATTTGGTATCGTTGCTGCAGCGATTTTAATAACCGCAACTGTCAAATACATGCACCAGCCAAAGCAAAAACTTTCCATTCCCACGCACCTACCTGCTGTGCAATCCAAGGCTCTCGAACCATCTTCCACCATTGACACTAGCTTATTGAGTCCCGTTTTAATTACCGGCGTCACCTTGCAAGTAAAAGACAATATTACAGAGTTAACTTTTCTTCTAAACCATGCCGCTCTTTATCGTTTAAACACAGATGATATGAATAATAAATTAAATCTTGTGCTTGAACATGCTGAATTACAGTCCACCCTCCCCTTGACCACCTATTTAAATACAGCCATTCAACAGCTTACTACGAAAAAAGTAAGAGGAGATACGCAATTTGATATCACTCTTTACCCGGGCGCCGCCATCAAATATGTCAATCTCAATACGGATGAAAAAAATCCTGAATTAGTCGTTGCCATTGAATATCAAACATCGGCGAATCACGTAAAAAATGGCTTTGTTTCCATACCAATCAAAACACAAGCCATGAATAGTTTGCTGCTTGAGCAATATCAGGTCGCTTTAAAAGCTGCTGAAAGTGGCAACTATTCTTATGCAATAAACAGCTTGGCGGAATTGCTCAAAACAGACCCTAATCATAAAGATGCGCGCGTCTCGCTTACTGCACTTTTGCTAGACCAGGGGCAACCAACTAGAGCCAACAAAATTATTGAAGAAGGTCTAACTGCAAATCCTACCTATACACCCTTTATCGAATTAAAAGCACGTATACTCACTACTCAAGGAAGAGTTAAAGCCGCGATTGCTCTATTACAAAATACGGCACCCCAGCTTTCTGATAATCCTGACTATCACGCCTTTATAGCGGCATTATACACGCGCAGCAATCATGATCAGTTAGCCATCAAAATCTATCAGCAGTTATTAGATTTAAATCCGCATAATGGAAATTGGTGGTTTGGGTTAGGCGTGTCACTCGACAAATTAAATCAGCGCCAAGGCGCCGTTGAGGCATTTAATAAAGCAATTACTGAAGGCCATTTAAACGCTGATTCGCTAGCTTACTTACAAAAACGTTTGCATGTCTTGCAAGGTGACACGGATGCTTAGACCAAAAAAAAGTTTAATTGCTGAAATGCTGTTAGCTCAGCATTTAGTAACACAGGAGCAATTAAATGCCGCTTTCGAAGTGCAACGCAAAACGGATAAACGCATCGGCCAAATTTTAGTGGACTTAGGTTTTATTGAGGAAGATAAATTATTACATCTGTTAGCCGAACAATTACACATACCATATATTGATCTCCGAAATTATCCCATCAATGAAGAAACTGTCAAATTACTTCCTGAATTTTATTCAAGGCATTTGCGCGCCATTGTTTTGAAAGATAACGCTACCAGTATTCTAGTTGGCATGGTTGACCCCAATGATTTACTCGGCCAAGAAGAAATTGAGCGTATATTAAAACGAAAAATTGATTTGGCGCTGATCCGCGAAGACGATTTACTGTATGTACTCGATAGCATTTATCGTCGCGCCGATGAAATTTCTCACTTTGCTGAAACATTATCTGCGGAATTAAAACCAAACACCCTTAATCTTTTTTCCGATACACAAGATTTTTCCACCGAAGATATGCCGGTCGTTAATTTGCTACGCTCCATCTTTGAAGACGCTGTTCAAATTAATGCTTCTGATATACACATAGAACCTGGTCTAAATGTTTTACGTATTCGTTTACGCGTTGATGGCGTTTTACAAGAGCAAATTATACCGGAAAAGGCGATTACACAAGCCTTAGTGCAACGCATTAAACTTGTGTCAGGTTTAAATATTGCTGAAAAACGTTTGCCTCAAGATGGTCGATTCACTATAGCTGTCAAAAATAAAAACTTTGATGTTCGTGTCTCTACCATCCCTGTACAATTTGGCGAGTCATTAGTGATGCGTCTTTTAAACCAAACTGACATTTTGTTACAACTAGACCAAATTGGTATGCCTGATGAAATTTATCAATACTATTCCCAAGTGCTTACTGCTTCTTATGGCTTAATTCTCATTGTCGGCCCTACCGGTAGCGGTAAAACCACAACGTTATATGCATCACTAAATACATTAAATAAACCCGAAGACAAAATTATTACTGTTGAAGATCCAGTGGAATATCGATTACCACGCGTCAATCAAGTGCAAGTCAATCCGAAAATTGATCTTACTTTTGCTTCTATTCTACGCGCCATTTTACGTCAAGACCCTGACATCATCATGATTGGTGAATTGCGCGACCAAGAAACCATGGAAATTTCGCTACGTGCCGCCATGACGGGTCATTTGGTTCTAGCAACGTTGCATACGAATGATACCCTTAGCAGTGTGACACGTTTGATTGATATGGGTGCGGAAGGTTACCTCGTTGCCAGCGTATTGCGTGCCGTCATGTCACAGCGTTTGGTGCGTCGAATTTGTCATGAATGCATTACTACTGATCCACTGACCGTCTCTGAAAAAACATGGCTCAAATCCGTTGAGCATGTTAATACCATTGAAACCGTCTTTAAGCACGGCGCTGGTTGTTCCTATTGCCATCACACTGGCTACAGAGGACGTATAGGCATATTTGAGTTATTGCCTATTACAGCTGAATTAGCAGACGCATTACGTAAAAATGACACCAGTCTGTTTTATAAACTGGCACCGAAGCAACCCTTGTATCGATCGCTGCTGCAATCCGGTTTAGCGTTAGCGGATCGCGGCATCACGACCGTGCAAGAAATCATTCGCATGTCCGGCGAAATATAACGGAGCGCTTCAACTATGCCTCAATTTGATTATCGTGGCCGCGACAGGGAAGGCCGCCTACGAGTTGGAAAACGTGCAGCCTTATCCATTGATATTCTCAATGCTGAACTCATTAAGGAGGGTATTTCTCCCATCCAGATTGATGTGGTTCAATTAAAACGCCCCCTTTGGGATAGGTTACAAGATCATCTGCAATCTGATCGCGTCTACTTAGAAGAGTTAGCCGTATTCACCCGTCAAATGCAGTTACTACACCAAGCGAATGTCCCGATGGTGACGGCTTTAAAGCAATTAAGAGAATATACACGTAGTTTTCGACTAGGAACGGCGCTAGATGGCTTAGTTGAACATCTTGAAAAGGGCGAAAGCTTGTCCGTCTCCATGCAACATTTTCCAGAAACCTTTTCACCACTCATCATTAACCTTGTACAAATTGGTGAAAGCACGGGGCAATTAAGTGCCGCTTTTGGACGCTTATATCAATATCTTGAGTTTGAAATCAGCAGTGTCAAACAAATCAAACAAGCGTTTCGTTATCCCATTTTTGTTTTGGTCTCGATCGTATCGTCTATTATTATATTAAATATATTTGTTATTCCCACTTTCGCACGGTTTTACACCAATTTAACGGTTTCTCTCCCTTGGCAGACGACATTTTTAATTGATATGTCTGATTTTGTCATAAACTTTGGGCCTTATCTGTTAGTTTTATCTTTTATAGGCGGTGTCTTTTTGTACCGCTACCTGAAAACACCCGAAGGTAAATACCGTAAAGACAAAATAATGTTAAAAATACCTCTGTCAGGAAAACTCTTAAAGAGAATAATTCTCATTCGATTTTGTCAATTATTCTCTATTACCTTATCAGCCAGTATCTCCGTCACTCAAGGACTACAATTAGTTAAAAATTCGTTAACGAACGCCTATATTGTCAAACAAATTGCAGATATGCAGGAATCCATCGAACGCGGCATGCCTTTTACCCAAGCTATTACGAAAATTGAGCTGTTTTCACCATTAGAGTCACAAATTTTATCGGTGGGAGAGAGAAGTGGTGAGCTAAGTCCAGCACTTGAGTATATAGCCGACTTTCACGGTCGTGAAATTGAGTATGATTTAAGGCGTTTAAGCGAGACAATCGGCCCTGTACTCATTGCCCTCGTTTCAGGACTTATACTAATCATTGCATTAGGTGTTTATTTACCTGTGTGGAATATGATAAATTTATCTCATTAGAGGGATAACTAAGGGTGGCATTGTGAAAAGGAAGCGTTTGCAATTTGGTTTCACCCTCATCGAGTTAGTCATCGTCATTGCTATTATTGGCATTCTTGCTGCAGTGGCTATTCCCCGGTTTATTAATTTATCCGCTAATGCACAATCAGCGGCAACGGATGCTATTGCAGGCGCGTTGGCTTCAGCAAACACTACGAATTATGGCGCACGCTCACTCAACGCTTCTTTTGGCGTTCCAGTAGCGAATTGCACTGATCTATCAGGTGCATTGCAAGGTGGCTTACCGACTGGCTACACGATCACCGCTGCATCAGTTGCAGTAGGAATCTCTGTCACTTGCACGTTAACGGGACCTAGTTCTACGACGGCGACATTCACAGCTACGGGCATTTCCTAATCTTATTCAAGGAATTTTTTAAAATGAAGGCATTTATGAGAAACAGTAGGCTGAATAAAAAGCAAAAAATGGCTGGTTTCACCTTAATCGAATTAATCATTGTGATCGCCATCATTGGTATTTTGGCAGCCGTTGCTATACCAAAATTTATTAGTCTTTCTTCTAATGCTCAAACTGCTGCTACCAACGGTGTAGCGGGCGCTCTATCCTCTGCAAATGGCAGTAATTACGCAGCCAGAAGTTTAAGCGCGAGTTTAGGTGTAGCGGTTGCCAATTGTACTGATGTATCCTCTGCACTACAGGGTGGGCTGCCTACCGGCTATACTATTACCTCGGCAGCCGTAGCCGTCGGTGCCACTGTTACCTGTACATTGACAGGGCCTAGTTCTACCAGCGCAACCTTTACCGCGACGGGGATCACATAATCTAAAAGCTCTTCTGTCATTGTGTTGTCATATCCCTCTCACCCCTCATCCGCCCTTTGGGCACCTTCTCCCACAAGGGGAGAAGGCTGCGTAGTGAGGTAGGTGAAGGATTTCAGCGTTTTAGAAGCTCATATGTCTCCACAATCCTAACTACACAGCCTTCTCCCCTTGTGGGAGAAGGTGCCCAAAGAGCGGATGAGGGGTGAGAGGGGTGAGAGGGGTGAGAGGGATATGACGACACAAAATAACACCCCAACCCACATCATCAGATCCCAAAACCTAACAAACAATCCCTTCAACCTTACACATTCCATCTAAGAATCCCCAAAGAGCAGCGGCAGCTTTACGTGTTGCGCGTTCTGCCTGCTCTGGTTCAACGTATTGTTCAATTAAGCTAGCCACTTGTCCTGCATGTTCCACATCGTATGCTTGATGCGCCGTGAAAAAAGCTAATGTACGCTCATCATCAATACCATAAAATTTTTTCAACCCATCAATTTTGGAAGCAGAGACGGCGGGAACTTGAGATTCATACGCATATAATGCACACAATCCATCACGCCAATCGCCCTCGGCCAATTCATAATAGGTATTGACCATATAGTCTGTTTCTACCAACGGTTTTTCATCTACCACTTGTGCACGCTGCGATCCTAAACCCTCAGCAAATTGCATCCATAATGCGGGGTGATCCGTGCCATGGATTTCTTCATCTACTAAATTTTCGAGCAGCACCTTTCGCGCTTCAATATATGGGCAATGTGTATGTACACGAGAAACAAAACGAGGAAAGGATTGAACCTGATGATAATACTGAGCCGCATAACGCTGTAAACACGCTTTACTCAACTCGCCCCTAGACCAGGCTTGATAGAACATGTGTTTTAATAAATCAAATTCAGAAATAACATTATTTAACCGAGTAATAAGTTGCATTTTCTTCTCCTTATCCGCTGATGATGGATTATCAATGCGAAGAAGGGGGAAATGCAAGACCAAAAGATAATTATGCTATTTCGTGATTATTATGCCGCTCCCGAATCACATGATGCGCCTGCCGCCCCTCACTTTCTGATTCGGCAAAATATTCGACCGCGTCGCCAATGTTAAGCTGAGAGAATTGCGGATAAGAGACATTCGTCATACTAAAATAATATTCATTGCCATCGGTTCCTTCAATGAAGCCATAGCCTTCCCTTGAAATCAGCCGTGCAACATGGCCATGTAAAGAGTCATTATGTGATTTCACACGACCGTGACGTTTCTTGGAATGTTCTTCAAGCTGCCGCTCGATGGCTTTAAACGCATCACGAAGAGCAACATAAATGTCTTGGCTCATTTTGCGCGTGACCACCAATTCCTTGCCAGGAACAGTGATATCAATACGTGCATTGTATAACTTACCTTGGTGTTTGTGTTTTTGAGATAATTCAACCACCACTCTACAACTACTTATTCGGTCATAGAATCGGTTTAATTTTTCAATGTGTTTGCGGATGTGAGAATCGAGAGTGGAGGTGGAAAGAATATCGCGAATCGTTACCTGGGCGGCTAACATAGGGGATTACTCCTCGTTTTTTTGCTTATAAATCCAGTATAGTCTATCTGTTTTTAATTGGGTGAAGCCCCCTATCAGCCCCCTCCGAAATCTATCTTAACAGAATGATTTATTTAAATAATTCCTTGCTTAGCGGGGAAAAATATTTTTGAATGTCAGTGGCCACTACCGCTTTCAAGGTAGAAGGTTCCCAATGGGGTGTTTGGTCTTTATCAATAATGACTGCTCGAATGCCTTCAGGAAAATCATGCCCTAATAAAAAGCGGGTAGCCAAACGATAGTCTTGTTGCAGACAAGCGTCAAAATCGAGCTCTGCACCTTGTTGTAATGCACGCAATGAAACGGTGAGACTAGTCGGTGATTTTTGAGAAAGAATAGCCGCTGTGTCTTTTGCAAAGGGTTGTGATGTTTGTTGTAAGGCGCTTAGGATTTCTTCCATTGTCGCCAATGAAAAACAATCATCAATCAAAGCACGTTGCTCTATTAACGCGGATGGATTCACCTGCACGTTGAATTGCTCAATCACCTGGGAGACATCCGCGCGCGGATCACGACCAAAGGATTGTTGTGCCAATGCTATTACTAAAGCTGGCAATGTATCATGCAGCACTTTGTGTTGTGTTATTCCAAGCGCCACACAATCATCACTCGTGATGCGTGCACCTGTTAATCCTAAATAAAATCCAAGGTAGCCTGGCAGGCGCGGTAAGAAATAACATCCGCCTACATCAGGGAAAAACCCAATGCCAGTTTCAGGCATTGCAAACAATAAGCGCTCCGTTGCAATACGGTGTGAACCATGAATGGAAATGCCAACACCACCACCAAAGGTAATACCATCCAATAATGCAATATAAGGCTTAGAATAATGATAAATACAATGGTTTAAGTAATATTCTTCGCGAAAAAATTCAGTCATGTTTGCATCATGCGCCAAACAACGTTGATAAGTTAAACGTAGATCACCGCCCGCGCAAAACGCACGTCCTTCCGCCGCACAAATAACCACAGCTTTTATAGACGAATCTGTTTCCCATTGCCGCAATGTCGCATACATGCCACTGGTCATGGCATGGTTCAACGCATTTAATGCACTCGGACGGTTCAATGTGATAATACCAAGATCGCCATCACGGCCAGGCAGCACACTAAACAACACATCGTCCGTTTTAGTCATGCTACTCTCCACTAAACACCGCCGCGCGTTTTTCAAGAAATGCTCTTACCCCTTCTTGTTTGTCCGCTGTGGCGCAGCATAGTCCAAAATGAGCAGCTTCGAGCGCCAGTGCTTCTTCAAATGGCATATTGTAGCCTTGATGAATGACCGTTAAGATACTTTGTAATGCGATAGGACCTAGCGCTGTTATACTTATCAGAAGTGATTTTGCTCGTGTTAGTAGTTGATCTGGTGTGGTTAGTTCATTCACCATTCCCCACTGATAGGCTTCTTCCGCTGTAAATCGTCTGCCCGTTAAGCACATTTCTAACGCGCGCCCTTTGCCTATTAAGCGCGCTAAACGTTGTGACCCACCAAAACCAGGGATCACACCGAGTTTAATTTCAGGTTGCGCAAAAACAGCGTTATTTGCAGCTATACGAAGCGTTGCCGCCATTGCCAATTCAGAACCCCCACCAAATGCAAAACCCTGAATAACAGCCAACGACGGCTTGCCTAATAATTCCAATTGATTAAATACGGATTGTCCAAACTGAGCAAAAGCCAATCCATCTGTCCCTTTCAATCCCACCAATTGTTTGATATCCGCACCCGCGCAAAAACCTTTACCTTCGCCTGTAATCATTAATGCTTTAATAGAGGGATCGTGCTTAATTTTTTCTAGCAGCGTTGATAATTGTTGCAAGACTTCCTGACTCAATGCATTCAGCTGATCGGGTCGATTCAGACTGATTTGCATGATGCCGAATTCATGTGACTGAAGTTTAATAACTTCTGATGATATATCCATATTTTTTTCCTTACGCAATAATACGACGCGCTATTTCCCCGCTAACGCCGCAGATTCAGAAACTAAATAATCCGTCACTTCTTCTGAGGTCAGCGCAACGCGGCTCCATACCGCTAAATAAAGAATACAAACACTAAAGAGACCAACTATTAAAAAATCCCAACCAAAGGGAAGAATATTTAGCCCGCCGAACGCGCCCACATAAGAAATTAACACCATGCCTGATAAATACGGAATAATCCAAATAGCCGATCTAAATTCTTTCTTTTCAATTTTTACTCTGCCACGCAGATAAGAAATGAAAAAGAGAGCTAATCCAATGCTAAGCACAATAGCGAGTTTTGAAATCGTTTCCCATCCTGTCCAGTAACTAAATAAATTGCAGCAATAAAAAGCGATCAAACAAATAGTATTTGCCGCAGGCAGACGAAAAGGACGTTCTTTATGCGGCAACGTAATGCGTAAACTGATCAATGCAATGGGCCCCATAGCATAAGTGATCACCATTGCAGAAATCAGAAAACTCACCATTGCCTGCCAACCTGGTAAGGGCAGAAAAGAAAGCATGCCTAAAACGAAATTAACAATGATGGCCCATACCGGAAAGCGGTGATGGTTTAAACGAGAAAGAAATTTTGGCACATAACCAATGCGGCTCATTGCATAAAGAATACGTGCAGTGGCTGTCACATAAATCAACCCAGCACCCAGTGGTGAGACCACGGAGTTTATATATAACAACTTCACTAACCAGATGAGCCCCAACCCCGCCGCAAGACCCACAAACGGCCCCATATCACCTGTAAAACTTAAGTGTTGCCAGCCTTGTTGTTTTAGCATGGCGGGATCTAATGAACCTATAAAACAAACTTGCAAGCCTAAATAAAGTAACATGCACGCAAACACTGTCCCTGCTGTGCTTAAGGGAATGGACACCGCAAGATTTTTTGTTTCGCCTGCTAATTCAACACCACTTTTAAATCCGTTAAAGGCGAGCACAATGCCGCTCGTTGCCACAGCGCTTAAAATAGCTTGCCAGCCACTGATGGAAGCGGTAGCAGATAACATGCCGGTAAAATTCTCTGGGTTAAAGCGCACATGTAAAAAGGCAAAAATGGTCAGCAAAATGACGGAAAATTTGAAGACAAACAAAACAAAATTAAACCGCATTAGACCACGGTAACTGCAAATATTAATGACGCAGAGTGACATCATTAATAAGGCGGCCCAGATATAACCCCACATGGTTAAGGTCGGAACGCCTCCTACGTCATGCATCAGAGCAGGGAAAAAAATGGTGGCATACTGTAGCACTGCTTGTACTTCGATAGGAGCCAACATAAGCGCTGTAATCCATGCAATCCAGCTGAGCACAAAACTAGCAAACGCACCATGGCTTAATTGAGGAATATGCGCGGTTCCACCGGTCACTGGCAACATCGTGGATAATTCAGCGAAGGTTAAAGCGATAAGAATCGCAGCTACACCACCAATCACCCAGGAAAAAATAACAGCCGCACCGGCGATTTTCGCGGCATAAAGCGGTGCAAATAACCAGCCTGAACCAATGAGTGCATTCATACTCAGCATAAATAAGGTGGCAGGTCCGATACGGCGTGATTGGTCACTCATAAAAACCTCGTTAGGTTTACTTTTTCCCAGGATGGGTATTATTGTGTAAGCTCGGCGTTAGCTTCGATTTTTTGGTTTTGTTCCGATCTAGGTTCCGACCTGGTAGCTCCTTGCTTTACTTTTTGTTTTGCTTGCTGACGTTCTTTAGAATATTTAGCTTCTTCAGCAGACACGACCCCAGAAGGACAGCCTACTAAATCAATACGGACCGCTCCTTCTACTACACTCTTATGATAAGCACCGGTATTCACATAATACGAGAGGCTTTTCACCATGCAGGCTTTGTCTTCGGTCACAATTTGTTCCATTGTGCTGAGCTGTTTGATTAAATCTTGCTTAATCCCTTTTTTCAACGGCTTGATTTCATTGCCGCCTTTAAACCCTTCAGGAAAATAAGCGCGCAGTAACTCAACGCCATATTGCATATAGACTAGCCATTTTGGCTTTGTCCCACTTGATCGATCGCTTTTAGGGGGATGGGGATTGGCAGATTTTGGCGATTTATCAGTTTTAATAGTTTTACTGATCTGCTGTTTTGGCTGCTTGTCAGTGGAATGGGTATTCACTACCAAGGTGTCTGTCAATTGAGAAGCTACTGCTTGCAATTGGTCTTTTAAGCTTGCATTACTCATTTTTGTAAAAACTCCATAAGTGGAATGCTATTTATTAGTCTAGCCGTTCCAGCTATTTTCGAGAGAACTGATGCTACTTTAATGAGTTATGGGCGTTAAATCAACCAGTCCACTTATTGCACGAAATCATTGCATAGAATGGCTGGACTTTTTAATCAGTTAGGTGTTAAATTTTAACTCTTATTTTTAGTCTATTGAAACTGACAACTCGTCAAATGAATAATTTTGATCACTCTGAATGTTTGATCACGGAAAGATATTCCAACATTATGGAGAGTATGGAGTTATACCTATGCAAAAGAAAATATCACTTGCTGAAGATTTAAAAACAGTTACTTTAAAACAAGTTGTAAAAGATACCCTTCGAAACTATTTCTCAAATATCGGCGGTGAACAACCTATCGATTTTTATTCAATCTTATTGGAAGAAATAGAAAGACCTTTACTAGAAGTGTTAATCAATCATACGCATTATAACCAAGTGAAGATGGCTCATATTTTGGGCATTTCACGCGGAACCTTGCGGAAGAAATTAAAGCAGTATGGGATGTTGGATTAATTAAAATTCGACTTCTTGCTGTTGTCACGCACGCTCTTGCGAGTAGCGGATCACCCCTCATCCGCCCTTTGGGCACCTTCTCCCACAAGGGGAGAAGGCTGTGTAGTGAGGGTTGTATACGCTCTCAACATTTCAAAAGCTCATTATCACCAACAATCTTAACTACGCAGCCTTCTCCCCTTGTGGGAGAAGGTGCCCAAAGGGCGGATGAGGGGTGATCCGCTACTCGCGAGAGCGTGCGCGTTGGAGAGGTTAGTGTTTTGATTTCCTGCTGCTGTGCTGTCCTATTGCATCGCAGCGACTGGATTGCAGGATGCAATGCGAAGCGCCATGGATGGCGCGTTTGGAGCGAAGAGGCAATAGGACAGCACAGCAGCAGGAAATCAAAACGCTCAGCCCGAGAACAAGCAAAAGCTCACAAAACATATATCGTCGGGTCATCCACTCCAGCCTCACTAAACCCCTTCTCCCTATAAACACAACTATCACAACTCCCACACGCGCGACCCGCTGCATCCGCCCTATAACAAGACAGGGTCTGACTATAATCCACACCCAGTTTCACACCCGCGCGAATAATATCCGCCTTATTCATTTGTAATAAGGGTGCATGAATGATGAAGCGTTCGCCTTCACGGCCACGCTTTGTCGCCAGCACCGCCATTTGTTCAAATGCCTGTAAATAATCAGGGCGACAATCTGGATAACCGGAATAATCAATGTGATTGGCGCCTATAAAAATATCGACCGCACCGATAACTTCACCCCATGCCAATGCAAACGATAAAAAAATAGTATTTCGTGCTGGCACATAGGTAGCGGGAATGGAGCCATTTGCGACATGATCATCCACTTTTTTTTGTTTATCTGTCAGCGAGGAACCGCCTAATTCATCGAGCGGCAAGTTAAGAATTTTATGTTCGGCCACGCCACTTGTCGCTGCGATTTTTTTCGCCCATTCCACTTCAACTTGATGTTTTTGTCCGTAACTAAAACTTAAGGCATAACAAACAAAACCCTGAGATTTGGCAATCGCCAAACACGTAGTGGAATCCAACCCACCGGAGAATAAAATAATGGCATTTTTTTGCATAAAAGCTCCTGTTTTGAAGTGGCGTAGTATACCATAACGTTTATGAGACCAGCATGGACACCGACACCCGAAATTATTCAGCACGCCAATATTACGTCATTCATGGCGGAGCTTGGTCTCAATGATGTGAAAATATTTCATCGTTATACTGTGGAACAGTACGAAGATTTTTGGCAGCGCGTGATAAAAAAACTGCATTTGGTTTTTAAAAAACCGCCTGAGCTTATTTGTGATCTTTCACAAGGTGTTGCTTCCCCTTCTTGGTTTAAAGGTGCATTGCTTAACATTGCAGAAAGTTGTTTTACTGCACCTTGCTCTTCTATAGCCATTATTTACGAAGATAAAAATAAAAATATCGTCACTATGACTTTTGAGGAATTAAATCAATTATCTAATCGCATTGCCACTAGTCTTTTAAACAAGGGGTTCAAAGCAGGTGACCCGCTTGCGATCGCGATGCCCATGGATGCGTTTGCGGTCGCGATCTATCTTGGCATTATTAAAATGGGTGGTGTGGTGGTATCGATAGCGGATAGTTTTTCCAGCCAAGAAATAGCCGTGCGATTAAACATTGCAAAAGCCAAAGCCATTTTTACGCAAAATTATATTCAACGCGGCGGAAAAACACATTCACTTTATGAAAAAGTGCAGCAAGCGAACGCGCCGTGCGTGATTGTACTCCCCTCCTCGCAAGAAAAATCTGATTTGTTTACATTGCGCACGGGTGATCTACATTGGAAAGATTTTCTATGTAAAACAACCACCCCATTTGAAGCGGTACCGTGCGAACCAATGGCAGCGACCAACATTCTTTTTTCATCTGGCACCACGGCAGAACCCAAGGCTATCGTCTGGAACCACACAACGCCTGTTAAAGCAGCAAGCGATGCTTTTTTTCATCAAAATATTCAAACAAACGATGTATTGGCGTGGCCTACCAATCTTGGTTGGATGATGGGTCCTTGGCTTATTTATGCTGCTTTTATTAATCGCGCCGCTATTGCACTTTATACAGACATTCCCAAAGACCGCGCGTTCGGCGAATTTATTGTGCGTGCAAAAGTCACGATGTTAGGTGTGGTTCCCACACTGGTTGCTGCATGGAGACAAACCCGCTGCATGGAACAGCTTGATTGGAGCGCCATTAAGGTTTTTTCCTCAACGGGTGAATGTTCGAATCCTGAAGACATGGCTTATTTGATGTCGCAAGGAGTGCATAAACCCATTATCGAATATTGCGGTGGAACAGAAATTGGTGGCGCTTATGTTTCAAGTACAATTGTGCAAACGAATATTCCTTCGCAATTTTCAACGCCCACGATGGGATCGGACTTTATAATTATCGACGAGCATGGAAAACCCAGAACTGAAGGTGAAGTTGCTCTTATTCCACCAGCATTAGGCTTATCCACACAATTATTGAATGCCGATCATTATCAAACGTATTTCAGCAATATGCCCTTATCCCCCGAGGGCAAAACATTACGCCGTCATGGCGATCAAATAAAACAATTACAGAACAACTATTACGTCATATTAGGCCGCGTAGACGACACCATGAATTTAGGCGGCATCAAAATAAGCGCAGCAGAAATTGAACGCGCATTAACAGGATTACCCTCTATCGTAGAAGTCGCTGCCATTGCAATTGCTCCACCGACGAATGGCCCTAGTTTATTAGTGATCTATGCAGCCACCAGTGAATCACTTTCTAAAAATGAGGTGATGAAAGACATGCAAGATCGCATCAACAAACATATTAATCCATTGTTTAAGATTCATGATGTGGTGTTTGTTCGTGAACTACCTAAAACTGCCTCGAATAAAATTATGCGGCGGGTGTTGCGGAAGAAATAATCAAACAATCACTTCCACATCCGCAGCCATTTCCCCCTCCGGCATCGGATGTTTCAAAAATGCTGTTATCGATTCTTCTGTTTGCGGCTGTGTCAAATAATACCCTTGAATTTCTTGGCAGCCCTCAGCAGCAAGAAACTCATATTGCTCACGTGTTTCTACACCTTCCGCGATCACTGTGATACCCAATGTGTTAGCCATCGCAATAATAGCCGAGGTAATAATCGCCGAGGTTTCATCTACTCTGACTTGTTTGATAAATGACTTATCAATTTTAATTTTATCGACGGACAAACGACGCAAATTATTTAATGACCAATAGCCTGTTCCAAAGTCATCAATCACAATAAGTACACCTATGTCTTTTAATGCATATAACACCCGCAAGGTATTTTCAGGGTCTTCCATAATAATTTGTTCAGTAATTTCCAACTCTAGTGACTTTGGTGGTAAATTAAATTGTGTCATGGTACGTAACACATCATCCACAAAAGTAGCGTGTTTAAATTGTCGAGGCGAGCAGTTCACGGCCATCGTCAACGAAGTGAAACCCATTGTGTGCCATTCATTAAGTTGTTGACAGGCAGTTTTTAATACCCAATCGCTAACGGGAATAATCAACCCCGTTTCTTCGGCTAAGCTAATAATTTCATCAGGCGTGATGCTGGTATATTCTTTATTTTTCCAACGTAAAAATGCTTCTATGCCAGTAATGCGCCGCGTTTTAATATTCATTTTTGGCTGATAATTAAGAGAAAATTCATTTTTGGCCAGCGCGTGTCCTAGCGCATTTTGTAGCGCCATTTTTTCTTGCGTTTTGCTAGTCATTTCTGATGTGTAAAATTGATAATTATTGCGTCCATGTTCTTTAGCACGATAGAGCGCTAAGTCTGCGTTTTTCATGAGAGATTGGATATTTTGCCCATCATGTGGATAAATGCCAATGCCTATACTCGTGGTAATATAAATTTCTTGTCCTTTGACCACGATAGCTTCCATCGCGGTTTCTAGAATTTTTTGTGCGATCAATGCGACTGCCTCTGTTTTTTTAACATCCGTGATCACCAAAATAAATTCATCACCACCCAAACGCGCGACCAAATCCGTATTACGCACCGTGCTCATAAGACGTTCTGCAATAATTTGCAATAACATATCGCCCGCTTCATGCCCGATGGTGTCGTTAATGTTTTTGAACCGATCCAAATCAAGAAATAACAACGCAAACTCTTGTTGATGACGACGCGACGAAGCCAAAATGTGACTCACAAATTGGTCTAATTTATTGCGGTTGGCCACACCCGTTAACGCATCATGGTACGCCATGTGATGCAGCCGCTCTTCTGCCTTTTTTTGCTGCGTTATATTTTGAATTTGTAAAATATAATGATCAGGTTTGTCTTTGCTGTTAAACATAAGCGATAAAGTGGACATGATCCACAGCGTTTCATTATTTTTTCGGTAGCACAATTGTTCACTTTGATAGGTTTTTAATTTTTTATCGATGAGCAATGGAACATTCGTTTGCAGATTGTTTAAATCATTGGGATGGATAAGTTGATAAAAATTCATCGTGAGCAAGTCACTTTCACTGTAACCTAGTAAATCGGCAAAAGCATGGTTCGCTTTCGTCACTCTACCATCTAAACTTAATTGTGCGATGCCACTGGTCGAATCGTCGAATATCGTTTCAAATCCTTTTTTTAATTCTAAAAATGCTGTACCCATTGAATTTTTCTGCGTCGCCTCAAACCGTGTAAAACGCCATTCATGAAAAAGTAGCCAACACAGTATCCCCATAGCTACAAATAAAACGGCAAGGGCTACGGTATGAGAAACATGGAGAATATAAGACGCCATTGGTGGCTGCAAGGGAGCGATAATCAGTAGCGTGCCAACCACTATCCCTAGGAATATACTAACAATTATTGTCAGCATCGGTCGACTCATGGCAGTCATCCTTTTCTTTGCGTGCTAGCTTTTAATATACCTGATATAGCCTCAGCTTGCATTCTTAAGCAATGACTACTATATGTTCTATATGATGGTGGGGTTTTCTTAGGAGGGGGGTCATATCATGAAATCAATGCCTTATTTTTCGGCTCTTTTATCATCGCTCTTCATCTTGTGCGGGGTGGTGCTTTCATCGAACGCGTTAGCTAAAAATATCAATTTGTATGAACAACCCATGACGACTGCTAAAGTCGTTGGCACCATTGATTTATCCACGGGCGTCATTCCAATCTTTACTCCCAAAGGTGGTGAATGGGTAAAAATTGGAGATCCGCGCAATGGGAATGTAGGATGGATTAAATCCAGTGATTTGTCATCCGGCTCGACTTCATCGTTTAGCTTCACACAAAAAGTGATTAATGATGGCAAAGCACCGCAATCTTATAAAATTGAATTTGGCAACATGCCAACACTGAATGTAGACCAAACACAACTAATGATTAAGAAAATGCAAACACAACAACAAGCCATTGAAAAATCCGCGCAAAAAGTCATTCAGGAAATGATGAACAATATTTATAGATTATACCAACAACAACCTCAGTTGCTTTATGACAATGGTAAATCTGCGGTGATTATGCCTATTGTGATTGTGCCTGCATCTGCATTGAAAGTGAGTGATCCTGTGATTGCTCCTGGTGGGAGTGGGAAGAAATAAATCATCTTGCTTCCTGCAAAAACTTAATCACTGCTCCCAAAAAACGCGTTGCTTCCCCGCCCGTCGCTGCGCGGTGATCGAAAGTCAGCGATAAAGGAAGAATACGCCCCAGCGTCATTTGTCCTTTGCGAGACACCGCTACTTCTCGCCCACGACCGCAACCGAGAATGGCAACGGCAGGTGGAATAACAATAGGGGTAGCATAACGTCCTGCAATCGTTCCGAAATTGGATAAAGTGATCGTAGCGCCTTGCAAATCGCTAGGCGAAATGCTGCGTGTGCTCACAGCTGTTTTATATTGATCAACACTTTCACGCAATGACCGATCATCACGATTTTCTGTGTGTTTAATAACAGGAACAAATAAACCTTCAGGCGTATCAACCGCCAATCCTACATTCACTTCTGAAAAAAGTTGCCGCTCCAGTGTTTTGCCATCAAACCAAGCGTTCATCGCCGGTTCCGCTTTAACACCCGCAACAATGGCTTTTAATATCAACACAGTTAAATCTGCTTTAACTGGCAAGTCTGTGATATCTGCATCATCCACAATGGTGACTGGTACAATTTCCCGATGTGATTGCATCATCGCTTGCGCCATCACTCGACGTACACCGTGCAACGCTTCACCTTTCACTAATTTAGAAGGTGAAGAGTCTGTTTTATTGTCAGCAAAATTTTTCACATCATCCGGTGTAATCAATCCTTGTGGGCCTGTGGGTGGCACTGATTGCAAATCTACATTTAAATGTTTGGCTAACACTCTTGCCGCTGGCATTGCTTTGATTGATGTTCCTGTTGATTGTTTCCCGCCAATAATAACATTGCCGTCATCCCATTTTTTTTCACTGGTTTCCAGTTTACCAACCACACTGCCTTTATCTTTTTCACTCTGAGGGGCATCATCGGTTTCATAGGTAATGAAAGCTGCGCCCGTTTTGATAATTTGATTTGCCGTACCATGCAATTTAATAATTTTACCCGCATACGGGGAAGGCACATCCACCACCGCTTTCGCGGTTTCCATAGATACGAGAGGTTGATCGACAACAACTGTGTCACCTTCTTTCACATACCATTCGCGAATTTCCGCTTCCGCCAACCCTTCACCCAAATCAGGTAAATAAAAAATTTTCATGCAAACTCCATTAGACTTTGTACAGCGGCTACAATTCTTTCTTCGCTAGGAATATAATATTTTTCCAGTCGAGCGTAGGGCACAATGGTATCAAATCCGGTGACACGCATAGGTGGTGCCTTAAGAGAAAATAAGGCTTTTTCTGCTACTTGCGCAACAATATCTGCGCCCACACCACAAGTGAGTGGTGCTTCGTGGACCACCACACAACGTCCGGTTTTTTCTACCGATTGTAAAATCGTATGTATATCGAGTGGTTTAATAGTCGCCACATCAATCACCTCTGCTTCTATACCATGCTCACCCAATGCGCTTGCTGCAGCGAGTGTTTCTTTAACCATGGCACCCCAGGTGACTAATGTCACATCATCACCACTGCGTAGCGTAAAACACACATCGAGCGGTAAAGCTTTACCATCATCTTTTACTTCTTGTTTCGCATAGCGATATAAACGCGATGGCTCTAAAAAAATTACTGGGTCTGGATCTCGGATAGAAGCCAGCAATAAACCATACGCACGCGCAGGTGAAGAAGGAATAACCACTCGTAAACCAGGTGTATGTGCAAAATAAGCTTCTGTGCTTTCGGAGTGATGTTCAGGTGCATGAATACCAGCGCCGCAAGGCGCACGAAAAACGATTGGACAATGCATACTTCCGCGTGTGCGGTTGCGTAAACGCGCTGCGTGATTAACAATTTGATCAAACGCGGGATAAATAAATCCCAAAAATTGAAATTCAGCCACCGGCTTCAATCCACGTACCGCCATGCCCACTGCCAAACCACCAATCATTGATTCAGCGAGCGGCGTATCCAGCACACGTTCTGGCCCGAATTTATCGAGCAAACCCAGTGTGGCGCGAAACACGCCACCATCTTTGCCTACATCTTCACCCAGCACAATAACGCTTGGGTCCGCTTGCATTTCATGGGCAAGCGCTAATGTGATCGCTTCCACTAATGTTATCTCAGCCATGTGCGTTTACTTCCCTCATGTTCTTCAGCATATCGCGCTGTTCTTTATAAATGGCTGGCAAACTCGCGTAGAGATAATCAAACATCGATTCTAATGGCTGTGGCGGCAGATTGAGATATTCTTTTACAGTCGCATCGACTTCCGCTGCGCACTCTACTTGTAATGCTTCTTGTTGTTGCTCTGTCCAGATACCGCGTTTCTCTAAGTAACGCTGCAAACGTTTCACCGGCTCTTTTACCCATTCTTGATCACGCAAATTTTTTGGTTCATACCGAGTGGCATCATCAGCCGTGGTGTGATCATGTTGACGATAACAAATCATTTCTAGTAAACGCGGTTCACCATGCAAACGTGCTTGTTTGATGGCTTCCGCGGTACGATGTTGTACGGCAATAATATCATTACCATCTACTTGTTCCCCGTTAAAACCGGCTGCGATTGCTTTTTGCGCCAGTGTGTGTGCGGCTGTTTGTACTTGCCGCGGCACAGAAATAGCCCATTGATTATTACACACGACAAATACCACCGGCAGTTTCCAAACACCCGCCACATTCATCGCTTCATAAAAATTACCTTGTGATGTCGCGCCATCACCGCACATAGACACGACCACACGATCTTCTTTAAGATACTTGCTAGCAAATGCTGCGCCTGCAGCATGCAACGGTTGGCTGCCTACTGGCACGCTAAATGGAAAATTTCCATTATCATCACCTAAACAATTCCCGCGCTCATCTCCACCCCAATAGGCAAGAATGTCAGATAATTTCACACCGCGTTGAATCAACGTGCCCATGTCGCGATAATAAGGAACATAAATATCTTTTTTTTCCATTGCATGTCCCACACCCACAAACACCGCTTCTTGTCCGCGCGTTGAGGGATACGTACCTAATTTTCCTGTACGCTGCAGCGCAATTGCTTTGCTGTCCATTGTCCTCACTAACACCATCAAACGATAAAGATGCAATAATGCTTGATTATCTTCTGCCAATGCTGGGGCGTCATCTGCAAGTTGGCTTTCTTCATTCAAGTATTGGTAATAGGGGATATCGAAATGATCTATGATGTTCACCTGTTACTTTTCCTGTTGGTTATAATACGTTTTGCTCAAGGGTAGCGATCAGTAGAAGCCCAGTCAAGAAATATGGCGGGCTGACTATTCTGCTAAATATCATTCATAAGGCTTCACAATCACCTGCGTTCCACGATAATCATTATCCGCATTGGGCCCTTCTACAAAATCATAGCGCAACCATTCCGCATCATTCACATAAAGCCGCACACAACCGTGGCTCGCATTGTAACCAGGCAATCCATTGGGTTCGCCATGCAATGCTTGGCCATTATTAAAATACATACAATAAGGCATAGGCGCGCCGCCATCTGGCAGCGGAAACTTCGTGGAATAACAACTGCTGCTTCCTAAGGTAAAAATGCGGTACGAACCATCATGGGTGTGACAGGGCTCGTCCAAATCACGGCACCAATCGGAACCAGCAGAGACAGGCCCCCAACGCACCAGCATCCCACTCGCATCATAAGCACCCCACGCTCTTTCCACCGGATCGACCACAATCAACTTTTCATTGGTTGATTCGATTTGATTGGGAAAAGGAGCAAAATCCATGATATCCGCTTCGGGCAGATCATCTGGCACCGCAATGCGTAACCCCGGGTACAATTGCGTATTCATTCGATTGACGCGCATGACAATGTCGCGATCGTGATCATCTGGCCAAAGCGAGCGCCATGATTGACTGCGCTTAATTTTCACACAATGATAGCCTTCTTCTTTGCACAGGCTGCTCCCATACATGCCTGCATAGGCAATGGATGAAAAAATGCACAAAAACATGACATAAACGAGTTGTTGCCATTGCCGCATCAAAGACACTTCCTTACTTATTCTCTATCTCGGCATTTTACCTTATAATTTTAAACTTATTAAGGAAACACGTGACTATTACTCTATTCTCTATCATCTTGCTGGCCTTTTCCTTTTTAGCCGGTTTATTAGGCGCACTCACAGGCCTCGGTGGTGGTATTGTCGTCATTCCTGTACTGGTATTGTTATTTCACATCGATATCCACTATGCCATGGGTGCATCACTGATTTCCGTCATTGCCACTTCATCAGGGGCTGCGGCTGCTTATTTACGTGAAGGTTATACTAATTTGCGTATTGGAATGTTTCTTGAAACAGCTGCGGTAACGGGTGCCTTTATAGGTGCATTACTTATTGCTGTGATCTCTACCACATTATTAACTATCGTTTTTTGTTTTGTTTTATTTTTTTCGGCTTATTTAACGATGCATCGTAAAGAAGAAGATGACATTCTAGCGCCTTCACACACATGGGGAACCTTTTTAAAATTAGATGGGACGTATCCTCTCCAAAATCGTTTGCAAGAATACCACGTGCAACATGTTCCCTTGGGACTTTTTTTGATGGGAATTGCGGGTGTGTTATCTGGTTTGTTAGGCATTGGATCAGGGGCATTGAAAGTACTCGCGATGGATCAAGCATTGCGCTTACCGTACAAAGTTGCCACCACCACCAGTAATTTTATGATTGGTATCACCGCTGCCGTTAGTGCTGGCATTTATTTTTCGCATGGGTTTATTAACCCGGCCATTTCATTTCCCGTTATGATTGGCGTAACAGGCGGGTCTTTATTTGGTGCAAGAATATTATCTAAGATCAACATCCGCACGCTACGCATTATCTTTAGCATTGTCATTTGCTTAATCGCCATACAAATGCTTTATAAAACCCTTACAGGAAACGCTTAAATGCTCTCTGCCAGCAAAATACAAGCCATCATGGGCATGCTTTTATTAGCAGGCATTTATTCTTCGGCAATCTTCGTTTGTCTTGGCGGAATCCTGTTTTTGATGCAGCACGGTAGTGAAAACATACAAGCAGAGTGGCTACATTTAACCGTTATCCCCACCAGCCGTTTTGCCATTTGGCAATTAGCATTATCCTTTACGCCTCTTGGCATCATTGAATTAGGATTATTGTTGCTGGTTTTCACGCAAATTGTACGCGTTGCTCTCCTCGTTGGATTTTACGCCGCAATACGGGATTATTGGTTTACCTTAATCAGCGCCTTTGTTTTGTTTGTGCTGGTTTATAGTATGTTTTGGCGTAAGTGAAGCCTAATTGGCTACACTTGCTAACCAAGCACATCCGACAGAATCCCGTAGGGGTCAAGTCTCTGCTTAACGAATAAATAAAACTCAAAAGAACGATTACTGATACTTTAATATTCGTTAAGCAGAGACTTGACCCCTTCATTACAAAAAGCGTGTCCAGGCTACACTTGCTTAATACCCCTTCGCATTTTCCTCAAACACCCCAATATATTTTTTCACCCGACGAATGCCCGTTTCAATGCGGCCATCTGCGTACAAATTCAGCCAACGGTAGCCAGGTGGTATATTTTCCAAAGCAAATTTGTCTTGTTTGCGTTTGAATTGAATGCAGGTAGAAGGCGGTGAATAACATTTGATCCCATGTACCGTTTGTTCAAACTCTTGATGCACGTGACCAAATAACACAGTATTGACTTGAGGATAAGAAGAAAGCACTTGCCAACATTCCTGGTCATTGGTCAATCCCTGCTTATCTAACCAAGCACATCCGACAGGAACCGGTTGATGATGAAAAACAATGATGGCGTGGTGTTCTGGATACGCTTTTAAACACTGTTCTAAATAATCTAATTCTGAACGTTCCAGATGACCATGCACAATACCCGGCACCTGAGAATTTAATAAAATTAACTGCCAATTCTTGATAATCACTTGTTTTTTGTTAGATATGGCATCAGTAGGAAAAACATGAGCCAACTGTTTGAGATGATCGTGATTACCAGGCACAAAATAAATGGGTATCTGTAATACTTTTAATAACGAAGACAAACGTCGATACGCAATCTCTGAACCATCTTGTGCTAAATCACCAGAAAGAAGAATCAAATCCAAGGGTTCTTTTTCTTTCCGCACTAATTCAATTACTGCATCAAAACTTTCTTGGGTATTCACACCTAACAACGACCCATTGGTATCCGCTAATAAATGTATATCGCTTATTTGAATGATCCGTATGGGTGTTTGTGACATGTTCGTCCTTCTGCCAAACTGACTAAAATTATAATTTATAGTACATTAGGCATATCAAGCCATACGATTAACCAATGGTTATCCGTACTAGAGGCATCCTTTATTATTCTGCAAATAACCCCTTATTTTGAAAATTTTGGTAAGCGTATTCTCAAGGCACCTAAATTATTTTTTAACGATGTAGGTCTTGCGACGTATCTGCTTGGTATAGAAAATACTGAGCAACTCATTCGTGATCCATTACGCGGATTTTTGGTTGAAAATTTAGTTGTGCTTGAGCTAGTTAAATCGCGCTTAAATCAAGGGCTTGAACCTAACCTCTATTATTACCGCGATAATCATCAAAATGAAGTGGATATTATTTATAAGCAATCCAACGAATTAATTCCAATTGAAATTAAATCGTCTCAAACCTATCATCCTGATTTTCTAAAAGGCATCAAATATTATGAAAGTATCGCTAATTCACGAGTAAAAAAAGGGTATTTGGTGTATGCAGGGATACATGAACAGAGAATAGGCAACATTCAAGTTGTTAAT